>NZ_JAUTYT010000012.1:0-208537 GCF_041946075.1 Flavobacterium sp. LAR06 | reverse complement strand
GTGGGAGAGTATGTCGTCGCCTTTCTTTTTAAAACCCTGTTTCTAACGAAACGGGGTTTTTTGTTTTACATTACTTTGTGTTTTTTAACCGCAAAATACGCAAAGGATATTTTCCTTTCTGCTAACGTTACCTTTATTAAGGCTTCTAAGCTGTTCATTGCGAACTTTGCGTAATCCCTTGCGTTCTTTGCGGTTAAATAGCAGTTGCTGTACCTGATTTCTTCTGAATACAAAACTATGCGTTACTCTGGATTGGAATTTGGAATTTAAAAATTGGACTTTCTTTTGAAAACAATACTTGCTTTTTGCCGTAGACTGCCAAGCGTGGAATTATTAAAGGATTTATTGATTAGATAAACCCGTTTTAAGTAACATGAATAATCTAATTTTCTAAAATTAGAAACCAGATTGAATCAAAAAAAGATTTGCTTGTGCTATTTGGAAGCATCCTGAAGTTAGTTTTTTTCGACAAATTTCACGAAAAGTGTTATAATGTATTAAGTTTAGCCATTTTGGGAAAATTCCACCGAAAATATATCTAAAAATATTAATATTAAAATATACTTTTGTAATTGTGTTTTTTACATTTATTAATTTTGGAAATAATTTTTTAAAATTATAAACCGTAAATATAAAGAATTAATGGCGTTAAATAAAAACTTATAGGCTTCTGTGATATTAGTAATTAAAATAAAAAAAACTTAGTATTTCAGAACCTTAGCAACTTAAAAGAAATGAAATTAATACGTTTTGGAGAAATAGGAAAAGAAAAACCGGGAGTTTTAATTGGTGAAAAGAGATATGATGTTTCGTCAATTGTAACAGATTTTAATGAAAGCTTTTTTGAAGAAAATGGCCTGGAGAAATTACAGAAAGCATTAGATAGTAATCCGACTTTACCGGAAGTGGATACAAATGTACGTTTAGGATCTCCGGTGGCGAGACCTTCAAAAATAATCTGTATTGGTTTGAATTATGTGGATCATTGTAAAGAAACCGGTGCGCCAATTCCAACAGAACCAATTATCTTTTTTAAATCGACTACTTCTTTGTGCGGACCAAATGACAATTTAATCATTCCGAAGAACAGTGAAAAAACAGACTGGGAAGTGGAACTGGCATTTGTAGTAGGTAAAAAAGCAAGTTATGTAGAAGAAGCAGAAGCTTTGGATTATGTTGCTGGATACGCCTTATTGAACGACTACAGTGAAAGAGCATTTCAAATCGAACGTGGTGGACAATGGGCTAAAGGAAAAGGAAGTGATACATTCGCACCTCTTGGACCCTTTTTGGCTACAAAAGATGAAGTAAAAGATGTTGATAATTTATCAATGTGGCTGACTGTAAACGGTCAAAAATACCAAGACAGTAATACATTAAATCTGGTTTTCAAGATTCCATTTTTGGTACATTATTTAAGCCAGTTTATGACTTTGCTTCCTGGTGATATCATCAGTACAGGAACACCTCCTGGAGTCGGTTTGGGAATAAAACCAGAACCTATTTATCTTAAACCAGATGATGTTGTAGAATTAGGAATTGAAGGTTTGGGGACTAGTAAACAAACCGCAGTTGCATACAAAAAATAATTTAAAAGAAAATGCTATGAAATTTATAGTATGCGAAAAACCGCAAGAGTTTATTCTAAGAGAGAAGGCAATTCCGGAACCAAAAGAAGGTGAAGTTTTATTGAAGATTAAAAGAATTGGAATTTGTGGTACCGATATTCACGCTTTTGGAGGGACACAACCTTATTTCGAATACCCAAGAATTCTAGGCCATGAACTTGCTGCAGAATATATAAAAGGAAATGCAAAAGGTTTTGAACCGGGCGATAAAGTAACTTTTATTCCATACTTTAATTGTGGAAAATGTGTTGCCTGCAGAAACGGACTAACCAATTGTTGTGTTAATATTAAAGTTTTTGGAGTTCATATTGATGGTGGTATGGCAGAATATGTAACCATTCCGGAGCAATATTTACTTCACGGTCAAGGCTTGGATTATGATCAATTAGCATTAGTTGAACCATTAGCGATTGCAGCGCACGGAGTACGAAGAGCAGCAGTCAAACCTACTGATGCCGTTTTAGTAATGGGTGCTGGTCCAATTGGTATCGGATTGATCCAGTTTGCTAAAATTGCCGGGGCTAAAGTAATCGTGATGGATATCAACGAATATAGATTAGGTTTTTGTAAAGACGAACTAAATGCTGATGAAACTATAAATCCATTACACGATGATGTGGCTCAAAAATTAGCAGAAATTACAAATGGCGATATGGCTAATGTTGTGATTGATGCAACCGGAAACCAAAAAGTGATGAACAGCGCTTTTAACTACATTTCTCATGGTGGCCGATTTGTTTTGGTTGGACTTCAAAAAGGTGAATTGAGTTTCAGTCATCCTGATTTCCATAAAAGAGAATCCACTTTAATGAGTAGCAGAAATGCCACCATTGAAGATTTTGAATATGTAATGGAATGTCTTAAAAACGGAAAGATTGATCCGAAAAAATACATTACACACAGAACAAGTTTCTCAGAAATGATTACTGATTTTGGACAATTAATTGATCCAAAAAATAATGTAATTAAAGCGTTGATTGAGATAGAATAAACTATTATCTACAGGATATCCGACAGATTTTTTATCCCGAGCTTTCGGGACTGTCGGGTTTCACTAGACACCTTAATAACCACAAAAATGGATTTAAATTTAAAAGATAAAATTGTTGTCGTGTCGGGTTCGGCAGGAAAACAAGGCAGTATTGGAGAAACTATTATTAACCGATTGGCTGATGAAGGAGCAATTCCGGTATTAGTAGACAAAAATAACAGAGGTTTTGGTTATGCTCAAGCTCTTCAAAAGAAAGGAATAGATGCTTTGTTTGTACAAACAGATGTTACCGATCCTGTTGAAATCGAAAACGCTGTTAAAACTATAGTTACAAAATACGGAAGAATCGATGCTGTAATTAACAATGTTGGTGTAAATGACGGTGCTGGTTTAGATTCGACATACGAGGAATTCATGAATTCTTTGAAACTAAATGTAGTAAGTTATTTTCTTTTAGTGAAATACGCACTTCCTTATCTAAAAAAATCAAAAGGAAATATCCTGAATATTGGTTCTAAAGTTGCTTTGACCGGGCAAGGAGGAACTTCAGGTTATGCTGCTGCTAAAGGTGGAGTTTTAGGATTGACCAGAGAATGGGCAGTTGATTTAATTCAATATGAAATTCGTTCCAACGCCATTATTATTGCCGAAAGTTATACTCCAGCATATGAAGACTGGATTAAAACATTACCGGATGGAGAAGTTGTTTTGAAAAAAATCAATAAAAGTATTCCGTTAAAAGGAAGAATGACCCAGACAGAAGAAATTGCAGATACCGCACTTTTTATTATTTCAGATCGTTCGTCTCACACAACAGGACAATTTGTTTTTGTTGATGGAGGATATGTGCATTTGGATCGTGCTTTAATCAATGATGTAAATTAAAACTATATGAATAACCGAATTGATACATACCAATAATAAAAAGAAGCTATTAAAGAAAGCTTCAATTGGAAATACAATTGCGGTTTCTTCACTAGGTATAAAAGTTGAATGATGTAAAAAAAACATAAAAAAAACTCCATTAGAAATAATGGAGTTTTTTACTTTACAAGATCTTCTTATTCATATTTCAAATACTGCAAAATATCAGTTTTTGTAGCTGAATAAGCTCTTGAAAGTACAATGATTAAAGTCAGAATTAATAAAATGATGAATCCGAGAATAAATGGAAATATACTAATGTCTATTCTAAAAGCAAAATTCTCCAGCCATTTGTTTAGTAAATAATAAACTGGAAACAACGCGATTATAAAGCCAATGATGCAATACAAAATATATTGTTTGGATAATTCTTTTAGTAGAACATTTGTGTCGGCGCCGAGCGTTTTTCTGATGGCGATTTCTTTCATTCGTCTTTGTATCGAATACGATGCTAAGGCGAATAAACCAAAAAGCGCAATTAGAATTACCACAATGTTTAGCAGTGAAAACAAGTTTTTTTGCTTTACATATGATTCATAGGTTCTCGCATATTCTTTATCTACGAAATCATATTGAAATGGATATTCGGTATCGACTTTCGACCATAATTTTTGGATATCGGCAATCGTATTTTCCAGATCATCCTGTTTTAGTTTTGCATAAACCTTGTTAATGTTCTGTGTCATACCAAACATTTTGATATTATAAAAAGCAATTGGCGGCACTTTTGATTCAGGACTTAATAAGCTAAAATCCTGTACAATACCAATTATTTTTAATTTCTGTTCTCTAATTACAAGTTCCTTGCCAAGAGGATCTTTAAGGTTCATTAATTTTAATGCGCTTTCGTTTATGATCACAGAATTTATAGTGTCTGAAGCAAGTTTTCTATCAAAATTTCTCCCCTTAATTATTTTGATGTTCAACATTTCAAACATGCCAAAATCTAAAGGGATAACGCGTTCTTTAAAAAGTTCATCATTGTATAAAACCCCGGATATAGAATTGTCTGAACCATCAAACGCAATAAGGCCAGTGGAGATTTGTTCGACTCCTTTAATTTTGCTGAGCTGCTGTTTTATGATGTTGTATTTGTCGTAAATATTTTGGGCTGCATTTTCTCCCTGGTAATCAATCGATGAAAAATTTAAAGAAAGCGAAATTACCTGATCGCCCTTAAAACCCAAATTTTTAGTCTGTAAATATTTAATTTGTTGGTATACGATATTGGAGCCAATAATAAAAAAGGCAGCAATGGCAAACTGAAAAATAAGCATTCCGTTACGCAGCCAGATACCGTTTTTACTTCTTCCGAAATTTCCTTTCAAAACTTTAAAAGTTTCGAAATTGGATATATAAATGGCTGGAAATAATCCTGCCGCCAAAATTGTAATGATAAAAATCAATAGCAATTGTATATAAAACTGACTGGCAAGAAGTACAATGTTTTTGTTTAAAAAGTTGTTGTAATATGGCAAAGTCAACTCTACAATTACTAGCGCCAGTAAAATAGAAAAAGTCGTGGTTAAAACCGTTTCAAAAAGAAACTGATTAACAATATCGCCTTTTGATGCACCCGAAATTTTACGGACGCCAACTTCTTTCGCTCGTTTTACGGCATTAGCAGTTGCGAGATTGATGTAATTCACAATCGACAAAATGAGAATCAAAAGAGATAAACCCATCATGATCATCAAAAACTGATAGTTTCCTCGTGCTTCAGGATAACCATCTATTAACGAATGTAGTCTGGCTTTTGATAAAGGTTCAAGAATAACTGTAAAATACCCCACTTTTTTAGTCATAACTTCGACTGTAAAACCGGCTTCTTTGGCAATTTTCGCAATAAAATCGTGGTTATAAAGTCTTTCGAGTTTCTGTCTTGTAAGGTCAACTTTTGATGGGTCCTTTACTTTTAATAATAACTTTAAAAGAAACGGACCAGTCAATCCGGCAGTTGTATATTGTTTCATTTTATTGATGATGACATTTGGCGCAATCGAAGAATTTCCTGGAATATGGTACACGGCCCTTACAGAAAACAGCTGGTCAAAACATTTTATTTGTTTTCCAATGGGGTTTTCATTTCCAAAAATCCTTTTAGCCGTAATATCTGAAATAGCAATGCTCGAATCATCTTTTATAGCTGAAATGGAATCACCTTTAATAATTTTGAAAGGAAAAAAAGAAAAGAAGTTTTGTTCGACATTAATAATTTTATCTACAAATTCCTTTTTTCCTTTGTAAATAATTTTATCCTTTTGATACCAGGAATCAGCATATAGTATAGATTTAACATTTGGATCCTGGTCTAAAGTCGGTTTCAGGAATAAGGCACAATCTGACCCGACGGGTGTATCGCTTAGTTGAACCAAAACCTGATAAACATTCTCTTTTTCAGGATTCCAGGCATTGTAACTTTGTTCGTCGTTCCAGTAAAGTAATGCGAATATTAATCCCGCGATTCCTATTGATAATCCTAAAACATTTAAGGCCGTAAAGAACTTGTTGTTTTTGAAGTGATAAATAAATATGTTGATCCAGTTTTTTAGCATTTTACTCGTATTTTAAGTATTTAAGAACATCAATTTTGGTTACCTGGTAAGCTTTTGCCAGTACAATTGTTAAGGTTAGGAGCATTAACGCAATAAGGGCAACAAAGAAAGGAAGTAGTGGAATGTCAATTCTGAAAGCAAAATTTTCAAGCCATTTTCGCAATAAAAGATAGGCGGGAATTATTCCGATCGCAAAACCGATCAGACAGAAAAGCACGTATTGTTTGGATAATTCCTTCAGTAAAATATTGGTTTCAGCGCCTAATGTTTTTCTGATCGCGATTTCTCTCAATCTTCTTTCCATAGAAAACGAGGCTAAAGCAAACAATCCGAAAACGGCAATCAGAATTACAATTCCGTTTAAGAGTGAAAATAACTGACTTTGATCCTGATATTTTTTATAAGTCCTGGCAAAGTTTCTGTCGACGAAGTTGAATTCGAATGGATATTCCGTATTGACTTTAGTTGTCCAGAATTTATCGATGGCAGCGATCGTCTCGGGCATTTCCTGAGGTGCAATTTTTACAGAGATATTTTGTAAATCTTTCTCCATTCTTTCGATTGCCGTGATATGTAAAAAAACCATGGGAGAAATTTGGTTATCAAGCCCAAAATAATGGAAGTCTTTTACAATCCCAATCACTTTGAATTTTTGACCATCCCAAACAACTTCCTTGTTTATTGGATCCTTTTCCAACAATGTTTTAGCCGCAGTTTCATTCAGTAAAATACTGTTGATACTGTCTGAGGCAAATTTGCTTGACAAGTCTCTCCCTTTTATTATCGGAATTCCTAAAACATCGAGCATTCCAAAATCAATAGCCATTTGTTGCGTTATAACTTCCTTATTGGTTTTATAATGTAAACCAGACCAAGAATTAATATTCGTTCCAATAGAAAATACTCCTGCAGACACAGCCTGAACACCTTTTATTTTTAAAAGTTCTTGTTTGATTGTTTTGTATCTTTCAAATTGCTTCTGACCTCTTTTAGGTTTAAAAGAAATATCCATCACTTGCGCTCCTTTGAAACCTAAATCTTTCTGCGCCATAAAGTTTACCTGTTGGTACACGATAAAGGATCCAATGATAAAAAAGGTTGCAATAGCAAATTGCAAAACGAGCATTCCGTTTCTGAGCCAGATTCCATTTTTACTGCGCGAGAAGTTTCCTTTTAAAACCTTCAAAGGTTCAAAATTTGAAATATAGATGGCTGGCAAAACTCCGGAAACTAAGATGACAATTACAAAAATGAATATCAGTTGCAAATAAAACTGAGAACCTTCCAGAATTAGATTCTTGCTTAAAAGTGAATTGTAAAAAGGCAATGAAAGTTCAACGATTACCAAGGCCAATAAGAGCGAAAACAATGTAATTAAAGTAGTTTCAAATACAAATTGGGTAATAATTTGTGGTTTTGTAGCACCCACAATTTTTCTTACTCCAACTTCTTTGGCACGTTTTATAGCATTTGCGGTAGCGAGATTAATATAATTTACAATCGACAGCAACAAAATAAGAATGGATAATCCCATTAAGATCCTTAAAAATTGGAGATTTGCAGTTCCTTCTGGAAAAGGGTAATTTCCCTGAAAAAGTCGTGAACCGGCAAACGGAAGTAATTTCGCTTTGGTGACGTATCCATACTTTTTTAAATACATTTCATAACTAATACCTTCGTCCTTTGCCTGTTTTTTGTAGTTATGCTCGACGTAGATTTCATTTAGATCTTTGAGGACAGCAGTCGTATCGCTTTGCTTTTTTAATTTTAGCATTAAACCGTAGCTAAACCCCCAGTTTTCTTTGTTTCTTTCCAGGTCTTCCTCGATTATAGAGGTAACAGCAGCCGGCATTACAGAAGATTTTTCAGATAAGCGATAAACGCCACGAACAACGAAATATTTCTCAGCGTATTTAACCTGTTTGCCCATTGGGTTTTCATTTTTGAACAAACGGGAAACTGTTTTTTCAGATAAAGCGATACTGTTACGATCATGGATAGCACTTTTTCCGCTTCCCTGAATAAACTCAAAAGGGAAGAAAGAAAAGAAATTACTTTGTGCCGAGAAAATTTTATCTACCAGTTCTGTTTTGCCATTACATTGTATCGTTTCTTTAGTGTAAAAAGTATTAAAATAGCAATATTCCTGCAAAGCAGAAGAAGTTGATTTTAAGATTGGAGCTGGTATAGGCGAATTTACAGCCCAAACATTACCACTGCCAATGTCATTTAAAACAGCATAAATTTTATCTTTTTCCGGATTCCATTCATCATACGAATGTTCCTCATTCCAATACAAAATCGCGAAAATTAATCCCGCAATTCCAATACCCAAACCCAAAACATTCAAACTTGTAAAAAGCTTGTTGTTTTTGATGTGGTATATAAATATGTTAGTCCAGTTCTTTAGCATGTTACTCGTATTTTAAATATTTTAATATATCAACTTTTGTAGCCTGATAAGCTCTGGTAAGTACTACAAGCAAGGTTAAGAAAAGCAAAATCACAAATCCCATTAGAAAAGGATAAATGGAAATGTTGATTCTAAAAACAAAATCTTCAAGCCATTTGTTCAATAAATAATAAACAGGAAAAAGTGCAATCAAAAATCCAATGAGACAGAAAATAATGTATTGTTTGGAAAGCTCTTTGAGTAAAACAGTTGTTTCGATGCCTAAGGTTTTTCTAATGGCAATTTCTTTCATTCGACTTTGTATTGAATAAGAAGCCAGAGCGAAAAGTCCAAAAAGTGCAATAAGAATTACAATTACATTCAATAATGAAAAAAGGTTTTTCTGATTTATATACTCCTTATAATGTCGGGCATAGGCCTTATCTACAAAATCATATTTAAAAGGGGAATCTGCATCAATATTTTTTGTCCAGAATTTTTCGAGTTCCGAAATAGTATGCTGCATTTCGTTTGGACCTACTTTTACAAAAATATGATTGACATTGGCATTCATCCAATCGATAGTGTTAAGATGAAAAAACACCATTGGCGGAATTTCAGCTTTTGGTCCCCAAAGATTAAAATCTTTTACAACACCAATAATTTTGAGTTTATGATCATTCCAGTTTATAATCTTACCAACCGGATTTTTTTCATTCATTTGTTTCATTGCCGTTTCATTGATCATCATTGAATTTATACTGTCAGATGCAATTCGGTTATCAAAATAGCGGCCCTGAGTCATTTTGATCTTTAGCATTTCGAGCATTCCAAAGTCAACAGCCATATTATAACTCTGGATATTTTTATCATGATAAGTAAAAGTTGCTGAAGTAGCACCTCCGGTTACAAACGAAAAGGCTCCTGTACTTACTTGAGAGACGCCTTTAATTTTGGCAATTTCTTGTTTAAGCGTTTCGTATCTTTTGTATATAGCCTGTTCTGCTTTAGGATCATTAGGATCAAAATTTGGCTTTTTGTAGTTGATTTCCAAAACCTGATCGCCTCTAAAACCTAAATCTCGTTGATTTAAATAGTTTACCTGTTCAGATACAATGTAAGATCCTACAATGAAAAAAGAGGCAATTGAAAATTGTAAAATCAGCATTCCATTGCGGAGCCAAATACCATTTTTGCTCCTTCCGAAATTTCCTTTGAGTACCTTCAAAGTTTCAAAATTTGAAATATAAACGGCTGGAAATACACCGGCAAGAATTACAGTAACAACAAAAATGACAATTACTTCAAGAAAAAACTCATTTCCGCTAATGCTTAATTTTTTTTCTAAAAAATTATTATAATAAGGCAGAGATAATTCCACAATGACTAATGATAGCAGTATGGAAAATGAAGTAATGATGATTGTTTCAAAAATAAATTGAAGTACAATATTGTTTTTTGATGCTCCGATGATTTTTCGAACTCCAACTTCTTTCGCTCTCTTTATCGCATTTGCGGTTGCTAAGTTGATATAATTAAAGATCGATAAGATTAAAATCAAAACAGATAATACCATCATAATTACCAAAAATTGATAATTGCCCTGTCCTTCGGCGTATCCATCTACAATAGAATGTAAACGGGCTTCCTTTAAGGATTCCAAAAATATTTTGATATCGCTGCCACCATTTTTTTTCTCCCATTCAGCAACAGTAAGTCCCTGCTCGCGGGCAAATCTTACGGTACGGTTTTGGTATAATAGATTTTCCATTTTATCTATTACCTTTTGTTTGTTAGCAGGGTTTTTTAATTTCAATAATAATCCGGCAGTAAAACTTCCCCAACTATCTCTGTCAATAGACAATCTTTCGTCTATAAGATTGATAACAGCTTCCGGAGCTAAAGACGATTTTCCAGGAATGGTATAAATACCCGTAACAACCAGTTTTTTATTGTCATAGGTAACGGTTTTGCCAATTGCATTGGTATTTCCAAAGAGATTTATGGCGGTTTGCTCAGAAATAGCAATGCTTGTTTTGTCTTTTAATGCAGTCCTGGCATTTCCTTTTAGAAAAGGAAATGGAAACATTTCGAAAAAAGTTTTTTGAGCATCGATGATTTTAAAACTGCCTTTTTTGTTTTCGTATCGAAGCGGTTTTTCGTTATACCAACTGTCCAGATAACAATAACTTTCAATTTCTTTGAAATCCGTTTTAAAGTAATCTTCAAATGAAGCGACATTGCTTGCCCAAAAATTAGTTGGACTCACCTGGCTTATAGATTGAAAAACGATTTCTTTATTCGGATTCCAGTCATTATAACTTTGTTCCTCATTCCAGTACAAAATGGCAAAAATCAGTCCGGCGATTCCAATACTCAAACCCAAAATATTCAAAGCCGTAAAAAGCTTGTTGTTTTTGATGTGGTAAATAAATATGTTGATCCAGTTTTTCAGCATGATTCTAGTTTTTTGAAGCAGCTACCAAAACGTCAACATTTCTATTGTTAGTTTTTTCAGAAAGTATAATTCCATCTTTCATCACAATGGTTTTTTGAGAGAAAGAAGCATCGTAATCGGAGTGAGTAACCATTAAAATTGTAGCTCCGTTGGCATGTAAGTCCGTTAGTAATTCCATTACTTCATTTCCGTTCTTACTGTCCAGATTTCCTGTTGGCTCATCGGCCAAAATAATTTTCGGATCATTAATTAAGGCTCTTGCAACGGCCACACGTTGTTGCTGACCTCCCGAAAGTTGTTGCGGATAATGTTTCAATCGATGTGAAATACCTAATTTATTAGCAATCTCGTTTACTTTTTTCTTTCTTTCAGCCGATGGAACATCGTTGTAAATCAATGGCAATTCAATATTATCAAAAACTGATAGTTCATCAATTAAATTAAAATTCTGAAAGATGAAACCAATGTTTTCTTTTCTGGCCTTCGATTTTGCTTTTTCTTTAGTGCCAATCATCTCCTGACCTAAAAGCTGATAGCTTCCGCCTGAAGCACTGTCTAACAAACCAATTATATTTAGTAAAGTTGATTTTCCGCTACCTGATGGTCCCATGATGGATACAAAATCGCCCTGATTGATGTTTAATGAAATTTCGCTTAATGCATTTGTTTCTATTTCTTCAGTTCTAAAAATTTTTGAAAGTTTTGTAATGCTGATCATAATTGTTGTTTTAGATTGATGTTTTTTAAAATTTTTATTGCCGATGTAATAGAAACAAATTCGAAATTAAGATAATTCACAATATAGTTGTTAGCGCTCTATTTTTGTTACTTTTACCAGCAATAATGTTTCACATATTTGATGATTTGTTAGTCTTAATGTGATTTTCGTGCCAAAAATTTAAAGCTTGTAACTGCCTTATTTTTAAAATTTTATTTTTTAAAAGAAATTTAAACTGTCCATTTTTGGACAGCTTTCGTCCAAAACTGAACAAAAATGAAAAAGACAAATGCCTCAATATTAATCATCGACGATCAGGAAGACATCCTTTTTGCGTCGAAAGTGTTCCTGAAAAAGTATTTTGAAGACATTTATACGCTCAATAATCCGAAAAATATTGTCGAATTATTGTCAAAAAAAACAATTGATGTCGTTTTATTGGACATGAATTACCGAATAGGTTTTGAAGATGGAAGGGAAGGTTTGTATTTATTGAAAGAAATAAAAACGCTTTCGCCAAAAACGGTCGTGATTTTAATGACGGCATTTGGAAAAGTAGAAACAGCGGTTGAAGGTTTAAAAAATGGCGCTTTCGATTATATATTGAAACCGTGGGAAAACAAAAAACTCTTAGAATCAGTAAAACAAGCCGTCGATAAAGCCAGAAAAGACCAAAAGAAAACCAAGAATGTCGAAATTGAAAATGACTTTTTTGTTGGGACTTCTGAAATTATAAAAAAAGCCTATTCTCTGGCTGATAAAGTAGCAAAAACGGATGCCAATGTTTTGATTCTGGGGGAAAACGGAACCGGAAAATTTGTTTTGGCACATCATATTTATAGCCAATCCGAAAGAAAAAATAATCCTTTTGTAGCAGTCGATTTAGGTTCTTTGAATTCGAATATTTTTGAAAGTGAATTATTCGGTTACGCAAAAGGGGCTTTTACCGATGCTAAACTTGATACTCCCGGACGCTTTGAAATGGCGCAAAACGGAACCATATTTTTAGATGAAATAGGTAATGTTCCGTTGCATTTGCAATCTAAATTATTACAGGTAATTCAAACCAAAACCGTAACAAGATTGGGAGAAACCAAACCGAGACCGTTAAACGTTAGAATTATTACGGCAACCAATTTAAACCTGAAACTTGAAGTTGCGGATAAGAATTTTAGGGAAGATTTATATTACCGAATCAATACGATGGAAATTGTCTTGCCTCCGTTGCGCGAGCGAAATGAAGATAAAATTCCGCTAGCCGAATATCTTCTCGAAAAAATGATTGTCAAATACGGGAGGGATGAAATTACTTTCGACAAAAAAGTATTGGAACAAATTGAAAAACATGCGTGGAATGGGAACATCCGCGAAATGGAAAATAAAATTGAACGCGCCGTTATTCTTTGTGAAAACAATAAAATCACTGTTTCCGATTTAGATTTAGAAACCATAACGGCCTACGAAGAAACTCTGGATGATATTCAGCTTTCTTCTGTAGAAAAAGCTGCGGTTGAAAAAGCTTTGCTGAAAAACAATAATAATGTTAGTAAAACCGCGGAAGAATTAGGTTTGTCAAGAGGCGCTTTGTACCGTCGTTTAGAGAAATATAACATCAATCTTAATTAGTATGTTCAAAACATTTCAAACCTATAAACTGTTGTTTTTGAGATTAATACTGATTGTTGGAGTGATCGAAATCTCTATTTATTTTTTTAAAACCGAATTGCTTTTTACAGGAGTGTTCGGACTCTTTATTGTCTTTTTGCTGGTGCGTGAAATGTATTTTTATGTTCGGAATTTTGTTTTGCTATACGATAAAACGATTGCTTCGATCCTGCAAAATGATTTTACTTCAGATTTTTCGAATCATAAATTCAATAAAAGCTACAATGATTTATTTCAATTGTACGATGTTTTGAAAAACAAACAAAACGAACAGGTTTCAAAAGACATTATTTACCGTTCGATTTTGAATAATATTGAAACCGGAATCATCATTTTGCAAAAACAAGATTCAGATTGGGATGTCTTTTTAATGAATGACTATTTTTCGAAACAATTTAATGTTCCGAAAGTTTCAAAATGGAAATACCTGAAAAATCAGCTGCCATCGTTGTGTGAAATTATCGAAGAAGATGATTTTCAGGAAATAAAAACGTCACTGGAAATCAGCATCAACGAACAGAATAAACAAACTTTTGTTTTGCAGGCTTCCAGAACAGAAATATTTGAAAAGGATTATTTTATTGTTTTGCTGGATTCGATTCAAAACGTAGTCGAGAAGAAAGAGAAAGATGCGTGGGTAAATTTAATGAAAGTGATTTCGCATGAACTATTAAATTCCATAACGCCAATTCGTTCTATTTGCCAGAATTTGCAGGATTTGGTAGAGCAGGATTCTTTGTCGGCTGAAGATTTAGAAGATGTAAAAAACAGTGTCGAAACGATGTTAAGACGAAGTGATCATTTACAGAAATTTGTTGAAGGGTATCGAAAATTAGCCATGTTGCCTTCTCCAAAAAAAGAAAAAATAGAATTAGAACATTTGATTGAGAATGGTATTCAGGTGATGAGTACGTTATTTAAAGAAAACGGAATTGAAGTTATAAACGAAATTAATTTTAAACGTTGGATTGAAGTGGATGCACAGCAGATCGAACAGGTTTTAATTAATCTTCTAACCAATTGTATTCATGCTTTAAAAAATGTTTTTGAAAAGAAGATTTTCATTTCGGCGGAAGCCAAGGAAAACAGAACTTTCATCAGAATAACAGATAATGGAAACGGAATAGAAAAAGAAATTGAAGACAAAATATTTCTGCCTTTTTTCACCACCAGAAATGAAGGAGCCGGAATTGGCCTTACTTTATCTAAAAACATTATTGAGGCGCATGGCGGCTATATTTCGTATAAAAGTGAAGTAGGAAATACTGTTTTTGAGATTTGTTTGGTGGAAGCTTGATAATGAATGATTTAGTTGCAGGAATAGCGTGTTAAAAAGTTATAGTTTCTTAAATTTGTGAAACTACAATCAAAAAAGCTAATTATGGAAGACTCAAAAAAACAATCAGATAACTCAGCCTCTGATAAAACACCAAAAGTGACAGGAATTGGAGGGATTTTCTTTTTTTCAGATAATCCGAAGGACACAAAAGATTGGTATGCGAAAAATTTAGGACTTGATGTAAACGATTGGGGTTCGACTTTTGAATCCAGAAACATCAATAATCCGGATGAGATCGAAGCGCTTCAATGGAGCACTTTCAAAAGAGGAGATGATTATTTTGCGCCATCCAAAAAAGAGTTTATGATTAACTATAGAGTTCAGAATCTGGAAGGGCTTTTAGAAAAATTGAAACAAAATGGTGTTACTATCTTAGATGAAGTTGCTGCTTACGACTACGGAAAATTTGTCCATATTATGGATGCTGATGGTAATAAAATAGAACTTTGGGAACCGATGTAAAAAGAATATAACTTCATATAATGTCAATAAGAAACTCCATTAGAAATAATGGAGTTTTTTGTTTTTATAAAGTTTTCAATCGGTTTTTTTCAATCTTTTATGAAGAGGTTTTCTGTAAAATAATTTTAAAATTCACTTCGAAAACTTATTTATTCTTGTAATAAAATTAGTTCTATATTAGCGATAAATTTAAGTTGCAAACATCTTTATGTAAACCATTGAATCCACTGAAAAAGAAAAATAAATTGCTTTGATGAACACAATACTTTGGAATGAAATTTTAAACTTTGAGTTAAACAATCCTAATGATCAGTATGGGTTTCGAACAAGATTAGCTTTTGAAAATAAATGGACAATTTATTATGCGGAAATGGCTATTGTTGAATATAAAAAATTCATGTACCTCGCCGCTATTTCAAATGAAATGGTTTCACCTTCAGAAAATGTTGATATAGTCTGGCATCAGCATTTAATTTTTACTTCATCTTACGCTGATTTCTGCACACTTTTGTCCAAAAGAATAGAACATATTCCGTCGACGCACAACCCATCAGATGCCGAAAAATTTCATAAAGCGAAAGAAAGAACCAAAGAATTGTATGAGCAGCACTTTGGCAAACAGCCTAAAGAATTTTGGGAGTACAGCAATGAACTCGATTCTTTGAATTTAAATAAAAGCAAGATTGAAATAGAGACACTAAAAAGAGTGTTTTTAGGATTGTTTGCAATTTTTATTTTTCCAATTTATTATATAATCAAACCCATTCTCATACAAATTGGAAATCCTGATTTTCTAATTATATATATTTTATTCTTTGCAGCGGTAATCGCTTTGTTAATGCGTTTTGCAAAAACAGCCTTCGCATCCTTTTATGAACGTATACAATCAAACTTCATTTTACGAAATCTGACTCCTTTTGAATTGGTTTTTCTCCAGAATAACAAGCTGGAATTTGTTATTCATGGTGTGGTAAATAATTTAATCAGAAATAAAAAGATTGTAGTTTTAACCAATAATAGATTAGAACTGATTGATGATAGTTTGACGGATGATAAGTACGAAAATTGTGTTATTGAAATCATGAAAGAATACGAACCGATGCCGTATCCTCAATTATTTAGAATAGTAGCACGAAATCCGATATATGAACAGCTTGAAAAAGCAGTTGGCCGAATTAGAAAAACCATTGTAGACTCAAGGCAATTTATGCAGATTATAAAAATTGTTCTGCTAATTTTTGGCCTCCTTTTAAGTATTGGTTTTAGCAGAATTATTTCTGGAATTTCACGAGATAAACCTGTAACATTTTTAGTGTTTACTCTTTTTGCACTTTTAATAATAACTAGGATTTATTTTAGAAAAATAGTGACTTATCTTTTTAGTACCACAATGCCATTAGTTTTTACAAATGAAAAAATGAATTCATATACTGCAAAAGACTGGCACTGGAATTATTTTCTGTATGGAGAAGTGTTATTAGTGAGTTCTTTTCTTCCTTTAACGGGATATTTAAACAGAAATGCAGATTCTGGCAGTGGATCAAGTTGTGGAAGTTCTTGCGGAAGCTCATGTAGTAGTTCTTGCGGAAGCTCATGTGGGGGATGTGGAGGAGATTAATTCTGAAATGAAAAACATAGGAATTTTTGTTTAGGTATGTTTCCGTTATTAATTTTCGAAGCTGATGAACTTAAATTTTAGAAGAATGTATTACTTGAAAATTAATATCAAATGAAATTATGAGTAGAAGATTACTTGTTTGTTTAATGCTTTGTACAACCTTGACATTTGCACAAAAAACAACCTTCAAAATTAAATATTCTGAACCATTGGCTGTTTTTATTTTTTTGCAAAATCTTTCTGAAAATTATCCTGAAAATGTTTTCAAAACTGAATTTCAAAAATCAAAATACAATACGGATTACTATAAAAATATAATTTCAAAATTTGATAAATTAACTATTGACTACAGTTATCGTTTTGAAGAGTTTCCATACGGATCAAAAAAAGGTGTTCAAACAGAGGATCTTTTGAAAAAAAATCTGATTGAAACAGAAAATATAAACGAATTTAAACTTCGTTCGAATGGAATTATTCCGAACAAAATTTTAAGTGATTTAGCGCAATGTATATCTGAGTTTACACCTATTTACAACGAACTAATCTATAATCAGAACAAAGAAAAATTTGAAAAACAACTTGAAGAAATCATAAAATATTCTAACGAGCACCAAATAGGAAACTATTTTGAAACAGGGTTATTGTTTTATAATTCAAGTTGGGATAATTCAATTCCTTTCAATATCGCTTTTTACCCGTTGCCTAATTCTAAAGGATTTACAGCACAAGCGTTTTGCAATAATTTTATAAGTGCCATCCAAACCGATTTAAAATTGTATAAAGTTTTGTTTAGTGTTATGCTGCATGAAACCTTTCATATCATTTATGATGAGGAATCACTTGAAGTGAAAACAGAAATTGATACCTATTTCAAGGAAAGCAAATCAAAGTATAGTAATTACGCCTATCAAATTATGAATGAAGCCTTGGCCACAGCACTTGGAAATGGCTATGTTTATGAGCAATTAGATGGGAAAATTGATACACAGGATTGGTATAACAAAAAATATATTAATCTGATCGCAAAGCAAATTTATCCGTTAGTTAAGGAGTATATTGATCAGAAGAAATCAATTGATAAAAACTTTATTGATAATTACATCAGGATTTATGAAACGAATTTTCCGAATTGGATAAATGAACTAGATAATATAATGACTTACCGATATGTGATCTCTGAAAATGAAAAAGATTTTACCACAATAAATCAAATGTTTCGTTATCGTTCCAGAACAGAATATGAAGACCAAATCACAGAAAGCAGTATTGGAAAAATGCAGAAGGCACCTTTGACAAAAGTGATCATCATTTCAAAAAACAATGCTGAAAAACTAAAATTGGTAAAAAGTAAATTTGCGGCATTAAAAAATTGGCACTTTAATGCCAACAAAGAGTTTGCGGAGAAAATATTCTTAGAAGATAAAAGTCAATTGATAATTGTGAATCAAAAGAACTCGACACTTGAAGCATTATTAAAACTGATAAAGTAGAGAGGGTTTAGCAATTGAAATTGTTACTTATTTGTAGTAAAAATATTTCCTATATTCGCCGGAAGACTTTCCTGAAAACAACACTGAAAAAATAAAATGCTCAATGGATAAGATTAATTTATTGGTTACAATTTCTATAATAATAATTTTCATCGCATTATTTTTATCCTTGTTTTTACTGACCGTCAAAACAGCACATAAGTTAAGTAATCGTCTTTTTGCTTTTTTTCTGGTTTTGACTGCAATTGATATTAGCGCTAATCTTGGCGATTTATTATCGATTTCATTAAATGGGAGAATTTTTATAAGTTCCTTTTTTTTCCTGCAGCTCCCTACTTTTTATTTATATGTATTATCTGTCTGCTACTCTGATTTTAAGTTAAAACCAAAGCATTTAATTCATGGTGTTACTTTTTTAATTGCCAATTTAATATTGATACCCCGCTTTTACGCAGTCGACACGGATTCTAAAATCAGTTTTCTTTCAAAAATAGGCAGTAGGCCAGAAGTACAGTTCAATCATATTTTAATGCACATTCAAATGTTATTTTACATTGTTGCCGCTTTTATGATCTTGAGAAAAGCGAGAAAAATATATCTTGAAAATTATGCAGGAGCAAGCATTGAATCCCTTAATTGGTTGTTTCAGTTTACAGTGGCGCTTTCCGCTTTTTATTTTATTGCACTAGTAAAAAACATCTTTAAATTTAGCGAATATCCTAACATTTCAGCAGGATTAAAGATTGGATTGGTCTTATTTGAACTGATCATTATTTTTTGGTATTTGTATAAAGCGCTAAATAATCCAGGTCTTTTTAGAACTATTGATTCAAAATTAAAACTTGTACAAGATATAATTTCCGAAGAAAAAAATAGTGCGCAATTCACTAATGAAAAAGAGCATCATAATGAAGAGTTGTTGAAATTGCGACAATATATGATGAAAGAAAAACCATTTCTTAGTTCTTCTTTAACCATTCAGGATATTTCTGCCGCTATTGAAATTCCTGTGCGAGACTTGTCTCTTTTAATTAATCATACTTTAGAACAGCATTTTTACGATTTTGTTAATGCTTATCGTATAGAAAGTGCGATGGATATTTTAAAAGATAGTACAAAAAGTAAGCTGACTATTTTAGAAATTTTATACGAAGTAGGTTTTAATTCAAAATCTTCTTTCAACACTGCTTTCAAAAAACACACAGGTTATACGCCAACTGCTTATCGCAAAAGTCTGTAAAACAATATTTTGTAATTACTCGTACTTTTGTTTTAAACTATTCGAACTTATTTGTCTAAGCAAATGCGTTCGAGTATTTTTATTCGGTCGCGTAGCAATAATTTCCCACACATCTTTGTATCGAAATAAATCATTAACCTAAACCTCTATACAATGAAAACTCCATTAAAATTTTTAGCAGCCCTATTAGTAACAACTACATTTTCTTTTGGACAAGACTTTACCAGAAAGATTGATTCCATAATAAAGGATAGTTATCAAAAAAATCCTGGTGTAGGGATTAGTGTCGGTTTTGTCCAAAATGATAAAGAGTACTTTACAGCTTATGGTAATTTAAGTAAAGACAGTCAAATTAAAATTGATAAAAATTCCTTATTCGAAATTGCATCTATCACAAAAATTTTGACGTCAAATGTAATGGCGCAGGCAGTTCTCGAGAACAAAATAAAAGCAGATGATTATATAGATAATTTTCTTCCAAAAGATTATGTGTTACGGGAAAACCTTAAAAACAAAATAAAAATTTCAGACCTGGCATCGCATCAATCAGGTTTACCAGATATCGATTTTGGAAAATTAATAGAACTAAATCCACAACAGCCTATAAGTAGTGTAACTCAAAAAACATTGACCGATCTGGTTAATAATTGCAGTGAATTGAAAGACTATGGTAAATATCGTTATTCTACAATTGGATATACTTTGTTAGGACAAATATTAGAAACAGTGTATGGCAAAAGTTATGAGGAAATTATTAGAAATAAGATTACGAAGCCTTTAAAGATGACAAACACATTGACTAAGAACTTTAATGTAAAAAACAGAACAACAGGTCATAATTCAGAAGGTGGTGCTCAGGAATTCTTAACCTGGAATATTACAGCTCCGGGAGGGTTAGTGAAATCTACTGCAATGGATATGATTACGTATTTAAAAGCGCTTTTGAATAAAGAAACAGAAACAGGTAAAGCAGCTATTATTACAGAAAAAATCTTCTACAAGGCAGATAATAGAGAATTGGGATTAGGAGTAAATATAATGACAGATGATAAAAATACCATTTATCAAAAATCTGGAGATTCTATGGGACAATCTTCTATCATATGTTATAACAGGGTTAAAAATTGGGGTATTATAATATTGCTGGATCAAAGAAATTCGAAAATGAGACAGAACCTGTTGAATGAGATTTATGATACTGTTTTGAAAGATACACAAGCAAATAAAGCGAATTTGTAATCTTATTTTTCAAACGAATTAATTATTTAAAAACTCTGTTAGAAATAATGGAGTTTTTTGTTGTTTGAAAAAGTTATTTAGAAATCAATTTTTTTAGAAATTATTAAAATAAAATTGAAATTAATGCATTGACAATCAGTGATGTAAATTTTAATATTTTGTATCTTTGTTTGTTGAAAAATATCTTCTTCCATCCCTTACGTTTCCTTTATTAGATCTGTTTTATTGTTGCTATTAATTAGTTGTACGCCATTCTCGCTTTTGGAAGAAAAGAATCATTTTTAAACTTCAAAAAATTAAGAAAATGGAAGAGCACCTTGAACAAATTCGTGAACAGCAAAAGCAATCTTGGAACAAATTTTCCGGAGGCTGGAAAAAATGGGATGAACTCGTAATGGATTTTTTAAAACCAATGGGAGATGAAATAATTCGATTATTAAACCTGCAGGGTAACGATCTTATCCTCGATGTGGCGTCGGGTACAGGAGAGCCCGCATTGACCATTGCTGAAAAATTGTCTAAAGGCAAGGTAATTATGACTGATCTTGCCGATGATATGCTGGCAATAGCTCAGGAAAATGCAACCTTAAGAGGGATTAAAAATATTGAAACAGTTACCTGCGATGTGTGTGAACTTACTTTTCCTGATAATACGTTTGATGCCATAAGTTGTCGTTTTGGATTTATGTTTTTTCCGGACATGCTACTGGCGGCTAAAGAGATGGTTCGTGTTCTTAAACCCGGAGGGAAAATTGCCACGGCTGTCTGGAATGTACCCGAAAAGAATTTTTGGGTCACTGCTACTATGGGAACAATCAACAGAAATATGGAGCTTCCGGCCCCTCCGCCAGGTTCGCCGGGAATGTTTCGTTGTGCCAAAGACGGATTTATTTCAGATTTGTTTTTGCAAGCGGGATTAAAAAATATTTCTCAGGTAGAAGTAGCAGGAAAGCTGAACTGCAAAACAGTCGATGCTTATTGGGGTATGCAAACTGAAGTTGCGGCTCCTATAGTTGCAGCCCTCGCAAATGCCAGTGATGACATGAAAGACAAAATAAAAACCGAAGTGTATGCCTTAGTTAATGAAAGGTTTCCTGACGGGAATATTGTCATTGATTCTAGTGCTTTGGTCATTTATGGAGAGAAATAACAATAGGATTCAATGACTTTAATACCACCTGAAAAGACATAAAAAAACTCCTTAATTTTTTAAGGAGTTTTTTTTAGTATTGATAGCGATTATTCTTTTGCCTTTTTCGCTATTATTCTTTTACCCACAATATAGCAAACTACTAATACAATAAAATGAATCAAATAAGACTTAGGTTCGCTATTGCCGTTTACGACAGAGAAAATACGATTCCATCTTACTTTTTTAATCCCCTTTGCATCCTTGTCCCAACTAAACCATATAAATACCGGTTTGCCTATTACGTGATCAAAAGGAACATATCCCCAAAAACGTGCGTCTAGAGAGTTTTGACGATTGTCTCCCATCATCCAATAATAATCTTGTTTGAATGTATAGCTTGTACTTACTTTTCCATTAATTACAATCTGTTGGCCTTTAACTTGTAAATCGTTCTTTTCATATTCTTGTATAATTCGTTTATAAAAAGGAAGTGTCTTGAGATTTAATTTAATAGTTACCCCTTTTTTAGGAATATATATTGGGCCAAAGTTATCTATATTCCATCCTAAAGATGAAATATGTGGAAACGCACCTTCATCTTTTCCTTTGGGAGATAAATATTTTTTAACACTTTTTACTACTGGATTCCTACCTATGGCAGCTGCTTCTTTGTCGGTCAAGGTCAAAAAATATTCTCCATTGTTTGTTAAGGCAAAATCGCCGTTTGGATATTTCATGCCTTCTTTGGCATTATAAAAATTCACAAGGATTTCCTGATTTATTGCCTGTCCTTTGGTGTCTACAAAAAAGTTAAACTGAGGTTTTGCGCTCTCTGGTAACTTGCTTATTTTTCCGTTAATGTAGATGTCCCCATCCTTAATTTCAAGAGAATCTCCCGGTATACCGACACATCTCTTTACCAGATTTGTTTTTTTATCAATTGGCTTGTAATAGTTTCTGTCCGGATGAAAATTATCCATATTGCGCAGCGTGTCTGCGGGTTGATTAAATACGACAATTTCGTTACGTTCAATTTTTTCTATATAAGGAAATCTAAAATAGGGCAGTTGCAACTTGTTTAATAGTGATGTTTCTTTTTTTGTAACATCATCGTTAAATAAATATGATTTTGTTCCTAATAAAGGAATAGAATCATGAACCATAGGCAAAGCAACTGTAGTCATAGGAGTTCTTGCTCCAAAGTTAATTTTGCTTACAAATAAAAAATCTCCGGTTAATAAGGTTTTCTCTAAGGATGAAGACGGAATCGTAAAGGGCTGTATTATATAGGTATGAACTAAAGTGGCGACAATAACAGCAAATAACAGCGAGCTTATAGTGTCACTTGCTTTTGTAGGAGAGGTCAGATCACGATTTTCAATGTAGATTAGTTTTTCAGTACTGTAATTTAAATAAGTAATATAAAATCCTAATGTCAGCAAAACCAGTATAGTATCAAATCGGGAGTTTTTTCCAAAGCTTCTGATCGTTTCTACCCAAATTACAGGAATCATTATCAGATTAATTATGGGAATAAAAAGTAAAATAACCCACCAACGAGGGCGATTTATAATTTTCATCAGGATCAATAAATTATAAATAGGTATAAATGATTCTACCGGTTTTCTTCCCGCTTTTAAATAAAGTTTCCAGGTAGATAAACCATGAACAAGGAGCATGATTAAAATAAAAACAAGCCATTCTGATAAATTCATCTTTTAGATTTTAGTAAGTTACTTTTAGGAATTGAAATCTTATTGAGAAAAACGGTGTGTGAATTTATATTCTTCTGTATAGGTAGCTTTTTTATTTATATGTTACAGAATGTTTTGAGAGTTGTAGTTTTTTGCTAATTAATTTTTTGTTTTTTGTTAAATAATTACTGATTGGCTTTCTAAAAAGAAAAAGCCTCCAAAATCATTTAATTCTGGAGTCTTACAATTTTATATTTTAATTAAAAATCATATTCATGATTTTTAGAATCACTAGTTTAATGTCTTTTAAAAATTCCAAACGTAAAATTTTGAATGGTCTCAAAAGGTGTTTTATGATCAACGTTAAATGAGTTTATCATTTCAAAATCACTTTTAAATTGCTCTTTTAAAGAATTTTCAGAATACTGTTTAATTTCAATACCACTACATTTTGTAGGCCCTGTCTCAGAAAAAGTGCCTATTGCTAATATTCCGTTTTGACTTAACCCTTCTTTTATAACTTGCAGATATTTTTCGATGTCTTTTTCTTCCGTTAGAAAATGAAATGCAGCTCTATCGTGCCAAAAATCATATTTGGTAAGAGGTTTAAAGTCGGTAATATCGCTTACTATCCAATTTACTTTTGAAGCATTATCTCCTAAACGTTTCTTTGCTCTTGTAATGGCTTCTTCTGAAATATCTAAAACAGAGATATTAGAAAAACCCAATTTTAATAAATGATCAACAAGAAAACTATCACCTCCGCCAACATCAATAATATTTGAATTCGGAGCTATATTGTATTGTTTTAATAAGTCTAAAGAAGTTTGTGGAACGGGCTGATACCAGCTAACTTCTGTCAGTTCTTTTGTTTGGTAGATGTTTTCCCAATGTTTCTTCTTATCCATTTTTGTAATGTTTTTTAAATTCTTATTCCGACGGTTTAATGACTCAGAAATAATTCTTCAGTAAAATAAGGAAATATTAAAATGATTTTGTGTAATAAAAGACACAAAAGAATTGCTCACTTTTTTTAAGCGTTTTTTAATTCTAGCTATTTGCTTTGTAGTAATTAAGGGAATTATGAATTTATTTTTGACTTAAAATGATCCTCTTGTTTATAGAAATTATAAAGTCTGTTTTTATTGACTACTTTTCATACCTAAAACCACACATTTTATACCTAATCCTAATTATAGTAATGTCTAAGGAACTTTTTGATTTTATTTTTGTTTTAAAATCTAAATTAAAAAATTCATGAAAAAACTGTGGTTTAAGAGATTGCTCTATGCTTTTGTGTTAGTGTTGCTTATTGTTATCGGCGTCTTTATTTGGGCAGATAATGAATTAAATAGTGTCTTGGGGAAATCTACGAAGGTTGTAGATGTTTCGTCAATGATTAAACCCTCCAAAACAATTCACATAAAAAATGTTAACATCCTTTCAGAAGACTGTAGCAGTTTTATAAAAAATCAAGATGTAACGCTTAAAGATGGCGTGATTATTCAAATTGGCAAAAGTCAGCTTCAGGAAAGCAGCAGTGAAATTATTGACGGAACAAACAAATTCCTCATTCCGGGTCTCGTCGACAGTCATGTTCATCTAAAAGAAAGTAAAAATGATTTGCTTTTATATTTAGTAAATGGCGTTACCTACGTTAGAGAAATGGCCGGAAGTCCTTTGATTTTAGATTGGAGAAAATCAGTACAAAAAAAGGGTATTGGACCACGAATGTTTATCACATCTCCGCCAATATTTAGTGAGAGCGGACTGGCGGGTTACTATTACAGCTGGACAATGCATTCAATTAATTATTCGAATAAAGATGATGCTGAAAAAGCAATAAAAGCAATGAGCGAACAGGGCTATGATGCTATTAAAATGTATGGCTTTGTAAACCCCGAAATGTTTAAAACGACAATTCAAACTGCGAAAAAATATCATATTCCGGTTATTGGCCATATACCGTTGGTCAATTTAGAAACTTTTTACAACTCGGGACAAGTTGAGGTGGCACATATTGAGGAAATAACCATAAAAACGATTGATGATTTTGGAAAATCGATAGCTAAAAATCCAAAAGAATATCTCCAGTTTTTAAAACTGCGCTCTGTCGATATTGCAAAAAAAATGAAAGCGAATAACATCAGTGTTACTTCAACAGTTTGGCTGTGCGAAAGTTTTGCGGATCAGCGATTTGACTTAAAATCTAAATTGGCAGCAATAGAATTAAAATATGTCAACCCAAAAATAATTGAAGGAACTCCGCTTTATGAATTAGGTTGGCTTCCCGGTAAAAACGGTTATGAATATGATGGAGAAAATAACCCTGAAGCAAGAAAATTATCTTTAACTTTTTGGAAGATTTATGCCGAAGCCATTCATATGATGACAAAAGCATTAGTGGATAATCAAGTTACCATTATGGCCGGAACAGATGCGAACGTAGCGACTGTTGTTCCTGGATTTTCACTTCATGCTGAATTAGAATCTTTATCTAAATCCGGAATGACAAATACACAGGCAATCTATGCAGCCACTGTAGCACCAGGTAATTGGATGAAAAAGAAAACCGGAAAAATAAAGATAAGATACCATTCCGATTTAGTGCTTTTGGCAAAAAATCCGTTAGAAGATATTAAAAACACAAAGGCTATCGAATATGTATTTTTTGATAAATACAGGATGGATAAAATTCAAATTAAAACTATTTTAAAAGCCATTGAAAAGGCCAATAATGAAAACAGAAGTATAAAAATAGACGAATATTTATAATTGAAAAAAGCTGCCTTATGATTGAGACAGCTTCTTTTTTATGGTCGAATTATTTTTAGATAGGCGCTATAAGCGTTATCCTTAATAGAAGTTCGCAGATAGACTTCGTTTTCGTCTTTTGTTTTTAAGTCAAATTGAATTAAAGCAGCATCTGAATAATAAAATAAGGACTCATCAATCGGGAATTCAAAATTTGAAATAGGCTGGGTTGTTAATTTTGTTTCGGCTGCTATTTCACCATTCGTTATGTCTAACTGAAAAAGTTTTGCTTTACGGGTATATCCCCAAATATTGTCACTTTCCTCAATGATGTACTCGATAGTGTCTTCTTTAAAATCAGTTTTCCATAACTGGGTTCCAGTTTTTGAATCAACAGCGTATATTGAAGAAGCTTCCGGGCCTTGTGCGGCAAGGTATATTTTTTTGTCTTTACAAAGAATGCGTTCCTTAACATTATGTTGGTTTTCATCCAATTTAAATTGCCATAAAATATCGGGCGTATTCGGACTTAAGGCAAAAAGCACATTTTTTTCATTGGCGATAAATATATTTTCACCATCTGTTACAGGTTTTCCATGCGTAGTTTCACCAAAGTCTTTTTGGTAAATAAGTTTTCCTGTATTGGCTTCGAAACTATATAAAAAATTTCCGCTTTGGGTAAAAACTTTGTTGTCAAAAAACAGAACCGGAATATCATTATTTGGAGAATCTAATTTATACTTCCACAGTAAACTTCCATCTTTTATGTCAAGAGCATAAATGTTACCATTTTGACTCGTAATAAAAAGTTTTCCATCATTTATAATAGGAAGCTGATCTTTTAGTACAGTTTGATCTGTACTGTTACCGATCCTCGATTTCCAAAAAACAGCACCCGTTTGGTTATCAATGGCAAATATTTCACCGTTAATAAACGGAACGTACAGAACGCCATCAATTAGTGTTACTTTATTGGCACACATTTCAGTATAAGCATCTGTCGCTTTAACAGACCAGGCAATTGTTTCCGATTCTAAATCAAATGTAAAAAGGGTGCCATCATAATCGTAAATCAGGATTAAAGCTTCATCTAACGGAATTTTTTTAACCGGATTTATGGCTTTATTCGTTAATACATCACTAATAGCTGGAACTGTAGTAGTAGCATTACTAGTTTCGACAGGCGTTGCTGGGGTTGGGGTTTGCCCAAAGATATTTATTACCGTAAATAGAAATAAAAGATTGAGTAGGTTTTTCATTTTAAAACTTGGGGTTTAATGATTTGGCTTCTTTTTCTGTAATAAATAGACCAATATCCACGTCAAATATAATTAAAAATTATTATAGCGCATTAGAAGTTATAAGGCCCATGAATTGTGAATTAGTATTCAAAATGAGAATAGAAAGAAGAAGGAAAATCTTTGACTTAGGTAGTATTATATTACGTTTTGTTGCAGCCCAACCGAATCATTTTATTTGGAAAAACTATCTATACGTAAAACTTGTATAACATCAATTGAATTACTTACTTAGTGTAAAAATAAAACAAGAATTGTAGTAACAATATTATTAATTCTGCGTCCTATAAAAAGTCAATCAATCAATCAAATGAACAAACAATTTTTTTTAATCTTTATAGCGTCTATCTTGGCGGGCACTGTTTCAGGACAAGAAATAAATGATTTATTTACAACACTTAATAAAAATAATCTCTTTAATGGCAGTGTTTTAGTTTCGAAATCGGGAGTAGATATTTTTTCTAATTTTTATGGGTTTTCCAATATCGAAAAGAGAGAAAAAATCAATGAAAAATCTCAATTTCCAATTGCATCCGTATCAAAAACGTTCACTGCGATAGCAATACTTCAGCTTAAACAAAAAGGGATATTAAAATTGGATGATCCGGTTCAAAAATACCTTCAGGATTTTCCGTATCCAAATGTTACCATTAGGCATCTGCTCAGCAATACTTCTGGATTGGCGGAATACTATCATCTATTTGATAATATAATAAAAGAACAGCCGGAAAAAATCATTTCTAATGGGGATATTATATCGACATTAATTCAGAATAAAACACCTCTGTCATTTTCGCCCGGAGATAAATGGGAATATAACAATCTTAATTTCTGTCTTGCGGCCTTAATAGTGGAAAAAATATCTGGAATAACTTTCAGCGAGTATTTGGAAAAGAATATTTTCAAACCAGCAAAGATGGTGGATTCATTTCTTCCGGAGAATAGAAGGAAAAAGAAAGCGAATCAGGTAGAATTATATTCTTATCCGAACTTGTATTCCACTACTTTAGTTAATGTTGGAAATTTGAAAGATCCCTTTTTAATATCTGAGAAAAGCAATTTTTATGGAAATGGAGGTATTGTAAGTACGGCTTTAGATTTACAGAAATACCAAAATGCATTATTTAAATATCAGCTTTTGGATAAGAAAGAATTAGAAGAAGCCTTAACACCAGCAAAGCTCAATGATGGAAAAATTGCCTCTTATCGTTTTGAAGAAAAAGAGATAGCCTATGGTTTGGGTTGGGAAATGTATACTGATGAAAGTAACGGAAAAATAGTTTTTCACGATGGCTCTATTACTGGGCTTACCTCCATTTTGATGCATAATATTGATAAAAACCAAATTGTGATACTTCTTTCTAATAATGCAGCTCCTATGTTTACTGTATCAAATGCAATTTTGCAATTAATAAATAATAAGCCTTATGTAATCCCCGTGCAAAATCTTTCAAGAGTGTATGGTAGTTTGCTTGAAAACCGAAGTAAAGAAAAAGCAAACCATTTGATTGAAGAATATTTGAAAAATCCAAAGAGTTATAACGCATCAGAAAGAGATTTTAACAGCTTAGGGTATCAATTTCTTAGACTTCAAAAAAACGAAAATTCTTTACAAACATTCGCTTCAGCGGCATTGCTTTTTCCAAAGAGTTCAAATATATATGATAGTTATGGCGAGGCATTACTGCGATGCGGTAAAAAAGAAGATGCCATTAAGATGTACCAAAAATCTGTCGAATTAAATCCGGATAATGAAAATGGTAAAAAAGTATTAAAGGAATTGCTCTAATATGCTACAAACCATTTTCTACAAGATTTGAAGAAAAATTCAATAAAGAAAGTAATTAAATGATGCACTATAAAAAACAACTATTCCCGGTTTTCACTTTTCTATTACTTCTGACAAATAATATATTTGCTCAAACGAATCAGATCAAGCAAATTGACTCTTTAATGAAATGGTCAAGCCAAATTGGAGTTTTTAACGGAAATGTCATTGTTTCAAAAAATAATAGAATAATATACAACGCTTCCTTTGGATTTACGGATGCAACAAAAACGAGCAAATTAACTCCTGACTACAAATTTAATATTGGCTCTATTACAAAAGAATTCAGCGCGGTTGCTTTGATGCAATTGCAAGAACAAGGTAAATTGAAACTGGAGGATAAGGTTTCTAAATTTATTCCTGAATTACCAAAATGGGCAAATGAAGTTACCATTGAAAATTTATTGCAATACACAAGCGGAATGCCTAATGTAAAGTGGAAAACTATTAAAAATAACAAAGATCTTTTTGATGGTTTAATGGGTATTGACACCTTAGATTTTAAACCTGGTACGAATTACGATTATAACAATAATAATATTTTTTTAAGACAGTTTATTGTGGAACGATTAACGGGAATATCTTTTAAAACCTATGCAGAAAAATTTATCTTCAAACCTTGTAAAATGTATACGGCTAAATTGACCCCTTTAAAAGGCGAAGAGAATATAGCGAAGGGTTTTAATAATAATTTAGTTCCGGATAAAACTGATTTACCAATAACAGGTGGAACTTATCTGACAACTAACGATTTACTAAAGTGGGCAGAATATCTTCACAGCAATAAAGTAATTAATAAAAAATCACTTTACAGAATAGGTCAGCAGTTTGATTTACCAGATACCCAATCGGCCTTAGGACAAGCAAAATATAAAAATGGAAATTTAATTTCCCATTTACACGACGGAAGAGCTGGAAATTATGAAGCAATTTTAGTTTCAGATATTGAGGAAAAATTTACAATAATTTTATTAGACAATAATTACAATGGAAAAGTTTTTGAAATTTCAAATGCAATTATTGCAATATTGAAAGATCAAAAGTTTAACCTTCCAAGGAAAATAATTGAAAAATAAGGATCGTCAGGTAAAAACGAATATTTAAATCACAAATGAACAACATAAATTTAAAAACGGAAAGGTTGAATTTAAGACCAGTTTCGGAAGAAGATATAAGTAATATTCATAAATTACATAGTTTGGCGGAAACAGATAAGTTTAATACTTTAGGAATTCCAAATAACATAACTGAAACAAGAATTATTGTAGAGAAATGGATTTCTGATAATAATTTAGAAAATAGAAAAAGCTACACATTTGTGATTGAGTTAAGTGACGAAAAAGAATTTATAGGATTAATTGCAATTAACTTAGGAAAAGAGAAATACAAAAATGCAGAAGTTTGGTTTAAGTTTGATTTCAAATTTTGGAACAAAGGTTTTGCAACAGAGAGTCTGAGAAAAATTATTGATTTTGGTTTCCAAAATTTAAAACTTCATAGAATTGAAGCAGGTTGTGCAATTGAAAATATTGGTTCATTAAGTGTTTTAGAGAAAGTTGGAATGATTCGAGAGGCACATACACGGCAATTATTGCCACTAAAATCAGGATGGTCTGATCATTACGGTTATGCTATTTTATCAACTGATTAAGAAAACTCTAAAAAGCAGTCCTTGTAATATTCTAAACTGATGGATATTGGGTCTACAATCAAATATTTTTGATATCAATAAAACCAAGATAGTCAAACTATATCCAGAACAAGACAAATAAAAAAAAGCACTGAAAACCAATCGTTTTCAGTGCTTTTTTGATTCTTTATAATTTACTTATGTTATTTCAGTTGAGTAGTATCTACTCGTGTTGGAGTATCTTTTCCACTAATAATCGAAGAAGAACTTAATGCTATTGATTTTATTATTTGGGTCATGTTATCAATATCTAACGTTTCAAATTCATCGTCGGCTGTGTGATACGTTAGTTCATTATCCATTTTTGAAGTAGAAATAGTATGAGCAGGAACTCCAAGCTTGGCTAACGTAGCGTTGTCTGAGCGGTAAAATAATTGTTGGTCGGGATAAGGATCTGAATAAAATGTAAAATTCGTTCCTGTTAAATTAGTTTGTAAAATCTGCCCCATATTCGACTTTTCGAAGCCTGTAATGTAAGCAGAGTTTTTACCCCATTTAGATTCTGTGCCTATCATTTCAATATTGAACATCGCAATCACTTTTTCTGGCGCAAGCTGTTTAGAAAAATATTTGGCTCCATAACCGCCTAATTCTTCAGCTACAAATGTGGTAAAAATAATAGTACGCTCGTTGTTATTTTGTTTTTTAAAATATTTCGCAAGCATAATTACTGCTGTTGTTCCAGCGGCATCATCATTAGCACCATTATAAATAGAATCTGTTGCAGGATGCGGAGCACCTTCTTCGGGCGAGCCTACTCCTAAATGATCATAATGCCCTGAAAAAATCACATACTCATTTGGTTTAGTTTTTCCGGGTAATATTCCAACAACATTATTCAATGTTTTTTTGGAGATTGTATTCGTTAATTCAACAGAAAAAGTGGTCGCTTCGATGGTACCAAAAACAAACATAATCGTATTGTTTCCAGGAGTAGCATTTACGCGATCAATATGTTGAATATTCGGTAAAACATTATCAAATGAAGGGTCAACTAGTACCAAAAGATTTTTCGGACTTTTATAATACTCATTAAATTTCTGGCCAATGTTATCCCCTTTATTGATTTTTACAATAGAAATATCGCTTTTTTCAGTTAAAGAAACTTGAGGAAGGTAAGAGAATGTTACAACTTGATTATTATTTATTTCTTTGCCATCAATAGTAATTTTTGAAGAAACTGCTTTAGAGGCAGTCATCGAAAATTCTTGTCTGTAATTAGTTGCTGCATTGAAAGTTTGCAGACCAATTTCTTTAAACTCTGATTCTATGAAGGCTGATGCTTTGTCAATACCGGGAGTAAAAGTTCTTCTACCCTGCATATCATCAGCCGAAAGTATTTTCTCTATACGAGTTACTTCCTTGTTCGTAATAATTTTATCAATTGATTGTCCATGTACATTAAAACATTGACTTAGAACAAACATACTTACAATAATTTTTTTCATATTTTACTTTATAAATAACATTTTGGTTAAACCAAAAGTACGTTAATTATTTGCAAAAAAAACGGTTCTGTCGCATCTGTCAGAATCAAATGTAAGATTTTAAGTAATTTAAAAGTTAGCCACAATAATGCTTAAAAAGATTCATCAAATAATAGATTACGTATTCTTGGAACCCAGATTTTTTCTGTTTAGATTTTTTATTTATTATGGTACTGTATTTGTAATATTCGATTGAATCAAAATCAATAAATAATAATCTGAAATTAAATGGAAAAGAAAATTAATATACCTAAACCTTGCAATCAAAATTGGAATTCAATGATACCAAATAAGGATGGAAAATTCTGTACTTCTTGTAATAAAACAGTAGTTGATTTTACAAAAATGGAAAATCTTGAAATTCAACATTATTTAATTCAAAATTCAAGCAAAGAAAGTATATGCGGACATTTTAAATCGAATCAGATTGAAACCAAAAACAATATCAAATATTATAATTTAAGAAATAGAATAAGCGGAATTAAGATTAAACCAATTAAAACATTTGCATTATTTTCATTGAGTCTTCTTTTTACTTTAACAAGCTGCATGGGAAAAGCAGCAATAGACGGAGAACCAGCCGTAATTGATAATGATACAATTAATGACAATGAAATAATCAAGAAAGAACTAGATACTGTAAAACAGAATGATTCTATAAAAAGGGAAGTTATTGAGATGAAGAAAAGAAAATAACAGATTTGAAGAAAATACCGATAGCGCGGATTTGCAATCCGTGCCCGCAACAGCGAGTCACAAGAAAATATACTAAAAAAAAACTCCTTAATTTCTTAAGGAGTTTTTTGGTGGGCGATGAGGGGTTCGAACCCCCGACCCCCTCGGTGTAAACGAGGTGCTCTGAACCAGCTGAGCTAATCGCCCTATTTTACTAGCTTGCTATCATTTCGTGATTGCGAGTGCAAATATACGCTAGTTTTCGAGTTCTGCAAAGAAAACACACTAAAAATTTAAAGTTTTTTTGATGTATTTTCTATCTCATTGGGGTAGAATTTGTTATGGGCATGAATTTTTAGGTTAAATTTCTATTTTGATAGCGACGGAATGTTCCTGTAGATATAATCGCTGTGTTTTCCGGTAAAAGATTTTTCCAATTCATCAAAAAAAGCATCGGCATCTTTTTCATTGGGCCAGGTCGATTTGATCAGTTCATCTATTTTTTCATTTGATTTTTCTAGATCAGCCAAAGAATCGTAGAAAAACGCTTCCATAAAATCAGTACTATTAGAGCCCCACAAATGTCTAAAAGGATAATAAGCTTTTATAAACGGATCTTTGAAAGTGATTTTTTCATTAAACTCTTTTACATTTCTTCCTTTACCTTCCATACTCATTTGAGATTTTCTAAGGTATACAATCATTGGTTTTTTAGTTTGGTCTTTATAAGGGATTTCACCAATAGAAGTAATGCTTTGGTAGATTTCATCGGAGTGCACGGGAGTGTAGAATTTTTCATATTTGTCTAAAAAAGCAGTTCTGGCTTTCTCGTCAGGCCAGCCTTTTTTAGTCAAATCATCACTGATCGCTTTTGCTTTTTCAACATCATCCCAGCTTTTGTAGACATTAACCAGAATAACTTCGGTATTGTCATCTGTGTAATAATGGGTCATGAGTTCTGAACCAATGATGAGGTCGTTTTTGCTGGTTACTTTATCAAAGTATTCCTGTTCAGCTGCTTTCCAATCTTTAGCTTTAACATCCATACTGCGATGTAAAGTGGTCATGGTAATAATTACAGGTTTTGCTTTTTCTTCTTTTTCTTGTGCGTTGCCAATGACGCACCCTGGGGTCATCCATAGAACGAGCCCCAGAAGTGTACTTCTTGTTTTCATGATTTAAATTTGTATTGGTTATTAAAAAACTAAACAAATTTAAAGTATTAATAAACAGTCGGTTATGAAATAGGCGTTTAATCGATAAACGTTAATTTTTGCTGTTTAACGGCAGTTCTGCGACTACAAAAGTGCTTCCGCCAACATAAATAAAATCATTTTTCGAGGCATTTTTCTTCGCTTCCGCAAAAGCGACTGCAACAGACTCATATTTTTCGCCTGTTAAATCATATTTTTCTGCGGTTTCTTTTAGGATTTCAGTTGGTAAACCACGAGATGAATCGGGTCTGCAGAAATAATAATATGCTTTTTTAGGGAAGAGTGGTAAAATAGAATCCAGGTCTTTATCATTAACAACGCCCAAAACAATATGTAAGTTTTCAAAAGTCTCTTTCTGAATCTGATTCATCACAACTGCCAAGCCATGTTTGTTGTGTGCCGTGTCGCAAATGATTTTAGGATTCTCGCCCAACTGCTGCCATCTGCCTTGTAAGCCGGTATTTTTTACCGTGTTTAATAAGCCCTTTTTCAGGTTATCAATCGAAACTTTAAAATCCGTTTGTGAGTTTAAAACAACGACAACTTGCTGAACCGTTTTTTTATTATGAAACTGATAATCACCAAGCAAATCAGAAGGGAAAACTCCCGAAATTAAATCAGCAGCAAAATAAATCGGTGCATTGTTTTCTTTGGCTTTTGCTAAAAAGACAGCTTCCGTTTCCTCTGTATATTCTCCAATTACTACAGGAACATTAGGTTTTATAATTCCGGCTTTTTCCCCAGCAATCGCAGTAGGTGTATTGCCTAAAAACTGCATATGATCTAAATCGATGTTGGTAATTACCGAAACCAAAGGTGTGATAATATTCGTCGCATCCAGTCTTCCTCCCAAACCAACTTCAATAATCGCAATGTCTGTTTTTTCAGAAGCAAAATAATCAAAAGCCAAACCAACAGACATTTCGAAGAAACTCATATCATTAGCTTCAAAAAAGCTTTTATGTTTCGCCACAAATTCAATAACAAAATCTTCAGAAATATCCTCTCCGTTGATTTTGATTCTTTCTCTAAAATCTTTTAGATGAGGTGAAGTATATAAACCCACTTTATATCCTGCTTCCTGCAAAACCGAAGCCAGCATATGCGAAGTAGATCCTTTACCATTGGTTCCGGCAACATGAATACATCTTAGCTGATTTTGCGGATTATCAAGATGAGCCGCCAATAGTTTAATATTGGTCAAATCTTCTTTGTATGCCGAAGCGCCCTGAAGTTGATACATTGGGAGTTGATTAAACATCCAGTTTGTGGTCTCTTGATAGTTCATTAATTTTATATAAAATGGTTGCGGATTGAAATAATTTTCGATTTTTTTAGTTTTATAAGGGAGTGAAAATTATCTTTATTGCAAATTTCAAATATTTTTTACAATTAATTATTAAAAACCAGAATTAATATATGTTTAGTTTTATTCAACAACAAACAGATACCATTGCAAACGCCGCATCAAACGTAGTAATCGAAAAAATTGCACCAAATACCGAAATCTCAGTTTTAGGATTTATCTTAAAAGGAGGTTTTTTCCTGATTCCAATCGCTATCCTATTATTCTATACTATTTATATCATTTTTGAACGTTATTTATACATCAGTAAAGCGTCTAAAATTGACAGCCGATTAATGCAGGATGTTGGTGATAAACTAAACGCAGGAAATATTGAATTGGCCAGAACAATTGTAGAAAGAAGCAATACAGCTACAGGAAATATTCTAAAAGAAGGTGTTTTAGTAATCGGAAGACCAATTGCTGAAATTGAGTCCAACATGGACCGTGCTGCCGATATTGAAATAGGCGAAATGGAACGCCGTTTAGGTCACCTTGGGCTTATTGCCGGGATCGCGCCAACACTAGGTTTCATCGGAACTATTTCTGGAGTTATCAAGATTTTCTACAGCATCTCAGTTACAGAGAATATTAGTATCGGAAACATTTCCGGAGGTTTATATGAAAAAATGATCAGTTCAGGTTCCGGATTAATTGTGGGTATTATCGCTTATAGCGCCTACCACTTATTGAACGGAAAAATTGATGATTTTGCCTTAAAAATTCAGAAACAGATTTTAGAATTTGTCAATATAATTCAAAGAGCATAAGGTATGTCTATTAAGAGAAAAAGAAGATTTCATGCCGAAGTGGCGACGTCATCCTTAAGTGATATTATGTTTTTCTTGCTGTTGTTTTTCCTTATTATTTCAACGCTTGCAAACCCTAATGTTATTAAAATGACTTTGCCAAAAGCGAAATCTAATGAAAAAACAAACAAACAGCTGATCAGCTTATCTGTTACAGAAGATAAAAAATTCTACATCGACAAAGAACCCGTTGATTTCGAAAATCTGGAAACCAGTTTAATGACAAAAATTGGAACAGACAAAGATCAGACCGTTGTCGTTCGTATTCCGTTTAACCTCCAGGTACAGGATTTAGTTGATGTATTACAGATAGGGGTGAAGAACAATTTGAAGTTTGTAATTGCTACAAGTCCGAAATAGATTTATCATTAGGGCGTGACCACAATAAAAAAATGGGCCAATCAGCATAACGTTGATTCGCCCATTTTTTTATTGCGGTCGGGCTTCCGTGCTACTTCGGTAGCTTGCTCCTATCCCTCACGCGGAGAAAAGAGAGTATGGAGTATAGAATATAGAGTATAGAACATAGAATAAAGAGGCAAGAGCAAAGAGAATAGAAAAAGTAGCCACAATCTTGTCTTCCTGACGAAGGAAGGATCACACTAGATGATCGACAAAGATTGGGTTTACTTTACGGAGTTTCTTGTGTGATCCTTCCTTCGTCAGGAAGACAATAGCAAACAGAAAATATAATAAAAAAGGCTTTCTGAAATATTTCAGAAAGCCTTTTTTATGTTAGTGTAAATTTGTGAAATCCGTGCCTTAATTCAAACTAAAATTATAAATAATCTTACCAGTCTGTTTTACAGGAGCGTTATCATCGGGAGCCCATTTTGTGTTCATTGCTGCAATCCTTGCCTGATCCAATAAACAACTCGCTGTATTGGTTGTTCCTTTTATTCCGGCAGTTGCACTAATTGTTTTTCCGTTTTGATCTACTGTAACTTCAACAACTACCTTTCCTTCTTCGTTACAAGTATATTTTGGTGCTGGTTTAGACAATGCTTTTCGGTTTCCAAGAGAATATCCCGATCCGCCGCCAGAACCACCGCCGCTTCCGGCTCCGTAACCGCTTCCGGTACCAATACCATTTCCGGTTCCGTTTCCACCACCTGTTCCGCCACCAGAACCTCCGCTGCCATAATAGCCGTTAGAACCGAGGCTTCCGTTAGCTTTTCCTTTATTTCCTGCCACTTTATCATCTCCGTCTCCGCCTTTGTTTGATCCTTTCATAATGCTCGATAAAGCATCGTTGGTAGAATTCGAAACTTTTGGTTTTTGAGGAACTGGTTTTGTTTCCGGTTTTACAACTGGAGTTGGTTTTTTAGGCTTTTCTTTTACAGGAATAACAACATCGTTAGCATTATCTGCACTATTTTCCTGAGTTATGATTGCTTCGTCTGGAGTTGCTTTTGCTGGAGTTGCTTTTGCCTGGTTTTTTACGTTTAAAACTTCGCTTTTATAATTCGCTCCCGAACCTAAATCACTGTCGCCAAAATTCACAGTCACGCCACCGCCACCGCCACCTTCAGCAAGTGCAACGTTATTTTCCGGATTGTATGGAGGCCAAAAGCGCATAAAAAACAGTAATACTAAAATGACTGCATATATCGCCGTGGTGAGTAGTAGAGATTTCTTTTTATCTGAAGAAATAGTGGAACTCATTATGATTCTGAATTTTGTATTGTATCTTATTAAAAACGTTTAAAAGTACTAAAAATTGTTTAGAATCAAATGCTGGCGTAGATTTTATAAGTTGCCGTTTTTTTTCGCAGATTGAGCAGATTTTTAATTTTAAATGAATCTGCGCAAATCTGCTTAAATCTATTTAAATCTGCCAAATCTGCGTGAAAAAATTAATCGCAAACAGTAAATCATTTTAATCCTATAATCTGTGGCAAAAAAAACGAGCCAAAGATAACTTGGCTCGTTTAAAAGAAGAGTGTAAAAAATATTACACTAATTGTTTCAATGCAATCTCAAAAGCAGTTGCACTAATATTTGTTTTGGATGGATTCAAAGCGTGTGCTTTTACAATCGCATTTTTTATAATTTCTGAAGTATCATTAAAGATTGCCTCATCTGTCATTTGAACTTTTTTCTCCATGAAATAAGCAAAAACTCTCGCCATTCCACAGTTTGATATAAAATCCGGAATCAAACTAACTTTATGGTCCACTTCTTCCATAATAGATCCGAAGAAAATTTCTTTGTCCGCAAAAGGAACATTTGCACCACAAGAAATAACTTCTAATCCGTTTGCGATTAAGCTGTCAATTTGTGTTTGTTGAACCAATCTTGAAGCAGCACAAGGGGTGAAAATTTCAGCACCAATCGTCCAGATTTTAGAATTGATTTCCTCAAACGGAATCATATTGTCGGCAACTAATTTGTTTCCGTCCTTGTTTAAAAACAACGTTCTGATTTCTTCAAAAGAAAAACCTTCTTCATTGATTAATCCACCATCGCGGTCAATAATTCCAATTACTTTGGCTCCCATTTCAGCTAAATAAAAAGCGGCTGCAGACCCAACATTTCCGAATCCCTGAACGATTGCTTTTTTGCCTTTAATGTCACCGCCATAAGTATTGTAGAAATGACGAACAGCTTCAGCAACGCCATAACCTGTAATCATATCAGCAACAGTATATTTTCTTGTTACGTCTGGTGAGAATTTAGGGTTTTCAATTACCTTAATAACACCTTGACGCAATTGACCAATTCTGTTGATTTTATCAGCTTCAGTTGGTTTGAAGTGTCCGTTAAAAACACCTTCCTGTGGATGCCACACACCACATTCTTCCGTCATCGGGATAACTTCGTGAATTTCATCAACATTCAAATCACCACCCGTTCCGTAATAACTTTTTAACAAAGGCGAAACTGCTTTGTACCAACGTTGTAAAACGCCTTTTTTACGAGGATCATTTGGATCAAAATTAATTCCAGATTTAGCGCCTCCTATTGCAGGTCCAGAAACTGAAAATTTAACCTCCATTGTTTTAGCCAAAGAAAGAACTTCGTTCATATCCAAGCCTTTTCTCATTCTTGTTCCACCTCCTGCGGCTCCTCCACGAAGTGAATTAATTACTGTCCAACCTTCTGCTTCTGTTTCAGAATCTTTCCAGTTAAAAACAATTTCAGGTTCTTTATTTTCAAATTGCTGTAATAAATCTTTCATTTTGTTGTGATATGTTTATTTTGCGTAAAAGTATAAAATAGAATAATGCGAATAATGTATTTTGATGCAATTTTATTTAAAGAAAAAAAGAAAGCCGAAAACATAATGCTTTCGGCTTTAAAATTTTATGAATTGTAGGAGATTATATTCCTAATAAATGCTTTTTTAGATTTTCGTCAACTGGTTTATCAGATAACCAGATTCCGAATAATGCTTTTTTGAAATCAAATCCAAGAACTTTTCCTTTTACAACTTCATTTTTAATAACGTTTACGGTTTGGTCAAATGGATTGTACCATAATACAAAAACGTCTTTTTCTGTAATTGGATCGCTCAAAAGTGTTTTGAACTGCTCAATTCTTGGTCTTAATTCTTCCAAATTGCTTCCTGCAGATTTTTCAAAACCGGCGTTCATAGCTTTAGTCAATTTGTTTGAAGAAACCATAGACGAAGTAATTTCAATTCTGATCGCCATTTCAGTATCACTGTCAATAATGAATTTTGGATCCTGACTTAACTGCGATAAATATAAGGCCTGAACGTAAACTTCCAACCACATTTTTGATCTTCCGCCAGCACCGTTAAGTTGCATTGTTTTATTTTGTACTTCAATTTTTCTCGGAACAGTTACGCCATTAACTTCTAATTGAGTTTGTGCAGAAACGGTCGAAAATTGTAAACTTAAAAGGAATGTAAGTGCAAGTAAAATCTTTTTCATAAGCTGTCGATATAATAATTTTTGGGCAAAAATAATGTTAATTTCTTAATGTTGAGGTGTTAAACGGCATGTTTTTTTATTTGAAATTTTTATTTTTTATAACGTATAAGATTAGTAATCAATTTAGTAAGAGTAATTTTACGTACAATTAACTGTTTTAAGAAGTGTTTAGCCTTTTTTGGACTATTTTTTTACTAAAACTTTTTAGTAAAGCACCTTTTATGTGAAATTTTATTCTAAATTTTAGAGAAAACATTGCGGACTTTATGCTTGTAGGCTTAAAATGTGATATTATTACGAAAACGTTATCGTAATTGTTGCTGATCTATTAATTTTATATGCATGCATTGTTAAATTGACTTTTAAAAATTATCTTTGAAGGCCATTTTCAACAAAAATTGGCAAGGAAAAACAAAACTAACCACTGACCTGACCAAAATGCCGAATTTTGGTTCAAAAAACAATAAAATAAATTTAGACTATGGATTTCAATCTTACCGAAGAGCATTTAATGATTCAACAAGCCGCCAGAGATTTTGCCCAAAACGAATTGTTGCCAGGTGTAATTGAGCGTGACGAAAAACAAATTTTTCCGACCGAGCAAGTAAAAAAAATGGGGCAATTAGGATTCATGGGAATGATGGTTGATCCTAAATACGGAGGAAGTGGACTTGATGCTATTTCATATGTAATCGCAATGGAAGAAATTTCTAAAGTTGATGCATCAGCTTCTGTTGTAATGTCTGTAAATAACTCTTTAGTTTGTTGGGGTTTACAAGAATTTGGAACGGAAGAACAAAAACAAAAATATTTACCAGGTTTAGCATCTGGAGAAATTCACGGTGCTTTTTGCTTAAGCGAGCCTGAAGCAGGTAGTGATGCAACTTCTCAAAAAACGACTGGTATTGACATGGGCGACCATTATTTAGTAAATGGAACAAAAAACTGGATTACGAATGGTAACACAGCTTCTGTTTATTTGGTAATTGTGCAAACGCATCCGGAGAAAAAGCATAAAGGAATTAATGCTTTGATCATGACGAAAGATATGCCAGGATTTTCAGTTGGACCAAAAGAACAAAAAATGGGAATCCGTGGTTCTGATACACACTCTTTAATGTTTAGTGATGTAAAAGTTCCAAAAGAAAACAGAATTGGTGAAGATGGTTTCGGATTCAAATTTGCAATGAAAACATTGGCGGGAGGTCGCATAGGAATCGCTTCTCAGGCTTTAGGGATTGCTTCAGGAGCTTATGAATTGGCTTTGAAATATTCAAAAGAAAGAAAAGCTTTCGGAACAGAAATCTGCAACCACCAGGCAATTGCTTTTAAATTGGCAGATATGGCGGTGAATATCGAAGCAGCACGTCATTTGTGTATGAAAGCGGCCTGGGATAAAGACCAACATAAAAACTATGACGTAAGTGGAGCAATGGCAAAATTATTTGCTTCGCAAGTAGCAATGGATACAGCTGTTGAAGCAGTTCAGATTCATGGTGGAAACGGTTATGTAAAAGAATATCACGTTGAACGTTTTATGCGTGATGCTAAAATTACTCAGATTTATGAAGGAACTTCTGAAATTCAAAAAATCGTAATTTCAAGATCAGTTATCGCAGGATAATTTTAGATCATTTTATATAAAAAATGCCCTTTCAGTTTTTGGTTCGAAAGGGTTTTTTTATGAAATATTTTTTTTACTCTTCAGAAGTTTATACTTTTAAACCAACTACTTAGCTCTCTAAAAATTTAGATCATGAAAAAACTTTGCTTTCTTCTTTTTCCGTTAGTTTTATTAAGTTGTAAATCGAATCCTTCTGCAACTGCCGAAAAAACAACCCAAACGGATTCAAAACCTTTAGCCATTTCGTATAAAGTAAAAGAATCCGAAGTTTCAGATTTCTTGAAATATCTTTCTTCAGATGAATTAGAAGGCCGTGAAACCGGAACAAAAGGAATTGAAAAAGCAGCTGTGTTCTTAGAAGATTTCTTTAAGAAGAATAATGTTAAGCCTTATTTTAAAACGTATCGTGATACATTGACCAATTTTAAATCACCAACTTATAATATAGTCGGCGTTTTAGAAGGGACAGATCCAGAATTAAAAAAGGAGTTCGTGGTTTTAAGTGCGCATTACGATCATATTGGTGTGGAGAAAAAAAAGCAGGATGATGTGATTAATAATGGCGCAAATGACGATGCTTCCGGCGTAACGGTTGTTGCAGAAATGGCGAAATATTTTGCAGAGACAAAATCAAACAAACGCAGTATTCTTTTTGTGTTTTTTGCCGGAGAAGAAAAAGGGCTTTTAGGTTCTAAAAGTTTAGTGGAAAAATTGAAAAAGCAAGATTTTAATATTTATACCCAATTGAATATTGAAATGGTTGGTGTACCAATGAAACGCGATTATTTGGCTTATATTACCGGTTTTGATAAATCGAATATGGCCGAAAAAATCAATCAATATACGGGAAAAAATACGATTGGCTTTTTGCCAAAAGAAGCCGAATATAAATTGTTCTACAGATCTGACAATTATTCATTTTACGAAGCGTTTAAAAAACCTTGTCAGTCGATAAGTACTTTTGATTTCGAGAATTTTGATTTTTATCACCATGTTTCAGATGAATTTAAAGTGATGGATATTCCGCATATGACTTCTTTTATACAGGAATTATTGCCGGCTGTAACCCAAATTTCGTCGACACCAACAGAAGAAATTACGATGAAATAATAATCTTTCTTTTTGTTGGATTTGCTTATTTTTGCTTCATGAAATCGCCATGATTCCAAATAAAAAGGGGACTACGAATGGTGATTCCATATTCCATTAAAAAAGAAATAGTATCTCCGTATGAAAAATATTATCGTTACAGGAACAAGCAGAGGAATTGGATATGAATTGGCTTTGCAGTTTGCGAATGCCGGACATCAGGTTTTGGCTATTTCCAGAAAAATACCTCAGACGCTTTTAGCGCATCAAAATGTTACTTGCCTTTCAGTTGATTTATCTGACGAAAGCGCTTTGCAGGAAGTAGAAAGTTTTCTTTCATCAACCTGGAAAAAAGTAGATGCCGTTGTACATAATGCAGGAGCTTTATTATTGAAGCCTTTTGCAGAAACCACTCAGGCTGATTTTGAAAGCATCTATAAAGTAAATGTTTTTGCAGTAGCCAATCTTACCAGAATTTGTTTGCCGTATCTTCAAAAAGGAAGCCATGTCGTAACGATTAGCTCAATTGGAGGTGTACGTGGAAGTTTAAAATTTGCCGGTTTGGCTGCTTACAGTTCAAGTAAAGGTGCCGTTATTACTTTAACCGAATTGTTAGCTGAAGAATACAAAGAAAAAGGAATCTCCTTCAATGTTCTGGCTTTAGGCTCTGTTCAAACGGAAATGCTAAACGAAGCTTTCCCGGGTTACCAAGCTCCAATTTCTGCTGAAGGAATGGCAGCTTATATTTATGATTTTACATTGAATGGAAGTAAATATTTCAATGGTAAAGTGTTAGAAGTTTCTTCAACAAATCCGTAATTTTTTTTGATTGAAAAAATCAAATGAATAAAACAATAAGTATATTGCTGATTTTAATTCTTTTTTCCTGCAAGAAAGAAGAAAAAAGTATTGGGCAAAACAGTCAAAACTGGATTGAATATAATTCGAAAGATTCTATTCCAAAGCAGTTATGCCAAGTTTTAAAAGCAATAAATGGTGATGAAAAAATTGCTGATAAAGATGAAGATTACGAGGCAACAGATAATATTTCTGATGAAAATATTCCAACAAGGCAGTTAAGGTTATTAGCAAAAAATAATAATCAGTGGAGATTAGTTTATGAACAAGGGGGAATTGGAACTTATATGGTTTATATTGAATGCAAAATTAAAAACGATTCTCTTTTTGCACTTAGAGTTGCTAATACTTTATTGGCAATTGAAAATAATGATAGTATTACTAAATTTATAAAAGAGAAAAGACTAGAATTAGAAAATATCAAAACAATAAATAAATAATGTACTTCTAGTAGGTATAACCTTTAACAAATATTAACAAACATTGAACGAAACTTTAGCAAGATACATCCCCGAACATGCCGTAAAGCCTGTTTTTGAATTGATTGTTGCCAATCAGGTTCATCTGAAAATTGTAAATGAGCGTCAGACGCGTCATGGCGATTACAGACGCGGACTTAGTGGTAAACATGAAATTACGGTAAATGCAAGTCTAAATAAATATCGTTTTTTGATTACCCTGATTCATGAAATTTCTCATTTAGTGGCTTTCGAAAAGTTTGGAAGAAATATCAAACCACACGGAAATGAATGGAAATTTACTTTTCAGAGAATGATGGTTCCCTTTATCCGGCCTGAAATATTCCCGGGACATTTATTACCACTATTGGCGAGGCATTTTAAGAACCCAACAGCGAGCAGCGATACTGACACTACTTTGTCTTTAGCTTTAAAGCAATACGACAAGGAAAACGACAAAAACTACATTTTTGAAATTCCGTATGGAAGTGTTTTCAGAATAAAGAATGGTAAAATATTCAAAAAGCTGGCGGTGAGAACCAAACGTTTTGAATGTATTGAAATCAGCTCTGGTAAAACCTATCTTTTTAACCCAAATGCTGAGGTAGAATTAATTAATATCAGTGAAAAGTTCCAATAAAAAAATCCAAATTCCAATCTTAAATTGGAATTTGGATTTACACAATCTTAGTCTATGAATTTTCTTGTGGTTATAAAATTATTGTATTTTTAGAAAAACTGTTTTTATGAGAAATAAACTATTGCTTGTATTGTTGTTTGCACTAATGGGTTGTAAAAAAGATGCTGTATTAATTAAATCCGGAATCGAAACTAGAGCTTTTGGTAAACTAACAGATTATCGTGATAAACCGATTTCTAATTTAAAAGTTAAAGTTGGTGAATTTAAAATAACTAATAGTGGTAGTTATATTGTGTCTTATGATGATTATGAATTTATAGACTGGGTTGATTCGACATATACAAATACGGAGGGTAATTATGATTCTGTTTTTAAAACAAGTGGAAAAGGGAATTTTTATAGACTTTTTTTTAGTGAAAGAACCAAAGAAAAAGAGCCACAAGTCATATGGGATCCGTTTTTTATTGATATTACGGAGAGCTCAAATGATATGAAGTACATTGGTAAAGAATTTGAATTTAATACCGTTAATTTAATTGAATTATATCCTTGCCAGATAACTTTTAAAGTTAATCTGCAAACATTTCCTATTACGCCTTCTCATAATTTGACCTATCCTTCCAATTTGAAGAACATAATGGGCAATGGTACTTCTGTACAGACTATATATATCCAGAAATATCTTAAGGAAACCTTTAATCTCTATAGAACTAAAAATGGAAAAATACAGAGCACTACATATGAATTTCCAGCAAGTAATGTGGAAGGAATAACCTATCAGTCCATAACAGTGGAAGAATCTGATTTTAAAGATGTAGAATAATAAAATTTAAAGGTTTACCCTTTCAAATAAGCTTCTCTTACTTTTTTAAACAAGTTCGATGAGTAAACAAACTTTACGATATCTTTATTATCTGTTCTAAAGATTTCTTCTTTAGTTCCTTGCCACGCTTTTACACCTTTTTTTAGGAATACGATATTCTCTCCAATTTCCATAACTGAGTTCATATCGTGTGTGTTGATTACGGTAGTAATATTATATTCTTCTGTAATTTCTTTAATCAGATTATCAATCAAGGTTGAAGTGTTTGGATCTAAACCAGAGTTAGGTTCATCACAAAACAAATACTTCGGGTTGTTTACAATCGCACGGGCAATCGCCACACGTTTTTGCATTCCTCCGGAAATTTCTGATGGTAATTTTTTATGTGCATCAACTAAGTTTACTCTTTCTAAAACAAAGTCAACTCGCTCTTGAATTTTTGCCTTGTTGTCATGAGTAAACATTCTTAATGGAAAAGCGACATTTTCTTCAACTGTCATCGAATCAAATAAAGCACTTCCCTGAAAAACCATTCCGATCTCCGTTCTTAATTCTCTTTTTTCATCCGGATTTAAATCAGAATATACACGTCCATCAAATTCAATTGTACCTGAATCAGGCGAGTGAATTCCTAACAAAGTTTTTAATAAAACAGTTTTTCCGGATCCACTTTGTCCAATTATTAGGTTGGTTTTTCCAGTTTCAAAAACAGTCGAAACTCCTTTTAAAACTTTACTGTCGCCAAATGATTTTTCTATGTTTTTTACTTCGATCATTATCCTAATAGTAATTGAGTTAATATATAATTGAAAAGAATAATACAAACAGATGTCCAGACAAATGATACTGTACTAGCCTTACCAACTTCAAGTGCGCCACCTTTCATGTAATATCCATGAAAAGATGGGATTGTCGCTAATAACATTGCAAAAATTAAAGTTTTAATGAAAGCATATGTAATATGAAAGGGAATAAATTCCATTTGAGCACCCTGAATAAAGTCCTGACTAGTTGAAAATCCTCCATAAGCACAAGCAAGCCATCCTCCAAAAATTCCCAGAAACATACTAATTCCGATTACGAAAGGATACATTAATAAGGCTACTATTTTTGGGAAAACAAGATAGTTTAATGAATTAACTCCCATAACTTCTAAAGCATCAATTTGTTCTGTAACACGCATTGTTCCTATACTTGACGTAATGTAAGATCCCATTTTTCCGGCCATAATTACCGAAATAAAAGTAGGAGCAAACTCCAGAATCACAGATTGACGTGTAGCAAAACCAATTAAATATTTTGGAATTAATGGGTTCGTTAAGTTTAATGCAGTTTGAATGGCCACAACTCCTCCGATAAAAAAGGAGATAAAGCAAACGATGCCAAGAGAGTCGATTATTAAGTCATCGATTTCTTTGAAAATCAATTTTTTCATAACAGACCATTTTGTCTGTTTATTGAAAATTTCCTTCAACATTAAAAAATATCTTCCTATTTGAGATAAATAACGAATTAGCATCATAGTTTTTGAAATATTGGCTAAATTAAGGATTAGTTTACAGTTTACAGTTTCAGTTTCAAGTTTTTTAATTTTTTTTAAGATTAAAAAAGCTTTTGTTTCATTTTCTGAAAACGATAATTTCTAATAAATTTGGCTTGTTCAGGGGTTACCAATAAAGCTGTTTTTGCTTGTTTAGCTTTCCAGAATCCTTTGATGTAGTCCAGAAACAGAAAAGGTTTTTTCTTCATCATGGCCAGTTTTGCCGAAGCAATTGCCGTAATCCAGAAACCGTATCCTAAAGTATAAAAAGCTTCTCCTTGTTTGTAACGGGCTGTTTTGTTGTAATTGGCGCCGGTTGGTTTAAGGTGTTTTACGTGTAAAGATTCATCTGTAACGACTTTCCAATCGTAATATTTACAAAGTAATTCGTCTACTGTGTCCCAGCCCATAGCGGGTTTTAAACCTCCAATTTGTTGAAACGTTGCTTTTCTATACGCTTTCAAAGCCCCGCGAATATGGTCTTTGTCAGTAAGGTTTTCTAAAACCCAGTCGCCATTTTTTTCGATGTAACAAAATCCGCCCACCATTCCGATTTTTGGATCGGACTTAAAGTGTTTGATAATAGTTTCGAAATAGTTGGGAGGGAAAATTAAATCGCCGTCAATTTTTACTATAATATCGTACTCCGTATCTAGTGTTTCAAAACCTTTTTGAAAAGCCTGAATTACTTTGCTCCCCGGCATATGAATCGCATCTGAAGTTTTGTTTACCACAGAAATATACGGATTGTCTTTAGCAAAACCCAAAACAACCTCTTCTGTTTTATCTGTAGAATTGTCGTTTACAACCACAATTTTTGAAGGTAAAACGGTTTGTGAAACCAAAGATTGCAAAGTCAGGCCAATTAAATCTTGTTCGTTGTGTGCGGGAATAACGATATAGTACTTCATAAATTTCATTTTAAATTCCAATTCTCTAAAATTCCAAATTCCAATTTTTACCGCTGTGGTTTAAATTGGAATTTGGGATTTAAATATTGGAATTTTTGTTTAAGCTTTTATTTTCTCTGCGTAAACGATATAATATCTATTTGTAAAGCTTCTTAAAAACGGTCTTAAACCAAATTTTTTAACCGGATTTGTCCATTTTTGTCTGTCGATGATTCTCCATCCTGTTTTTTCTAAAAGCCAGTCTAATTGCCAATCTTCGAATTCATGGTAATGTCTGTCCCACATATCTGTTTTAGAACGATATGCTGGAGAAAACCACAAACGCATTGGGATTGAAATTAAAAGTTTGTCTGATTTAATTTCGTTTAAAATTGTAAACGGATTTAGTAAATGTTCAAAGATTTCGAAAGCTGTTACAACATCCTGACTATCTGTTTTTAAAACGTTTTGATCCAAATCTAAATCTTCGCCAGTGGTGTTTTTTACTGAATAACCAGCTTCTTTCATGATTTTAGAAAACGGATTTTCAACTCCTAAATCAAGGATTGTTTCAGAGGTTTTGATATGCTTTTGTAAAAATTCTAAAGTAAGTTTGAATCTTTTATTTGGAAACGTTTTTTCGTACATAGTCTTTGCGAGGAACGAAGCAAGCTATCGTTCTTGATTTTATATTAGGTCGCAAATATACTAAAAAGTCCGCATTTTAAGATGCGGACTTTTTAGTTTTCAGTCACAGTTTTCAGTATGTCTCAGTTTTAAACTGCGACTGCGACTGAAAACTGCGACTTTTTTAATGACGGTATACAAATGCATTTACATTCATACCGGCTCCAACAGAAGCAAAAATGATGACATCACCTTTGTTGATTTCATGACCTTCTATTTTTCCTTTTAGGATCAAATCGTATAAAGTTGGAACTGTCGCCACACTGCTGTTTCCTAAATCATGAATACTCATTGGCATAATATCTTTAGGGGCAGTTTTGTCGTATAATTTGTAAAAACGCTCGATAATCGCTTCGTCCATTTTTTCGTTAGCCTGGTGAATTAAGATTTTCTTCACTTCGTCGATTCCGATACCGCTTTTATCTAAACAGCTTTTCATTGCACACGGAACCTGGCTCAATGCAAATTCGTAAATTTTACGACCGTACATTTTGATGTATTTGATATCCGGATCTAAATCTGGATTGTATGATTTACCGAAGTATAAAAAGTTGGCTTCATCATTCGCAAAAGTAGCGCTTTCGTAAGATAATAATCCCGATTCGTCCTGTGATCCTTCTAAGATTGAAGCCCCGGCTCCATCAGAGTAAATCATGGAGTCACGATCGTGATCGTCAACCACTCTTGATAAAGTTTCGGCACCAATTACCAGAACGCGATTTGCCATTCCGGATTTAATGAATGCGTTAGCTTGTAAAACACCTTCGATCCAGCCTGGACATCCAAAAAGAATGTCGTAAGCCACACATTTTGGGTTTTTGATGGCCAATTTGTTTTTTACACGAGTTGCTAAACTTGGTAGAATATCTGTTTGATGAGTTCCTGATTTTACATCGCCAAAGTTGTGGGCGAAAATGATATAATCTAAAGTTTCGCGATCGATTCCTGCGTTTTCAATTGCTTTTTCAGCAGCGAAAAAAGCTAAATCTGATGCGTTATGTTGAGTTTCGGCATAGCGGCGGTTTTCGATTCCGGTGATGCCTTTGAATTTTTTAATTACAACTTCATTTGGGTAGCCAAAAGGAGTTCCGTCTTCATTTAAAAAAACATGCTTGTCAAAGTCAGTATTGCTTACTTCTTTATTCGGAATGTAACTTCCGATACCAATTATTTTTATTTTCATTATTCCTTAATTATCCAATAAATTTATTGCTAAATTATATAAAAAATTATGATAACTATCATAAAAAATACTATGCATGCATATAATTATCAAATAATAATTATTTAAGGAATATATTGTTTATTTTTTAATGAATTTTATGTTTTACCGAGATTTCAAACGTTTGAAATGGAATTTTGAAGAAAGTTTTTTTTGTTTATGTTTCAGGTTATATCCGAATTAAAAACCAGACAGGTTTCTAAAACCTGTCTGGTTTATTGAAAACGTTTACTCGCGTGAGGGATAGGAGGAAGCTATCGAAGTAGCCTGGATAGCCCGACAGTATTTAAAAAAAGGCCTCATAAGCGCAAAGTTGATTAGGCCTTTTTTAAAATATTGGCACGCCCAATTACAAAGGTTTAAAAGTTTCAGGTTTCAAGTTTCACGTTACGGACGAACTTGAAACCTTAAATCTGAAACAAAATAAACTAAAACAGAAAACCCGACAGGTTTTAAAATCTGTCGGGTTTTGATATAATTAGAAAAACTTATTTCTTAGTTTTCCATGTAAGCTTCGATTGGTGCACAGCTGCAAACTAAATTTCTGTCACCGTATGCATCATCTACACGACGAACTGATGGCCAGAATTTATTTTCAGCAATGTACTCTAACGGGTAAGCTGCTTTTTCTCTAGTGTAAGGGAAAGCCCAGTTGTCAGTAGTTAACATTGCTAATGTGTGAGGCGCATTTTTCAATACGTTGTTTTTATCATCGGCTGTTGCAGCTTCAATCTCTTTTCTGATTGAAATAAGAGCATCACAAAAACGATCTAATTCTGCTAAATCTTCAGATTCAGTTGGTTCAATCATTAAAGTTCCTGCAACTGGGAAAGAAACCGTAGGAGCGTGGAAACCATAATCCATTAAACGTTTTGCGATATCACCAACTTCAATTCCGTTTTCTTTGAACGAACGACAATCTAAAATCATTTCGTGAGCAGCTCTTCCACATTCTCCAGTATAAAGAATTGGATAGTGTTCTTCGAAACGGGCTTTCATGTAATTGGCATTCAAAATAGCATGCTCTGTAGCACTTTTTAATCCTTCAGCACCCATCATTGTGATGTAGCCGTAAGAGATTAAACATACTAAAGCTGATCCGTAAGGTGCAGATGAAATAGCAGTAATTGCTTGTTCACCACCAACTTTTAAAATTGGGTTTGTTGGTAAAAATGGAACTAGTTTTTCGTTCACACAGATTGGTCCAACTCCAGGTCCACCACCACCGTGAGGAATAGCGAAAGTTTTGTGTAAGTTTAAGTGACAAACGTCAGCGCCAATTGTAGCAGGATTTGTTAATCCAACCTGTGCGTTCATGTTTGCACCATCCATATATACTAATCCGCCGTTGTCGTGGATTAATTTAGTAATTTCAATAATGGAAGATTCGAAAACTCCGTGAGTAGAAGGGTACGTTACCATTAAACAAGATAAATCATCTTTATGTTCAATCGCTTTTTCTCTTAAATCCTCTACATCAATATTTCCTTCCGGAGTCGTTTTTGTAACGATGATTTTCATTCCGGCCATCGCGGCAGAAGCAGGATTGGTTCCGTGAGCTGATGAAGGAATCAAACATACATTACGGTGACTATCGCCTCTTGATAAATGGTAAGCACGAATAGCCATTAAACCTGCATATTCTCCCTGAGCGCCTGAATTAGGCTGCAATGTTGTTCCGGCAAATCCGGTAATTACATTTAGCTGCTCTTCTAATTTTTTAAGCATTGTGATGTAACCTTCAGCTTGTTCTACTGGTGCAAACGGGTGAATGCTGTTCCAGTTTGGCATTGATAAAGGCAACATTTCTGAAGCTGCGTTTAATTTCATCGTACAAGAACCTAATGAAATCATTGAATGGTTCAATGATAAATCCTTACGCTCTAATTTTTTGATGTAACGCATTAACTGGCTTTCTGAATGATGATTGTTGAATACATCATGCGTTAAGAAAGGCGATGTTCTCTCTAATGAAGCAGGTAATTGACTTGCTTCAGTTAAGTCAGAAACCGTAAAAGTTTCTTTTCCTAAAGCTTCAGCAAAAATCGCAATAATTTGATTGATGTCAGCAATTGAAGTTGTTTCGTTGAATGAGATAGAAACAGTATCGGCATCAACATAGAAGAAGTTTACTTCGTTTTTCTCTGCTACAGCTTTTACTTTTTGAGCATCTGCTTTTACTAAAATAGTATCAAAGTAAGCCGTGTTAGTTTGGTAAACTCCTAATTTATTTAGAGCTTCAGCAGTAGTAACCGCTGATGCGTGAACTTTACCTGCAATGTATTGTAATCCTTTTGGTCCGTGATAAACCGCATACATTCCTGCCATAACTGCAAGTAAAACCTGAGCTGTACAAATATTTGAAGTTGCTTTTTCACGTTTAATGTGCTGTTCACGAGTCCCTAAAGCCATACGTAAAGCGCGGTTTCCATTTACATCAATAGAAACTCCGATAATACGACCTGGCATAGATCTTTTGTATTCTTCCTTAGTTGCAAAAAAAGCAGCGTGAGGACCACCATAACCCATCGGTACACCAAAACGCTGAGTAGTTCCAACCACTACAGCTGCACCCATTTCTCCCGGAGAAGTTAAGGTAGCTAATGATAAAATATCAGCAGCAAAGGCTACTTTGATTTCATTTTCTTTTGCTTTAGCAACAAAAGCAGTATAATCGTTTACCTGACCATATTTTCCCGGGTATTGTACAATGGCTCCGAAGAACTCATTTGAAAAGTCAAATGTTTCGTGGTTACCAACAACTAATTCAATCCCAACTGGTGTTGAACGTGTTTGTAGTATCGATAAAGTTTGTGGTAAAATTTCTTCAGAAACGAAGAATTTGTTTGTATTGTTTTTCTTTTGATCACGTGTACGAACGTCAAATAACAGAGCCATAGCTTCTGCTGCAGCTGTACCTTCATCTAATAAAGATGCATTGGCAATTTCCATTCCTGATAATTCAATAACAGTAGTCTGGAAATTTAAAATAGCTTCAAGACGACCTTGAGCAATTTCTGCCTGATAAGGTGTGTAAGCTGTATACCATCCTGGATTTTCGAAGATATTTCTTTGAATTGGAGCCGGAACGATAGTTGGGTGATAACCCAAACCAATGTATGATTTGAATACTTTATTTTTCTTTCCTAGTTCCTGAATATGATTTGCGAATTCGTACTCTGTCATTGCAGGATCTAAATTCAAAGGCGCTTTTAAACGAATATCGTCTGGAAGGGTTTCATAAACAAGTTGTTCAATCGATTCCACTCCAATGGTTTTTAACATGTGTGGAAGATCTGTTTCTCTTGGGCCAATGTGTCTTAAAGCAAAAGCATCTGTTCTCATTTGTAGCTATCTAGTTTTTTAAAGGCAATGTAATTAGCAAAGTAAATTCCCGATTAATCAAGATTTACAAGGGTTTATTACATTTTATAGTAAATGTGTTGTTTTTTGTGGCGCAAAATTAAGTATTATTAATAATTTAATGGGTATTTTTAACTTCAATTTTTATGAAATTTATAACCAAAGAGTTGATTTGTTACCAATTGATTAGATTTTAGATATGAAATTTTTAAAACAGATATTAGATTTCTACCTGAATAGCAGTATTCATGTGGCTTTATCGTGTTATGCATTGGTCAGGGTTACGTTTCATGTGTTTCATATTCAGTATGATGAAGCAATGGCTTTGTTTGCTTTTTTTGGAACAATCGTAGGATATAATTTTGTTAAATATGATGCATTAGTCCGGGTTAAAAAAAATCCAATCGGAATTCAGTTAAAAATTATTGCTATTTTAAGCTTTATTTCACTCGTTTTAGTGGGGTATTATTTTTTCCATTTACAGCGAATCACTCAAATCGTTTCTGTTGGGATATTTTTAATAACGGCACTTTATACCTTACCTTTTTTTCCAAACAGAAAAAACGCAAGAAACTGGGCGGGTGTAAAAATTTATATTGTAGCACTTTGCTGGGTAGGAGCGACGTTGGTTTTGCCTTTGATAAATGCCGAAATCCCATTCACGGCTAACTTTTTTATCAAATGTATTCAGCGATTTGTCTTGGTTTTTGTGCTGATTTTGGTTTTTGAAATTTTAGATTTAGCCAATGATGATCCGCATTTGCAGACTGTGCCCCAGACTATTGGTGTCAAGAAAACTAAAATTTTAGGATTTTCGCTGTTAGTTCCGTTTTGGGTTGTGGGAATATTGTCATTTGATTTTCATGATCTGATCATCAATCTGATAATGGTCGTCATGTTAATGTTGTTTATTCTGTTTGCAAACCCTAACCGCTCTAAATATTATACTTCTTTTTGGGTTGAAAGTGTTCCGCTTTTTTGGTGGCTGATGATTGAGTTTCTTTAAGATTTTTAATTCTATATTTGAAAACAAATACCACTATATGCAAAAGGATGTCTCTTTTTTTGGAATGAAGTTTACTCAACTGCAATTTATTTTGTTTTTCTTCGGATGGATGTTTTTCCTGGCTTTTATCTGGCCATTTATTATTGGCTCTTATCTAGGAATGTCGGTTTTGATATGCGGACTTTCTATTCTTTTTGTTGGTTTGCTTAACCGGTTATTTGGTTTGTTGCTTCTTGTTTTTTATTTTGTAAATAAATCACTTATTAGATATTATCAAAATTTCATGATGGTACTTACTTCTATTTTGGCTACCTGGATTTATAGTTTTTTTGTGCCCATGAATTTCTATATTTATATGGCGCATCTTTTGGTTAACAGTTTTACTGTTTTTTTAATACATAATTTTTTCTTTAAAAAAGGCGGTATCGAAGATGAGATTATTACTTTGGATGATGATAATTAGATTTCACAAACTTCTTTTAAGGTTTTGTTTCTTTCTAAGAGAAATTGAGTCAAATGTTTTTCTAAAAATAAAATATCAAATAGTTCTCCGGAAATTCCAAACGGAGTTTCGTATTGCAATTTATCTTTCATGATTGTGAAGCCATTTTCTTCTTCAAAAAAATGCTCGTGTTTGAAAGATTTGAATTTGCCACGCTCCATTTCATCTACAAAATAATCATGAAGATTCATTTTAGTAATTCGACTTTTGTGGGTTAAATAAAATCCGAAATGTTTTCCTTTCCATGTTACCGTTTCGTTTAAATTTATTAATCCTGATGTAACGCCGGCAATTGCTTTTTCATTTGATTTGCTTGCAGATTGTTGGTGAATGTCGATATTTCTTGAAGCATCGAAAACGGTTTGTTTTGATGCTTTTATTTTTGTGGTTAGGTTTATGGTTGTCATGATTAGTTGGTGTGTTGCAAGTCCCGGAGGGACAATATGTTTATGCAAATATCGGAGAAAGGTTGTTGAATCCCGGCGGGGTGGAATGTTTTAGGACTAATTAGAAAGCGCTAATGTCGCTCCGCTGGAGCTTAAATGAACGATGCACTTTTATGATTTTCTATAAATATTGCGCTCCGATGGAGCTTTACAAAAAAAATCTATTGTTCTTTCTTTTCTTCATATTTCAATTTTGACTTAAAAAAGAATCCGATAATAATAGCGCCTATTGTATAAGATATTGCAATATTATCCGAAATAGTTCCGCCAATGATAGCTGTTGTTATCCAAATTCCACTTATGACTGTCAAGATGAAAAATATTTTTGTGTAAATATTTTTTATGCTTTTTTCCTCGATAGAGATAAAAATGAAAATTAAAAGGAGATAGGTTGGTATTGAAAACATAAACCCCATAATTATCATAAGTGGATATATTTGGAAAAAGCCTAAAACATTTCCAAAACTAGAATTAAATAGTTGATTTATTAAAATTAAAATAATAGGGCCGGATAATAACGTCAGTATCCAATGGCCGAGTATATAGTTTCGATTCATTTTTGTAATAGATTTTCAAAAGCCTCATCAATAGCTCCAAACTTAAATTGAAACCCATTGTCAAAAAGTCGCTTTGGAGTCACATTTCTGCTTTTCAAAACCAATTCGGTTTCAGTTCGAATGAAAAAAGATCCAATTTCTAATAAGAATGTGTTCATCGGAATTCCGAAAGGAAAACCAACTGCTTTTCGAAGTTTCGTCATGAAATCTGCATTTCTAATTGGCTCTGGAGAAACAACATTTATAACTCCGATTATTTCTTTTTGAAGAATAAATTCAATCGCATTCGCAAAATCTTCTTCGTGAATCCAGCTTATAAATTGATTTCCTTTTCCTTGTTTTCCTCCAAGGCCAATTTTTGCCAAAGTCTTTAACGGAATAATAGCACCGTTTTTTCCTAAAACAATTGAAGTTCGCAAAGCTGTTTTTAAAGTATTTGGAGTTTCGGTTTTAAAGAATGCTTTTTCCCATGAAAGTGCTACGTTAATAGAAAAGTCATTTCCGATTTCTCCATCGACTTCGTCCATTTGTTTATCCAGAGAAAAACGATAAATAGTTGAAGTTGATGAATTCAACCAGTGTTTCGGCGGATTTTGACAGTTTAAAACGGCTTTGTTCAAAATCTTTGTGCTTTCAATTCGAGATAACAGAATCTCTTTTTTGTTTTCTTTGGTATAGCGGCAATCAACAGATTTTCCTGCGAGATTGATTAAAACGGTGGCGTTTTCTAATTCATTTTCCCAACCAGAAAAAGTTCTGGCGTTCCAGTTTGCATATTTTATTCCGTCAATTAGTTGAGATTTTCCACGAGTCAGAATTACAATTTCTTCAAATTTATCTTTAAAGTGATTGATTAATACTTTTCCTAAAAATCCTGTTCCGGCTGCTATGATGAGTTTTTTCATTTTGAGTGTTTTTTTAGCCACGAATTGCACTAATTTCCACTAATTTTTTATGAAAATAGTCGAAAATTAATTTGTGGAAATTAGTGCAATTTGTGGCAAACTTTTCTTCTGGTTATTATGCTTTAAAAACTAATCTTTCTTCTTGTTGTGCTTCTTTGGCTTTTCTTTTTCCTCTAAAGAAGAAATATAAATTGAAGAATAACATTACGCCAAGATAGATAGAAAATCCTCCAATTTTGTAGCTCAATCTTTCAATTAATTCCTGATAGCTGTCTTGATATAAATTAAGTTCTAAAATCATTAAAGCAAAGCCAATATTTAAGAGATAAAAACCAGTTTCAAAAAGTTTGTTTGTTGCCTGCGCTATATCTTCGCGCCCCTTGAAAATATCCAGCATAAAGATTTTTCCGTTTTTGAAAAGTGTTTTAGAAACATAATAAGTAAGGAATAAAGCGATAGGTAAATAGATGCCGTAACCGATTAAGATTTTTGTAGTTTCCATGATATTTAAATTTAGAGTGTTATTTAATTAATTTATGAATGTATTTAGTTAGAATAATAATGTTCAGATAATGTAATATCGAAATGATGAAAATGATGATTGCGGTTTTTATTCCAATTGTTTCTATAAGATTGGGTAGAGTTGAAATTTTTTGCCAGGAAATTAAAGTCATGGCACAATAACCAATGTTTAGAAGATAATAGGCTAAAAGCAAAACCTGATTTATTTTTTGACATATGTCCGCATGATTCGGAATCAGTTCAGCAACATAAATATTTCCATTTTTGTAGCATATTTTTCCAACTTTCAAAATGATAAAAATCGTAATACTGAGATAGATAAAGTATCCAATGATGTTGAGGTTCATAATCAAAGTAATTTATAATGACCAATTAAATTATAAAGGAACAATGTTGTATTTACTGTTGCAAACAACACAAAAAGCGTATTCATAAAATAGCTTCCGACTTTAAAAATTAGTTTTTGTGGAATCTGATACATCGGATAATACGCAATCTGAGTAGCAACTTTTCCTACCCAATACAAAGCAATTAAACCTGTTAGTGCAACTGCTAAAGCTGATTGTTCTTTTAATTCCGTTGTAAATAAAATCGCAATTAACCCAAAACAAAAGTTTAATCCCTGAATATATCTTCCATAAGTTTTAGCAATTTCCTGATTTAATGGTTTGAGCTGTTTTACATCATTGTACCAATCAAAAACATTATGACGAATATAGGGATAGATAAGAGCTGTAAATATTTGGCCAATTCCGCTTAGAATTATTAGCCAGTTTGCTATAGTTGCATTCATACTTTTGCTTTTTGGTTATAAATGATATAGGTTAAGAAGAATATTAGTGCGACTGGAAATAAAAGAATCCAATCAAAGTTTTGTTTGTTCCAAATCAAAAAGAATGTTATCACTAAACCAAAGTAGAAGTAAATCAATTTGTTTTTAGGAAATATTAAAACAAATAAAATGGCAGCCAGAACCTGTAGAGCTCCTGTGAGGGCTAAACCATAGGCGCCAAATAATAAAAACATCAGAGCTGAGATATTTATGATTTCGACTATTTTAAATGTTGTTTTCATAGTTATTGTTTGTTTTAAACTTTCAGAAAAAAATGAAAGTTTTGATTAAATTTTTTTACTTCATGATTTTTAGAACCAAGCGCCCTAACCAGTTTTCATTAAATTCTGTCATTTTATCTAACATATTATCGGCTTTTAAAACGAAGGCATATAGTTTAGAAGTTTGATCTACAAAGTGTTTTTCTTCTCCAGAATCTTTTGCTTCAATAGTTGAAACTTCTTTTAAGATTTTAAGAGCAGGTTTAATTTCTCTTTTGCTTCTTTCTCTTGCAATTTTGGATGCCAATTCGTCTAAATCTTTTTCGGCAGTAAAAAACTCTCTTCTTTCGCCTGCTTTGTATTCTTTATAAACAATTCCCCAATCCATTAAAGCTCTAAGGTTCATGCTGGCATTTCCACGGGAAATTTGCAATTCATCCATAATGTCTTCCATCGAAACAGCTTCGTTCGAAACCATTAATAAAGCATGGATTTGCGCCATGGTTTTATTAATTCCCCATTGAGAACCTAATGCTCCCCAGGTTTGTACGAACTTATTTTTTGCTTCTTTGAATTCCATAGATCAAATGTAAGCAAAAGTTTTTAAACTTTCAAAAATAAATGAAAGTTTATTTTGAAGAAAAAGACGAAAGTTTCGTTTCTGCTTTAATTTTATCAGCGTTTATCCTCTTTAGAATAATTAGAAAGCCCATTTATATCAATCGGATTTCCTAAAAAATGGGGTTCTCGATTTCTTAAAATATCCCAAAAAGATTTAAAAACCGAACCGTATTCTCTAAAACAAACATATTTGTATCCTGAATACTCTCCATTATTGGCAGAATATCCTACCGATTTAATTCCGAGTTTTTGACCAATGTAAATTGCTCGGTTTAAATGATATTCCTGAGATATTAAAGTCGCTTTTTTGATTTTAAAAATGTGCTTGGCGCGATACATAGTCGAGTAGGTGTCGAAACCAGCATAATCAATAAAGATTTTAGTTGTATCCACTCCATGAGTATAACAGTACTTTTTCATTACCGTTAATTCATCATATTCTTCGCGGCCATTATCTCCGGAAAGTAAAATTTTATTGATGCGTTTTGCTTTCCATAGTAAAATCCCGGCATCAAGTCTGTCTTTTAAATATTTGCTCGGCTGATCTCCTCTAATTCCCGCACCAAAAATAATTCCGACATCATTTTTAGGAAATCTTTTAAGCGAATGATGAATGTTCTTTTTGGTCGAAGATTTTACGTAATAATTTACACAAACAATAGCAATTAATCCAATGATTGCAAGGTTAAGGGCGATTTTAATATATTTTTTCAATTTATTTTTTGTAAGATTAAGTTTAAAAATAAGGCGAAGATAATTAATTTTATTTTCAGACAAAATCAAATTAAAAATCCGAAGTATTTCTACTCCGGATATAATCTAAAATTTGAAATTTACAATAGCCCCGCACGTTTCAACAAAGCTTCCGGTTTTGGTTCCTGGCCTCTAAAACGTTTGTATAAAATCATTGGGTGTTCTGTTCCTCCTTTTGAAAGCACATTATCTTTGAATTTTGTCGCTACTTCTTTATTGAAAATGCCGCTTTCCTGGAAATATTCAAAAGCATCAGCATCCAGAACTTCAGCCCATTTGTAGCTGTAATATCCGGAAGAATATCCACCCTGAAAAATATGAGAAAAAGCGGTACTCATTGCGTTTTCTTTTACATCAGGATACAATTGTGTATTAGCAAATTGTTCGGTTTCGAAAGCTTTTAGATCCGTAATGTTTGTAGGATCTTGTCCGTGCCATGCCATGTCTAGTAAGCCAAAACTCAATTGACGCAAAGTGGCCAAGCCTTCCTGAAAACTCGCACTTTCTTTGATCTTCTGAACATATTCAATCGGAATAATTTCTCCGGTTTCGTAGTGATTTGCAAACAAAGCCAAAGCTTCTGGTTCGTAACACCAGTTTTCCATAATCTGACTTGGTAATTCTACAAAATCCCAAAAAACAGAAGTTCCGGATAAACTCGGGTAAGTTGTGTTGGCTAACATGCCGTGTAAACCATGTCCAAATTCGTGGAATAATGTTGTCACTTCGTTAAAAGTTAACAACGAAGGTTTCGTTTCTGTTGGTTTTGTAAAGTTGCATACGTTCGAAATATGTGGTCTTTCGTTTACGCCATCTTTTATAGATTGTGATTTGAATGAAGTCATCCAGGCACCATTTCTTTTTCCTTTTCTTGGAAAAAAATCGGCATAGAAAATCGAAACTAAATTGTTGTCAGCATCTCTCACTTCATAAGTTGTCACTTCTTCATGGTATTTATCGATGTCAAATACTTCGGCAAACGTTAATCCGTATAATTTTTGGGCAACCGTAAAGGCTCCGTCTAAAACTTTTTCTAACTGAAAATAAGGTTTCAGTTTTTCATCATCTAAATTAAAAAGCTGTTGTTTTAATTTTTCAGAATAATAAGCGCCGTCCCATTTTTCTAATTGTTCGATTCCGTCTAATTCTTTCGCGAAAGCGGTTAACTCTGCAAATTCTTTTTGGGCAGCCGGTTTTGCTTTTGCTAATAAATCATTCAGGAAAGAGAAAACTTTCTCCGGACTTTCGGCCATTCTTTCTTCTAAAACAAAGTGAGCGTGTGTTTTATAACCTAATAAATTGGCTCTTTCAAAACGCAGTTTAGCAATCTTCAGGACATTTTCCTGATTGTCGAATTCGTTATTCTGAAAAGCTTTTGCACCAAAAGCAATTGCCATTTTTTTACGCAATTCCCGATTATCCGCATAAGTCAAAAACGGAACATAACTAGGATGGTCTAGAGTAAAAATCCAGCCTTCTTTTTCCTGGCTTTTGGCTAATAATCTTGCTGCTTCAATAGTTCCTTCCGGTAAACCTGCTAAATCATTTTCATTAGTCAAATGCAATTCGAAAGCATTGGTTTCTGCCAAAACATTTTCGCCAAATTGCAAACTCAATTTGGATAATTCTTTGTCGATTTCGCGTAATTGATCTTTTTTATCTTCCGGTAAATTCGCCCCATTTCTGGAAAAACTTTTATATTTTTTGTCTAAAAGCGTAGTTTGTTCCGGACTTAAATTCAGCTTTTCTTTTTGCTCGTAAACGGCTTTTATTTTAGCAAATAAAGCGGCGTTCAGTGTAATATCATTTCCGAATTCTGAAAGTAAAGGCGAAACTTCCTGAGCGATTTTTTGCATTTCGTCATTCGTTTCAGCCGAATTCAGATTGAAGAAAATGCTGGAAAGACGATCTAAAACATCTCCGGCAAAATCCATTGCAACAACGGTGTTTTCAAAAGTCGGTGCTTCGGGATTATTTACGATGGCATCGATTTCGGCTTTAGCCAAAGCAATTCCTTCCTGAAAAGCAGGAACGTAATCTTCGATTTTGATTTGCGAAAAAGGTGCGGTGTTATATTTAGTGGTAAATTTTGAAAGTAAAACACTCATTATGATATATTATTTTATATTAATTGAAGTCAAATTTTTGAATTCCAAAGATAGCAATTTATAAAAATGTAATCCTCTATATGGAATTGATTCTTGACATAAAATCCTCTTAAATTGTGTTATAGATTTGTTATTTATTGCTGTAGCAGATATTAAAAGCGTAAATTGAAAAAATAGATTAGAAGTATAAAATACTAATCGTAATTATAAAAATTAAAAGATGAATTATCAAGTTGTAATCAAGAATATAGATACCGTAAATGAAGTAGAAGGATATTGGTCTGATGAAGATTTTGTTATTTTACTACAAAAATTCAATTATCCGGATGGAGCTTCAGCCGAGAAAAGCAGTTTGTCGGAATTATTAGAGATGGCCATTTCTGATTACGAACCGAACGAAGCGGCACAGATTGTGTTGGAATATAAATTAGGAGATGAATTAAGTGCTGGACAAATTGAACAGATATCGAACAATATGTTAATTGATAAAGTATGTGAGGAATATCCGGAGATACACATGCAAGGCAGATTATTTCATGTTAATCAATTGCTTTTTAAAGCGTATAACGGGAAATTTCCAAATGCAAAAGCTTCAGTTGTTCATTTTTCTATGACACCTACTGATGGGGAAGTACAAAAACTGACAGCCGAAAATATATTGAAGTTATTGAATAATGGCTTGTCTGACAGAAATCTTATTAAAAGATTATTTGAAATTCAAATGTCTCATAATATTCCTTTTCCTGAAGCAGAAAGTATTATCTGGGAATTGACAACAGAAGATGATCTAAATTATAATTTGGTTACTTCAGAGAATTGGATAAATAAGGATGATGTAACAGCATCTGAATTTGAATCTGTTTTGGAGGAAGTTGAAGATGAGGCGTAATCTCAAGAAAAATTAAAATAAAAAAGGCTTCGTGTAATGCGAAGCCTTTCTGTTTTTATTTAAAGAATTTATTTTTTCAATCCTTCTGCCGCTTTATTAACTGCCGCTTTCAATTCTTCTTTATAAGCAATAATAGTATCAAGTACTTTTTTATCGTGACTACCAATGATTTGTGCTGCCAAAATCCCGGCATTTTTTGCTCCGTTTAAAGCAACTGTTGCAACCGGAACGCCACCTGGCATTTGCAAAATTGATAAAACCGAATCCCAGCCATCAATTGAATTGCTTGATTTTACAGGAACTCCAATTACAGGAAGCGGAGACATTGAAGCAACCATTCCAGGTAAATGTGCAGCACCTCCAGCTCCGGCAATAATTACCGAAATCCCACGAGTGTGTGCGTTTTTACTGAAATCGAATAATTTTTCCGGCGTTCTGTGTGCCGAAACGATATCTACTTCAACTTCAATATTAAATTGTTTTAATATGTCGATGGCATCCTGCATGACTGGCATGTCAGAGATACTTCCCATTATTATGGCTACTTTGCTCATTTGTTTTTTTGTTATTTATTGTTTCAAGTTTCAGGTTTCAAGTTGAGAGCTGAAGTGAAACCGAAAAACTGATTTATGTTAAAGACGTTTTTATTAATTTATAAATTATTAATGTAATTATTGAAAGCAGCAGGATATAAAATGTTGTCAAAATTGTGAATGCAATAAAACTTATTACTCGCTCGCCTAAATATTCGTTTTTATCTGTAAATCTTTCAAAATGAGTTTTAAACAACTTAGAAGGATTAGATAAATTTGAAAGATCACTTAATAATTCTATAAAACCCATTTTTCATTATTTATATTGATTAAATCAAGATTTTCTAGTTTACAACAGATTTTATTGGGGCTGATCATTAATTACTGACCACTGATCACTCTAATAGTATTCTTAACTTCCTCTGCAATTCTTCGAGCTTCAGCCATATCTTCGTTTACAATCGTAACATGACCCATTTTTCTGAAAGGTCTTGTTTGTCTTTTACCGTAAATATGTGGTGTAACACCGTTCCATCCTAAAATGGTTTCGATGTTTTCATACACTACATCTCCGGAGAAACCTTCGGCACCCACTAAATTTACCATAATACCGGCAACTTTACTGTCTGTGTTTCCTAACGGAAGATCCAGAATTGCGCGTAAATGATTTTCAAATTGTGAAGTATAACTTGCTTCAATAGAATAATGTCCAGAATTGTGTGGGCGAGGAGCAACTTCGTTGACTAAGATTTCATCATCGTTAGTTTGAAACATTTCCACTGCTAAAAGTCCAACGTGATTGAATTTCTCAGAAACATTCAAAGCAATTGCTCGGGCTTTTTCGGCTACTTTTTCGTCGATTCTTGCCGGACAAATTACATATTCTACCTGGTTGGCTTCAGGATGGAATTCCATTTCAACAACCGGATACGTTTTTATTTCTCCTGATGGATTTCTGCAAACGATAACGGCCAATTCATTTTTGAACGGAATCATTGTTTCTGCAATACATTCCACATTTGGTAAGCTGTCTAAATCAGCAACCTGACGAATTACTTTTACACCATTTCCATCGTAGCCAAATTCGGTGCATTTCCACACGAAAGGCAATTTTAAATCATTGATTTTAGATTTTAGATTGTCTAAATTTTCAAATCTTTCAAAAGGTGCAGTTGGGATATTACTTTCTGCGTAAAATTGTTTTTGGATTCCTTTATTCTGAATTCCTTTTAAGGTTTTTGGAGAAGGATACACTTTTAGGCCTTCGTTTTCTAATTGCGTTAAAGCTTCAAGATTAACTAATTCAATTTCGAAAGTCAAAACATCAACTTGTTTTCCAAAATTGTAAACCGTTTCATAATCCATTAAATCGCCCTGAAAGAATTTATTGCAGGCAATTTTGCTCGGAGCTTCATCACTCGGATCTAAAACGTAAGTTTGTATGTCAAATTTTCGCGTATCAAACAAAAGCATTTTGCCTAATTGTCCACCGCCTAATATTCCTAATTTAAAATCAGAAGAAAAATAATTCATTGTTGTGTGTTTGTGATGCGCAAAGATACTTTATAATGATTGAATAGGAAAATGCTATTTTATTTTCTTCAAAACTTCGCGTGCAACCGCTTTATACGCCGCGGAATGATCGCCATAATCTTTGTCCAGAATAATTTTCAGTTCTGGATGAATCCAGTCGTAATAATTTCCTAAAACATATAAAGTTCTAATCGAATAGGCTTTTGTAGCCACTTTCACGTCGTTTATCAACCAATCAAAAGACGCTTCGATACAATCCTGAAGATTAGTTTCAGAAAGAATAATGCCGTTTTCATCTTTTTTATAATGCGATTTTACTAAAAGCTGCGTCACTTTTGCAATCGGACGAATAGCACTTTCGTCTTTTAAATTCTTCAAATTAGAGAAGAAAAAATCAAGATGAGGCTGAAGCCAAATCAATTCTTCGTAAGATACAAATTCTAAAATCCAACAAGCTTTATGGTTGTTTTTGTCTAATGGAGAAAAACAAATCGAAACTAATTCATCAAATAAACGCGGATTTTCTAAAATTTCCTGCGCCACTTTCTGACGGTTTTCCCGATAAGCACTAACGTAATCAAGTTTCTTTTGTAGTTCAGATGACATCTTTAATCGATTTAATTCTGCGACTAAAATAGGTAATTTAATGAGATATTTCCGTAGTAATTTACAGGAAGGCCTGGGTAGTAATATCTTGGAGAGGAAGTGCCAACAGGAAGTGCATTTGGGAGAATTAAAGAAGCGTACTTTTCGTTGGTTACATTATTTATTCCAAAAGCTAAATTAGTCGTTAGATTAGGAAGAATTTCAAAACGATAACCCGTTTTTAAATTGATAATATTATAAGAATCGGAGAAAGCCGAATTAGCATCGTTCATCGGAATTTCATCTACAAATTGATAATCGGCATTCAGGTAAATTCCGAAACGGGTATTTAAAATCAATCCCACATTGACTTTATTGGCAGGAACTCCGGTCAATTTATTTCCGGAAAAATCATTTCCATTATCAATAAATTCCTGAAACTCATATTTTCCGATAGAAGTTCCAATGTAAGAATTTAGATTGAAAAGTCGATTAATTTGCCAATTGTGTTTCAACGTAATTTCAATTCCTTCATGCAGTGTTTTTCCGGCATTTACTCCTTCATATTGATCATCGCCGATTCTTTTGGCAACCAATAAATCTTTAATTTCCATTCGGTACAAAGTAATTTCGGTATAAAGATTTTTGTTGAAGAAATAGAATTTTTCGCCCAATTCAAAATTATAACCGTTTTCAGGTTTAATATTCGGATTGATGGTTCCGTCGCTGGTCAAAGTTTCTTCGGTTGCAGGTAATGAAAACCCACGACTTGCTGAAAAGTAGATTGTTTGTTGTTGATTTGGTTTGAATAATAAAGAAAGTTGTGGCGAAAAAATGCCGTCATAACTGTATTTTTCAGTTGCCGTTTTTTGCGGAAGAAAATTCGTCAGTTCAAAATGCGTTTCGTTATAATTTAAGCCGAATTGAAGTTCCAGTTTTTCAGAAAGCAGAGATCTGATTTGCGAAAATATATTGTAAAAATGTCTTTTCTGATCGCTTTCTGTCAATTGCTTTCCTTGTAAACTGCCTTGTCCGTTGTTTTGTTTGTATAGATTTTCAAAAGTATTTCCGTTGTAATTATCCGTAAAATATTCCATCCCAAAAATGAATTGATTCTTCAGTTTTCCAATTTCGAAATTCCCTGAAAATTGCGTTCTTGCTCCGGTTGCAAAAGTATATTGGAGTAAAATATCAAAAGGCCGCGGTTCGTTGCTGTCTTTGTAATTGATAAAAATAGATGTTGAATTATTCAGATTATCCGTAATCTTAAAATCATAAGCCAATCCTGCCAAAGTCGATTTGTATTCTTTAAATCCTTTTGAAGCCATCCAGGTTGGTGCGCCCAATTGCGGATTAGAATCGTAAACTTCCTTACTAATCGAACTCGGAATAAAAGCTTTTAAATAAGTGTAATTGGTAAAGTAAGTCAGTTTGCTGTTTTTTCTTCTGAATAATTCTCCTGCAAGCGTAATTCCTTCTCGTTTATAAGAACTGTTTTCGCGCCAGCCATCTGATTTTAAATTGTGGTAACTTAAATTCAGGCTCGAACTTTTTTCATCTAAACTATAATTCAAAGTATTTTTTAATAATCCAAACGAACCCAAAGTTGAACTAATTCCGGCTGTCTGACCTTTTGTTTTAAAAAGTTGAGGCGAAACCAAAATCGCTCCGCCCAAACCAGCGCCATAAATACTCGAAAGCGGGCCTTTGATAATTTCAATCTGGTTGAGGTTTTCCAAATCGATATCATCAATAACTGTTTCACTATTTCCAGACGTCAGCGGAATACTGCCATAAAAAGCTCTTATTTTGTTCGTTCCATACGGCGTTCTTGCACCAATACCGCGAATCGAAATTCGGGTTGTGGTAAAATTGGAAGATTGCATAAAAACTCCCGGAATCGTATTCACAATAGTTGTAATGTCTGTAGCATTATTTTGCGTCAGTTCTTTTTTGGATAAAATTCCAATCGAAGCCGGCGCATTCTGCAAACTATCATTAATATGAAAGGAACTGATAATAACTTCTTCCAGTTTTTCTGTTTTGACAGAATTAATAGATTTGCTTTTTTCTTCCTGTGCAAAAGTATTTTGAGAAACAATTGTGAGAAGAAGGAGAAAACGATATTTTATTAAAAGCATAGAAGAATAGTTAGTTTTAGAGCTTAAATTTAAACACATAGAAACATAGTTTTGTTTTGCGTATAAAGGCGTTTCACTTGTTTTAAAACACATAGCTATGTGTCTTTTTACAAGTGAAACGCTTTTTTTTTAGTCCCCAGAATGCTATGTTTCTATGTGTTTAAATTATTGCGAAAGAGTTGGAATTTGGAATTTGAATTTTGGAATTTACTTATTCGCACTAACCTTCCAAATCGTATTCCCACTATCATCATTTACCAAAAGCGATCCGTCATTCATAACGGTAACCGCAACCGGACGTCCGTAAACTTCAGCTTTGTCATTATCAGAAATAAAACCAGTCAAAAAATCTTCTGGTTTTCCTGAAGGTTTTCCGTCTTTAAATGGAACGAATAGAACTTTATAACCTGAGATTTTAGAACGGTTCCACGAACCATGCTGACCAACGAAAGCACCATTTTTATATTTAGCCGGAAATTTATCTTTAGTATAAAAAGCCAATCCCAAAGAAGCGGTGTGAGCACCAACCGGAACATCTGGAATAATTGCTTTTTCTACTAAATCTTTTCTTTCACCTTTCATTCTTGGGTCAGGAATATTTCCGAAATAAGAATATGGCCATCCATAAAAACCACCTCTTTTTACACTCGTAATATAATCAGGAACTAGATCGTCGCCCAATTCATCACGCTCGTTAACGGCGGTCCAAAGTTCCTTATTTACCGGATTCCAGTCCATACCAACCGGATTTCTAAGTCCGGAAGCATATATTTTTTCACCAGTTCCATCAGGGTTAATTTCTAAAATATCTGCACGACGAACTTCTTTATCGATTCCATGTTCAGCCACATTACTTCCAGAACCAACAGAAACATAAATTTTTGATCCTTCAGGGTTCGAAATTATATTTCTTGTCCAGTGATTGTTGTAGCCTCCTGCCGGCAGTTCAAGGATTTTTACACCTTTCGTTTCTAATTTTAACGGATTATTTTCATATGGATATTTGTATAAACCATCAGTGTTGGCAATGTAAAAAAAGTCTTTTAGAACAAGCATTCCAAAAGGTTTGTTTAGGTCTTTTATAAAAACTTCACGAGTTTCAAATTTTCCATCTTTGTCTTTATCTCGAAGTACGGTAATTTGATTTTTACTTGTTCTCGTTCCACTTTCGACAACAAAAATATCATTGTTTGGTGCGATGTAAGTCCAACGTGGGTTTTCAAATCCATCTGCAAATTTTGTAACCGTGAAACCTTCCGGCGCTGTTGGTGTTTTTCCTTCTGGCCAGCCAATAACTTTGCTGTTATTCGATTTAGATTCGGTTGCAAAAGGAGGAGGCAAAGTAATATCGCCAATTGCGGTTTTAACAACAGTTGGTGGTTGTTTTGTCAGGGCTTCTTTTGCTTCCTTTTTTACTTGTCCTTGACAGGCCGTCATGATGGTTAATAGTGATAGTGATAATAATTGTATCTTAGTTTTCATTGTGTTCGCCAGTTAAAATTTTAATAGCCAACAATTTAGTAAAATTAGAAATAAGCTTAACAAAAGATTTGTAAATATTAAGTGATATTTAACATTCATAAAAAAGTCGGTTTCACAATACGATTTGATACCAACAATTTGGTTCTAATTCTGTATCTTTGCGCATTATTTTAAAATCAAAAATAATGATACAACTTCACGATAAACAATTTGTTCCGTTTATTTCGGCTAAGGAAATTGATTTTGCTTTAACCAAAATAGTTGCACAAGTAGAAGATGATTTTGGAGATGATACTCCAATTTTTATTGGCGTTTTGAATGGTGCATTTATGGTTGTTAGCGATTTCCTGAAAAAATACAAAAAACCATGCGAGGTTTCATTTATCAAAATGGCTTCTTATGAAGGTACTGAAACGACTAATGTTGTTAAAGAATTAATCGGAATCAATCAGGATCTTTCGGGTAGAAGCGTGGTTATAATTGAAGATATTATTGACACCGGAAATACAATCGAAGAATTAAAACACTTGTTTAAACAACGAAACGTAAAGCATTTTAAAATTGCGACTTTGTTTTTTAAACCTGAAGCGTATAAAAAAGACATTAAAATTGATTACATCGGAATCAGAATTCCAAATAAATTCATTGTTGGTTATGGTTTAGACTATGATGGTTTAGGAAGAAATTTGAACGAAGTCTATAAATTGGCCGAATAACATAAACAAAACACAACTATATATTCATTTTAAACTTCTTACATGAAAATAAGAAGTCAAGTAACACTCACATTATGATTAACATCGTTTTATTTGGAAAGCCAGGAGCAGGAAAAGGAACTCAGGCAGAATTTTTAAAAGAGAAATACAAATTAACACATCTTTCAACAGGAGATATTTTTCGTTTTAATTTAAAAAATGATACAGATTTAGGTAAAAGAGCAAGAGTTTTTATGGACAATGGAGAATTGGTTCCTTGCGAAGTTACAACTGCAATGTTAATTGATGAAGTGAACAAACATTTAGATTCAAACGGATTTTTGTTCGACGGTTACCCAAGAACTTTAGATCAGGCTGAGGCTTTAGATAAATTTTTACCAACAATTGGATCAAGTGTTACGGCAACTATTGCATTAGAAGCTGATGATGAAATTTTGGTAGCCCGTTTGCTTGAAAGAGGAAAAACAAGCGGAAGAGTGGATGATCAGGACGAAGAAAAAATTCGTGTTAGATACCAGGAGTACAACGAAAAAACAGCTCCATTAATTGGATATTATAAAGCACAAAATAAGTTTCGTGCCGTAAATGGTATCGGAACTATCGAAGAAATTACAGAGAGATTAACGTCAGTTATAGATAATTTGTAGAAGCTATTCCAGCTGTACGTTTCAAGTCCTCGCTAAAAAAACTATTTTTCTAATCATAAAACGAGCTTATCTCGATGCTTCGGGAGTCGACTGTTTTCTGGCAAGAAAAATTAGTTTTTTTAGCTCAGGGCTTTACTCTTCCATCTGGGCTAAAAATACAAGAGAGATTACAAATTACATTAACGAACAAGTATATTTAACGAACAAGCCACAAATTGGAAATACTAATAATATTTTTTCTAATACTATTAAACGGAGTTTTCTCGATGTCAGAAATCGCATTGATTTCGGCTAGAAAAAACAGACTCGAAACTGCCGCGAAAAAAGGAAATAAAAGTGCCAAAACAGCACTCGATTTAGCCAATTCTCCGAACAAGTTTTTATCTACAGTACAAATCGGAATAACCTTAATCGGAATTTTGACCGGTATTTACAGCGGGGATAAAATCACAATGGATGTTGAGGTTTTTGTTGCCGGTTTTGCCGTTTTAAAACCTTATGCACATTCGGTTGCAGTTGGAATTGTGGTTGTTGTTCTAACCTTTTTCTCTTTAGTTTTAGGAGAATTATTGCCAAAAAGAATTGGTTTAAATTATCCGGAATCGATTGCTAAAATGGTAGCAATGCCAATGAAGGTAGTTTCGATTATTACAGCGCCATTTATTTGGTTGCTTACATCGTCGACTGAATTTTTGTTGAAAGTTTTGCAGATAAAACCAACGGCTGACGGAAAAGTTACCGAAGAAGAAATAAAAGCGATCATCAAAGAAGGAACCGAAGTTGGAGAAGTTCAGGAAATTGAACAGGATATTGTGGAGCGAGTGTTTCATATTGGCGATCGAAAAGTAAATTCGTTAATGACACACCGTAAATCGGTTGACATGTTGCCATTAAATGCTCCTAAAGACAAAATCAAAACATTGGTTTTAGAAGATTTGCATACGGTTTATCCGGTATACAATGACAACTACGATGATATTGTCGGAATTGTAACGCTTAAAAATATATTCGCCAACATCGAAAGCGAGCATTTTGATTTGTCAGCAATTATGACAGATCCTCCGTATTTAATGGAGCAGACAACAGCTTACAAAGCGTTGGAAAATTTCAAAAAAACAGGAGTACATTATGCTTTAGTTTCTGATGAATACGGCGTTTTTCAGGGTATAATTACCTTGAATGATATTTTGGAAGCCTTAGTTGGAGATGCATCTGATTTTTATAAAGATGAATTCCAATTAATAGAAAGAGAAGATGGTTCATGGCTGGTTGACGGACATTATTCATTACACGATTTTCTAACTTATTTTGAGTTAGACGAACTGACAAACGATTACGAAGTAAACACTGTAAGCGGAATGATTATGACTGAGCTTTCCCATATTCCAAAAGAAGGCGAAAAATTATATTGGCAAAAATTTGTGCTTGAAGTGTTAGACATGGATGGTGTAAAGATTGATAAAGTATTAGTAAAAGCTCTAAAAGAGTAAAAATAAATAGAGGAAAGATCTGGATTATAGCTTGTTTTCAATCTAAAAATCTAAAATCTAAAATCTGAAATTCAAAACAATGACAGAAGGAAATTTTGTAGATTACGTTAAGATATATGTTTCATCCGGTAAAGGAGGAAAAGGATCTACGCATTTACATAGAGAGAAATTTATTGAAAAAGGAGGCCCGGACGGTGGTGATGGTGGTCGCGGTGGACACGTATATTTAGTGGGGAATAAAGGTTTGTGGACATTATTCCACCTAAAATTTGCGCGTCACATTAAAGCCGGACACGGAGGAGATGGAGGAGGAGATCGTAGTACCGGTGCCGATGGAGATGATAAATTTATCGAAGTACCTTTAGGAACTGTTGTAAAAGATAAGGAAACCGGAGAAACCCTTTTCGAAATTACAGAAGATGGTGAAAAGCAAATTCTTTCGAAAGGAGGAAAAGGTGGTTTAGGAAACTGGCACTTTAGAAGTTCAACGAATCAAACTCCACGTTATGCACAACCAGGTTTACCAGGTGTAGAAATGGACGTAATTCTGGAATTGAAAGTTTTGGCAGATGTTGGATTGGTAGGTTTTCCAAATGCTGGAAAATCAACTTTGTTGTCTGTATTGACGTCTGCAAAACCTAAAATTGCCGATTATCCGTTTACAACTTTAAAACCAAACTTGGGAATTGTAGCTTACAGAGATTATCAATCTTTTGTAATTGCTGATATCCCTGGTATTATTGAAGGTGCAGCTGAAGGAAAAGGTTTAGGACATTATTTCCTTAGACATATTGAGCGTAATTCAACTTTGTTATTTTTAGTTCCTGTTGATACGCCGGACATTAAAGGAGAATATGATATTTTGGTTAATGAATTGACGAAATACAATCCTGAAATGTTGGATAAAGAACGTCTTTTGGTTATCTCAAAATGCGATATGCTGGATGATGAATTAAAAGCCGAATTGAAAGTTGAACTAGATGTAGCTTTCAAAGATGTTCCTTACATGTTTATTTCATCTGTGGCTCAGCAAGGTCTGACAGAGTTGAAAGATAAACTTTGGAAAATGCTTAACGATTAAAAGCTTAAAGATATTTTTAAAAGGCGTTCTGTTTTCAGAGCGCCTTTTTTATTGGCTTCAATGTTAAATTCGTAAAAAAAAGACAAAAAAGGATGGGGATATTTTATTTTAAGACTTTAGCCAATATAATAATTGCGAAAATGAGTTATATTCGCATTACTTAAACAAAATAACATGAAAAAAATAATTTTATTCTTTACCATGTGCCTTATGGCTTTTCCTGCAAGAGCTGACGAAGGAATGTGGTTCTTGATGTTTATCGAAAGATTGAACCATAGAGATATGGAAAAAATGGGCTTGCAATTAACAGCCGAAGAAATTTACAGTATCAATCATCATAGTTTAAAAGATGCAATTGTACAATTTAACGGAGGTTGTACAGCTGAAATTGTTTCAAAAGACGGATTAGTTTTAACGAATCACCACTGTGGTTACAATGCAATTGCAGAACTTTCTACAGCAGAACAAAATTATTTGAAAGATGGTTTTTGGGCAAAAGAAAGAAGTGCCGAAATGAAACCAAAATCTTTATACGTTCGTTTCTTTGTTCGTATGGATGATGTTTCTAAAAGAATTTTATCAAAAGTAAACGATAAAATGACAGAAACAGAAAGAAACAAAATCATTCAGCAAGAAATTGCTTTGATCGAAAAGGAAAACAACGAAGGTGGAAAATATACCGTTTCAGTTCGTCCTTTCTTTCAAGGGAATGAATATTATTATTTCGTTTACCAGGATTACACAGACGTTCGTTTAGTAGGAACGCCACCGGAAAGTGTTGGTAAATTTGGTGGAGACACTGATAACTGGGAGTGGCCTCGTCAAACAGGAGATTTCTCTATGTTTAGAGTGTATGCTGATAAAGCTGGAAACCCTGCAACGTATTCAAAAGAAAATGTGCCTTTACAGCCAAAACATTATTTGCCTGTAAGTATTAAAGGTGTTAAAGAAAATGATTTTGCAATGATTTTGGGTTATCCGGGAAGAACAAATCGTTGGATGCCAGCTGGCGGAATTGAGCAAAACGTAAAATTTGCTTATCCTGCGTGGGTTGAAGGTGCAAAAACTGGAATGGATCAAATGAAAAAGTATATGGACAAAGATGCAACAGTTCGTTTGCAATATGCGTCTAAATATGCTTCAACTGCAAATTACTGGAAAAACCGTCAGGGAATGATTGATGCTTTGACTAAAGCAGGAACTGCAGAAACAAAATCGGCTCAGGAAGATAAATTCTACGAATGGGCTGCTAAACCAGCTAACAAAGAAAAATATGAAAATGTAATTCCGACGATTAATGATTATTATAAGGAAACGAACTTAAAAGCGCGTCATGATAATTATCTATCTCAGGTTTTGCGTACTTCAGGTTATGCAACCGGACCAGCAAATTTAGGTAATGCCTTGATTGCTTATTATAACGAAAATGATGCTAAAAAAGCGGAAATGTTACCTAAGATCAACGCTATGATCGATAACATTTATGGTGATTTTTATGCACCGCTTGAAAAAGATGTGTTAACTGCACAATTGAATTTGTATGCAGCTAAAGCTGCAGAATATGGTTTAGCTCCACAAGTTGCTAAAATGAAAACAGCAAACAATGGTGATTTTACTGCTGATGTTGCTAAGGCGACTGAAATAAGTTATTTCACCTCTAAGGATAAAGTATTGGCATTTATGGCTGATCCAAAACCATTGGCGATTGTACACGATCCATTGTATATTATTTCTAATGATTTATTGACAAAATACCGCGCTAAGACAGATGATCAGTCAAAAGCTGATGACGGTTTTGCAATTGCTTACCGTAAATTGGTTGAAGGTTTAAGAGAATCAAAATTGAATGCTATTCAATATCCTGATGCTAACTCTACTTTAAGACTGACTTACGGAAAAGTTCGCGCTTTGCCAGCTGATCCACGTAATGATGCTAAAATCAATAACTATACAACTATGGAAAGTATGGTTAAAAAGTATAAAGCAGGAGATCAGGAATTTGATTTGCCAAAACGTTTATTAGAATTAAATAAAGCAAAAGATTTTGGTCAATATGCTGATAAAGCAGGTTACATGCCAGTAAACTTCTTGACTGATAATGATATCACAGGTGGAAATTCAGGTTCTCCGGTTCTTAACGGAAAAGGAGAGTTAATCGGAATTGCTTTTGATGGAAACATCGAAGCTATGGCTGGAGATGTTATTTTTGATCCTAAATTGCAAAGAACAATCAACGTAGATATTCGTTATGTACTTTGGATTATTGACAAATATGCAGGAGCTAAAAACATTATTGATGAAATGACGATTATTAAATAATCTGATTTTATTCTAAAAGTAAACCCGACAAGTTATTGAAACTTGTCGGGTTTTTTTATGTTTTTTTTTCGCCACGAACCGAGCATAGCACATAGTCACGAATTCACGAATTAATTAAAATAAAAATTCGTGAATTCGTGGCTATTTTTTTGGAATTTTTAATTCACTTTTACGCGAATTCCTTTAGTATGACTTGAAAATTCCGGAGCATACATACTTTCAATAGTGGTAATTCCGTTGGAGAATTCACCACTATTGTTTACTCTAATATCATATTCTAAAACACAGGTTCCTTTGTTGATTCTGTCAAAAAAGAAATGTGTTGCAGCGTCTTTCGTACTCATATAATATCCTAATCGATCTTTGTATTGATATTCTGAAAGTACATTTACAGGTTCAAAACAAGAAGCTCTCATATCTTTTAAATGAACATATTCTGTATCTTCTTTCGAAGTAATAATCAACCTTACTGTAACTAAGTCTCCCGTTTTTAATGGATTTTTAGAGGTAATTCTTTCTAATTGATCACCTTTCATAGAATTCTTTTTTAAATATAATTCTTTCGAAACAGATAAAACAGCACCCGAATTGGTTTTAATTTTATCTAAATCTTCAAAATACTGCCAATATATGCCGCCAAAACCTGGCACTTTTGATTTGTTCTGAATGTTTATAGAAGCCATTTCTTTTTTAACTTCGTCAGTCTTCCAGTTCATTTTGATGTATCCAGTTTCGGCTTCTTTTTCGTTTTCAGATAATTTTTTGGTTAGGATTTTTTGATCTCCAATTTTAATAATGGTATTGTCTTTTACAGAAAGCCAATCGTTACCTTGCATTAATAAAGCATAAATGGCTTCAGTGGTAGATTTGGTAGTCGGCCAATTTTTGGTCTGTTTGTTTTTTAATAGCCAGACTTTCATAGCATCAACCGATTTGGTATCGTGATTCACTTCGGCGAAAGCCTCAATCAATAAAGCCTGAGTTTCTATCGGAGCCTGATACCAATACCAGCCTGATTTATTGGCAATCCAATACATTCCCCAATCTTCATTATTGGAAGAAGTTTCTTTTAAACTTTCAATGATTTTCTTAGCCGATTCACTTTCGCTAAAGCGATTTAAAGCTAATGCAGCCAAACCTTTTTCGTAAAGAGAATACGAAAGCCACTCTTTTTTAGCCGTTTCCAGATATAATTTAGTTGCCTTTTTTAAAGTATCTGAAAGCGGATATTGGTCTAAATAAAAACTTCTGGTGTACAAATAGTGCAAATCAGAATAAGGATTGATCCACATTAGTTTATCAGTTGTTTTTAAGTTTTTTGTCTGAGCTTTATAATATTCCAGGAATTTATTATCCAGAAACGGAATTCCGGTTTTGGCAATTGCATCAATTTTTGTGTTAGTATCTTCTGTTTTATTCAGTTTGGATAGATGACCCAAGCCAGCCAAAATATGTCTGGTAATGTATTCGTTTTCGTCACCTCCGTTAAACCATGCGAAACCTCCTGATGATTTTTGCTTTTGTTTTAATTTCTCAAAAGTAGCTTCTTGCGAAGTTTTCATTTTTTCTAAATCAAATAACAAGGCCAGATTCTTTTTCTTTTCATCCTCACTTTGGGCATCATTTAGCCAAGGTGTTTCGGCCAGAATAATCGATTTTAATTCTTCGTTTTCTTCTAATTTGGAATTCAGTTTTCCATTTTTCCTCCAGCCTTCAAAAACAGTTGCAATCTTCGGATTACTTGAAATAATTTCTGAAGCCAATGTATTCGAATAAAAACGCGCAAAAGTCTGTTCAGCGCACTCATGTTCGTATTCCATTAAATAAGGCAAAGACTGAATTGCAATCCACGTTGGATTTGAAGTATATTCTAATGTAAATTGATGGTTTCTTAAAGTCGAAGAAGTATTGTTTTTTAAATTTTCAAACGTATATTCTTTCGTAGAATTCTCACGAACCCAAATCGGAATACTTTCTGTAACCAGCATATTGTTCGTTAAAACCGGAAGTATGTTTTCTTCTCCATCAGAGAAATTACCAGATTTGGCGAGAATTTTATATTGAACTCCCTGTAATCCTTCCGGAATCGAAATCGTCCAGGTTGCCGTTGTATTTCCAAAAGCACCAACATTGAAATTTCGAACATTTTTTGCGTTCCCCATTTTAACATCAATCGGCTGCATGGTTGTGGCATTAAAGAATTGCAAGATTGCGATTCCGGTTTTGGCTTTATCAGTAACATTTGAAATTTTTGCAGAAATAACCATAGTATCTTTTTCTCTAAAGAAACGAGGGAAATTTGGCAAGACCATCAATTCTTTTTGAGTTACAACGCTTTTCTCCAAATAACCAGAAACAGCATCTTTGTTATGTGCCAGTAAACGAAGTTTCCACGCCGTTAAAGCTTCTGGCGAAGTAAAGTTGAAGCTTACTTTTCCGTTGGCATCAGTTTTTAAATTGGGTAAAAAGAACGCAGTTTCAGAAAGATTTTTTCTGGCTTTCACTTGGGTTAAGGCTTCTAGGGCTTTTTTGGTTGTTATGATTATTGCTCCGTTTTTTGCTTTGCTTCCATAAAGGGCTGTTGCTTTATCTTCATTAAGAAAATCGATATCAAGCAGATCATCCGGATTTATCTTTTTAAAATTGTCTTCAGAAGAAATCTCTCCATCAATTATATATAAAGTTGATGCATTGACTACCATTGAGGTCAAGCCACTGACGATTTTTTTTCCAGGTATAAATTTTATTTTATTTGTTTGAAAATAGTATTCAGGATCTTCTGAAGATTCTGAAGCTTTGGCTACCACAGGTTTTACAAATCGAACACTGTCTGCTTTGGGTACTGCTGCTGTATTATAAACCTGATTATCTTCCTGAATTACCATAGCGGCAGCTCCTACGCCAACAGGACTGTCAACAGTTAAAACAGCATCAGGATCTCCTTTAATAGTTTCACTGCCTACTTTTTTATCTTTAATTTCTGCTATTGTCAAACCCAGTGAATCTCCATATCGACTATCGTAAAAATCAAAGCCAAACCAGTTTAATTTTGTTTCTTCTTTATAAAATTTACTAATTGTTAGATCTTCATCTAGGTTTTCTAATGAAGCATTTATTTTTTCAAAACCTAAACCAGATTTAAGATTGGAGGAATTGTAGCGGTAATTATTGATATTTAAAATATTCCAATCTCTTTTTGTAAACTGATCTAAAGAGCTGTCATACATTGATGCTAATACTTCTGCCTCATTTTTCGCATAGATTGATTTTACTTTAAATGACCAATTTTCGTTATTTCCAGGTTCAATCTTATTTCTAAAACTTTCAACAATCAATTCTAGTTTAGATTCAGCCGTTTTTAATGGAACGTCTATTTCATCATTAAAAATTTCGTTCTCAAAAATGCTTTGAAAACCCAAACGCATTGCTTTTTCAAATTCTTTTTTTAGCGGAATTTTGATTGTTATTTCATTGTTTTGTAAATGGTACATATTTTCGAAATAGATCTGATTTCCATAGTTTCCATTTGTAGCAATATAAAGATCAGGAATTACAGAAGAAAGTTTGACTTCGACAAAGCCGTCCTTTTTAGGATCATTATTAATTTGTTCTGCAGTAAATAATTTGCCCGGATTAAACTTGTCTTTATTTTGCTTGATTTCAAAAGTTGAAATAGATTCTATAGGGTTATTAAAAGTATCTTTTGCAGAAAAAACAATTTTATAATTTCCAGATTTATAATTAGAAATAAAATCCAGCGCTATTTTTTTGTCTTTTTCGGTATCTATTTTCTTTGAGAATAAAAGAGTTTCGCTTGTTTTTTCGCTTTTAGTTTCGCGGATTTCATAAGGAAACAGTCGTTCAAAATCAGAGGCAGAAATAGTTTCGATTTCTGGTTTTGGCCAAAGCTGTTCTTTGAATTTATTGCGAAAAGGGCTTACAAAATACAATTTAACTTCACCTTTAGCAGCTAAAAATTCTCCGTTTAAGTTGGAACTTGTGAGGGTGATCTCATTTTTGTTTTTAGTTTCAATATGATCTGGAATACTTGTATTGATAATCAAATCATGATAACCTACTTTTATGATTGTTTCTGATGTGTGGGTTTCTCCATTGATATCTATAACATCAGCCGTTATTCTGTAATTAAATACAGGTAATTGTTCTTTTATTGCATTTTTTGAAGGTTCAGCTTTAAATTCAATTACAAATTTTCCTGATGCATCTGTTTTGGTTTCACCTGTTGCTATAGTTTCATTTTGTTCCTGTCCGTAATAATTTCTAAAATAACTTGTAAATCGATTAACGGTGTAAGTCACTTTTGCGTCAGAAATATTGCTTCCTGCAAATGCTTTTGCCGTTCCGTTTACTTTAATCGACTGATTTACCTGAAAGCTTTCTTTTTTAGGATCAAAATCTACTTTAAATTTTGGACGTTTGTATTCTTCAACTTTAAAATAAGTTTCAGAAAATTCAAGTATTGCAGCTTTCCAGAATGATTCATTTGGTTTGTTTTTTATGTAAATATCTCCTTTTGTATAATCTTCAGGTTTTCCTGAAAAAATATAGAAAGTACCAGTTACTCCATTTTTTGGCAAAACGAATTCTCCTGAAAATGAGCCAAATTCATTTGAGGTAACTTCAAATTCTTTGAAATTTTGATAATTAGCATCTTTAACTATTATTTTGAAAGAAGTATTGGCAACAATGCTTGTTTTATTTTCTTGCTTTTGAAATGCAATTCCTTTGTAATAAACAGTTTGTCCTGGACGATATATAGCCCGATCCAAATAAAATTCGACTTTAGCGTTTAAAATTTTGTTTTCGTTGGCAGTATATGGCTGGGTATATCGAACATAATTTCGGTTTGGTGAAATAGTGTCATTCTTTAAAGAAAACTCAATGTGATCATCGTAAGAATGGTTGTTGCTTCCAACATAGGATGCTACTCCGTTTGAATCTGTTTTAAGTGTATAATAAGATGATTTTATAGATACATTTTCCAGAGGTTTTCCTGTTTTTCGATCTATAACCTGAAAGTTTTCTTTGTTGTCTCCTTGTGATGCCAGAATACTTAAGTTTGAAACTGTCATAGTTTCATATGCAAAAGCTTTTTTGTCTTTTAATCCGGAATCGCTTTCAAAATAAACTAAATAGCTTCCTGTTTCTAATTGGGGTAGGAGAACTTCTGTGGTATATTCAAAATAATCTTTTTTGTTTTGAAGCTGATAATCTTGGGTAGCAATTTTACTTTGGGTTTTTATAATCACCTCCGTTAAACTATCCTGTTTATAGATTAATTCTGAGTCTGAAAATTTTTTCAGTGTTTTTTGATCTATTTTGTAAAATGATATTTTTAAGTTATCAATGTTTTTATAATTGATAAAAGCTCTGGTGTTTTCTTTATTATAACTGTATTTTTGAAGGCGGGCATCCAATGATTTAGCAACAACATTTTGTTTTTGCTGTAAGGCACTTTGAGCTGCGTTAGTTTTATCATTGATCTTTATAATATTGTCATATATTTTGACAGCTTCAATTTTGTAATCAGGATGTAATTCTTTTGAAGCTTGAGCAAGTAGAAGTTCAGCCTTTTTTAGGAGAATTTTTTGCGTAAGAATTGTGTCATTGGTCTGTTGTTGAAGTTCATTCAAGTACTTGGTTAAATCGTCAGTAGGTTCTGTTATAAAATCACTGCAAAATATAATTCGGTTAAATTGATTTTCTAAAGAAGGGTTGCTTTTCTCTAACTTCTGATATAAAGCTATAACTTTTCTAAGACTCTCATCTTTTATAAAATTTAAGTTAAGTTTCAAAAATGCTTCTGAATTTCCTAATAGTTCGTTTTTATATACCGTTATTTCACTATTTTGAATTTGCCATCTCTGTATCTTTTGGGTAAAAAACTCGATATTTTCTTTTAGCAGATAATCAGATAATTTTTCGTTTTTTAATTTTTCTATAGTTAAAAATTCGAATATAGATTGATAGTTTGTTAAAGGTGTTGCTTTTAGAATTGCTTCATTTTCTAATGTTTTATTGAAAGCGGCAATGACTTCCTCCTCGTGTGTAATTTCACTCGGTGGATTAATTTTAAAATCCTCAGACGAAGGAATTTCAACACTATCCGACGCCGTATACGCAGCTTCGTCCACAACTGCAGCTGCACTATCTACAACCACAACAGCGTAATCATAATCATAATTAGCATAATTATTCAGGCATTTTGCATAAACTAAATTCAAAATTGCTTTTGACGGAATTGAAACTCGATCAATATCTGTTTTAAGATTGTTTATGATTTTCTTCTTTGCATTTTCATCAACTACCTGTAGGTATTTAGATTGATAAAAAAAGCATTTTATCATCTGTGCTTCGTCTCTCTTTGATACTGCTTTCTTGTAAATTTGATCAACGATTTTACTCGCTGATTTTATTTTACCTTCATTTTCATAGGATGCAACTTTAATCCATTTTTTGTCATTTTGTTGTGAAAACAAAGCTGTGGTAAAGAATAAGAAAACATATAAGATATTTTTCATAAGTCAGTTTTGATATATAGAGTATTGTTTTACAGTAAAGGTTGGGAATTGGTTTAAATAATTTTCGTACAAATTACTAATTTATCTTCAAAAGCAAATAAGACATTTTATATTTCGCTATTTTTGAAATATGAAAAAGCTCCTACTTCTTTTTTTGCTGGCACCAATTTTAATTTGGTCACAATCGAATTTTGAGAAAGGCGAAAAGTTATTTCATGCCAAAAAATATGATGAGGCTCAGGTTATTTTGGAAGGAGTTTTAAAAACAAAGCCTTCAGATATAAAAACGCTGGAGTATTTGGGAGATATAGCCGCGCATCAAAAAGCATGGATAAAAGGAGCAGATTATTATAAAAAACTGAAAGAGCTAAAACCAACAGAAGCAGATTATTTTTATAAATATGGAGGTTGTCTGGCAATGAGAGCGATGGAAGTGAATAAATTGAAAGCTTTAGGAATGGTAGGAGACATGAAAGAAGCATTTGAAAAAGCAATAATTCTGAATCCAAAACACATTCCAGCCAGATGGGCTTTGATTGAAATCTATCTACAATTACCTGGTTTTTTAGGAGGAAGTGAATCAAGAGCATTGGAATATTCGAATGAATTAATGCAAATTTCATCAGTAGATGGTTATTTGTCAAGAGGAAGAATAGATGAATATTTTAAACGTTATACATCGGCAGAAAAAAATTATTTGAAGGCAAATGAAATTGGCAAATCAAAAGTCACTTTTCAAAAATTATATAATTTATATTTGAACAAATTAAAAGACCCTAAAAAAGCTCAGGAATTGAAACGAAAATTTGAGGCTTAAAGGCAATAAAAATTGGAATTTAAATGAAAACACATTTCATCGCAATAGGCGGGAGCGCTATGCATAACTTGGCATTAGCATTGCATAACAAAGGATATCAGGTTACAGGAAGTGACGACGCTATTTTTGAACCTTCAAAATCAAGATTAGAGAAAAAAGGTATTTTGCCTGCAGAATTAGGTTGGTTTCCTGAAAAAATTACTGCTGATATTGACGCCATTATTCTTGGAATGCATGCAAAAGCAGACAATCCGGAATTATTAAAGGCACAGGAATTAGGATTGAAAATTTATTCGTATCCTGAATTTTTATACGAACAATCTAAAAATAAAACACGTGTTGTAATTGGTGGATCGCACGGAAAAACCACAATTACTTCGATGATTTTGCACGTAATGCATTATCATAATATTGAAGTTGATTATATGGTTGGAGCGCAGTTGGAAGGTTTTGATACTATGGTGCATCTTACTGAAGAAAATGATTTTATGGTTTTAGAAGGCGACGAGTATTTGTCTTCTCCAATTGATAGACGTCCTAAATTTCATTTGTATCAGCCAAATATTGCTTTGATTTCCGGAATTGCGTGGGATCATATTAATGTGTTCCCTACGTATGAGAATTATGTAGAGCAATTTGAAATTTTCATTCAAAAAATTACCAACGGTGGTATTTTAGTTTATAACGAAAATGATCCTGAGGTGAAGCGTGTTGCTGAGGCGGCGACAAATCCGATTCGTAAATTATCTTATCATACACCCGAGTATACAGTAAGTGATGGTGTAACCTTATTAAAAACTCCTGAAGGCGATATGCCAATTGAAGTTTTTGGAGCGCATAATTTAAATAATTTGGCTGGAGCTAAATGGATTTGCCAAAATATGGGCGTTGATGAAGCTGATTTTTATGAAGCAATCGCCAGTTTTAAAGGAGCTTCAAAACGATTGGAAAAAATTGCTGAAGGAAAAGGTAAAGTTGCCTACAAAGATTTTGCGCATTCGCCAAGTAAAGTGGCAGCAACAACTAAAGCGGTAAAAGAACAATATCCAAACAGAACCTTAGTAGCTTGTTTAGAATTACATACCTACAGTAGTTTAAATGCTGAATTCTTAAAAGAATATGAAGGAGCTTTAGAATATGCAGATGTTGCTGTAGTTTTCTATTCTCCGGATGCTGTAAAAATCAAACAATTAGAAGAAGTAACTTATGAACAAATCGCTAGTTCTTTCAATAGAAAAGATTTGATTATTTATACAAATCCGGCCGAATTCAAAGAATATTTATTCAACTTAAATCTTGAAAATTTTGCACTTTTATTAATGAGTTCAGGAAATTACGGAGGTTTAAATTTTGACGAAGTAAAAGGGTTGATTAGCTAGATAATGTGTCAATTAGAAAATTAGATAATGTGTCAATTGCAGATTGCAGTTGGCACTTTTTTTTTAAAATTGTCTCATTGACACATTATCTAATTATCTAATTTGTGTAACTATAATGCCCGACGATTTTATATTTGAGTAAGCAATCTTCTAAAACTTGTCCTCCACCAACATTATGCACGATTAAATTTCGTTGTCCATCTTTTGATTTTTTGCTGGTTACGATTCCGATGTGAGGTAATTTATCATTAATCATCCAGGTTACCATTTCTCCGGTTTTATAGTCTTTTCCATTTTGGGTTACTGGTAGTTTTGTTCCTTTTCTTTCAAAAAATACTTCTAAATTTGGAACTCTTCTGTGATCAATATTAGTATCTGTTTTTGTCATTCTCCATTTTTTGAAGTTCGGATACAGAGAGAAATTCTCGATCATGTCTTCATGTACTTCTTTCTGTAAATCAATACCTAATTTTCGATAGGAACGAATGATTACATCGGTACAGACACCTTTATTTTTTGGAACATCACCGTTAGGATATTTAATTGAAAAATAAGCAGGATCATAATCTATGGAAGGATCAATAATTGAAATCGCCGCATCTGATAATTGTTGGCCAAAAGTTTGTGCTATTTCCAAATTGTTCTCGGCTCGAAGGATATTTTTCTCTTTCTGATTACAAGACAAAAGCAAAATACAAGTTGTTAATAGATATATTGACTTCATTCTTCTTAAGATTGTGTTTAGGAGTAGTTATTTTGTTTTAAAATTAATCATTTTAGGTTGTTTTTTTATGAATGATTTTTCTTATTTTTCATATATTAGCCATTTAAGATTATACCAGATGAGTCCAATTACTAAAGTTGTTAAAACAACAAGCGAAAACCCTGATTTTATTGCTTTAATAAAAACTTTTGATGCGTTTTTATGGGAGCGGTATCCTGAATTAAAAAACGATTATTGGGGAAACAATTTAATCGAATTCAACCCGAATGTTTTTATTATTTATTTGAATGAAAAAGCGGTTGCCTGTGGTTGTTTTAAAAAATATAATTCAAATACAGTTGAATTGAAGCGTATGTTTGTTTCACCAGAAGCCAGAGGTTTGGGGTTAGCGCAGAGAATGATAAAAGAATTACAAGAGGAAGCAAGAACCCAGAGATTCAAAAATATGATTTTGGAAACGTTATACAAACAAATTGAAGCCATTAATCTTTATCAAAAAGTAGGTTTTGAAATTGTAGAAAACTATGAGCCTTATGTAGGTTTGACGAATAGTGTTTGCATGAGTAAATCCATCATTTAATTTTTTCTAAAATGGATACAAATCATTTTCCAATTACAAACTGGTCCGAAGATGATCGTCCTCGTGAAAAATTAATGCTTAAGGGTAAAAGTGTCTTAAGTGACGCTGAATTGATTGCGATCTTGATTGGTTCGGGGAGTCGAAGTGAATCCGCAGTCGATCTTAGCAAAAGAATTTTGGCAAGTGCTGATAATCTAAATGCCTTAGGAAAAATGTCAGTTGCGCAATTAATGAATTTTAAAGGAATAGGAGAGGCCAAGGCAATTACCATTATTGCTGCATTAGAATTGGGTCGGCGCCGTAGAGCGGAAGATGCGGTTGAATTGATTAAAATTGCATCAAGTAAAAGCGTCTTTGAAATGATGCAACCAATTATTGGGGAGTTACCTCATGAAGAATTTTGGGTGCTTTTTCTGAATAATTCTAATAAGGTGCTTGCTAAATCGCAGTTAAGTAAGGGAGGTATTTCCGGAACAATTGTTGATGTTCGAATCGTTTTTAAACTAGCACTTGAAAATGGAGCTACTGGTCTGATTTTGTGTCACAATCATCCTTCAGGGAATTTACAGCCAAGTGATGCTGACAGACAAATTACTAAAAAAATCAAGCTGGCAGGTGATAGCTTAGATGTTAAAGTTTTGGATCATTTGATTATTACTGAAACAAAATATTATAGTTTTGTAGATGAAGGAATTTTTTAGCTTATGAGTACCAATATTACTGACGTTTTTTTTGATTTAGATCATACACTTTGGGATTTTGATAAAAATTCAGAGATGGCTTTTGATCGTATTTTTAAGAGTAAATTTCCGGAAATTAGAATCAAGGATTTTATCGAGAAATATGCTCCGATTAATCAGGCATGTTGGAAACTGTATCAAAATGATCAAATTACACATGTTGAGCTTCGTTATAATAGGTTGAAGTTTTCCTTTGATGCTTTAAATATGGAGATTTCAGATGAAGATATCAATACAATTGCCCAAGACTATATCGAATTCTTAACCGATAATAATCACCTTTTTGACGGTGCAATTGAAGTTTTAGACTATTTAAAACCAAAATACAAATTGCATATTATAACCAATGGTTTTGCGAATGTTCAGGAAAAAAAGATTAATAATGCTTTGCTTTCGGAGTATTTCGATACGATAACAAATTCAGAATTGGCTGGTGTTAAAAAACCAAATAGTATTATCTTTGATTACGCTGTTAATTCTGCTAAGGCTTCAAAGGAAAATAGTATTATGATTGGAGACTGTCTCGATGCAGATGTTAATGGTGCATTGAAGGCAGGTTTGGATGCTATTTTTTTTAATGAAAAAAAGATAGAAGCGCCCAAAGATATTAAACAGATAAACCATTTATTAGAACTTAAAAAATATTTATAAGATGAGAATTAAATTTTTGTTGGTTGCACTTTTTTGCACGGTTATAGGATTCGCGCAATCTATTAATGATTATAAAGCGGTTATTATACCTTTGAAATACGATTTCATGAAATCGGAAAATCAGTATAGATTGGCTACAATGACTAAATCGAACCTGAACAAAGCCGGGTTTAATGCTTTTTATGCTAATGAAGAGCTTCCTGCGGATTTAAATGATCGTTGCCAGTTTTTGTATGTTGATGTGAAAAGAGATAACGGTTTTTTAGTAACTAAACTTTCTGTGGAGTTTAAAGATTGTTATGGCAAAATAATTTATACTTCAGAAGTTGGAAAAAGTAAAGAGAAAGATTATGAAACAGCGTATAGAGAATGTCTCGAGATGGCGTTCATGTCTATAAATGCGCTGCATTACAAATATAGTGGCAAAGCGGTAGCTTCCACTAGCCGAACTGCTGCCACAGTTACTGCTCCGGCAGTTATTGTTGCTGCTACGCCCGCTCCAGCTGTCAATAATGTAGTGGTGGTGGCTCCATCTCCGGATCTTAAAGATCCTAATTTGTTGTATGCTCAGCCTACTGAGTCAGGTTATCAACTGATTGATAAAACGCCAAAAGTGGTTATGAAATTACTTAAAACCTCTCAAACCAATGTGTTTATTGCTATCAAAGACAATGTTCAGGGTTCTTTAATTTTGAAAGAAGATGGGCATTGGTATTTTGAATCGTATCAAAATGACAAATTAGTTTCAGAAAAAATTATAGTTAAATTCTAAATAGTAATAGGAGTTTAATATCCATATTTATTTTTCCAACGGTTCTTTAAAAATTCGCGGTTACTATTCTCTCTAGAATTGTTTCCCGGATTGTAAAGAACCGTTTCTTTTATAGCATCCGGCAAAAATTCCTGTTCAGCAAAATTATTAGCATAATCGTGCGAATATTTGTAGTCATCGCCATAACCTAATTCTTTCATTAGTTTGGTTGGTGCGTTTCTTAAATGTATTGGTACTGGTAGATCTCCAGTTTGTTTAACTAATTGCTGTGCATTGCCAATTGCCATATAAGAAGCATTGCTTTTGGGAGAAGTGGCCAGGTAGATGGCACATTGACTTAGAATAATTCGGCTTTCGGGATAGCCAATAGTGGTTACGGCCTGAAAAGTATTATTGGCCATTATAAAAGCGGTTGGATTTGCATTCCCAATATCTTCGCTCGATAATATAAGCATTCTACGGGCAATAAATTTTACATCTTCTCCGCCTTCGATCATTCGGGCTAACCAATAAACAGCTCCATTTGGATCACTTCCACGGATGGATTTTATAAAAGCCGAAACAATATCATAATGTTGTTCGCCACTTTTGTCATACAAAACCGTATTTTGCTGAACCAATTCAAAAACACGATCATTGGTGATAGTGATTTGATCTCCAGCCGAAGCATTGACTACTAATTCGAAAATGTTTAGAAGTTTTCTACCGTCTCCGCCCGAAAGTCTTAGTAAAGCCTCAGTTTCTTTTAAAATAATGTTTTTAGAGGCTAATTCGCTGTCCGTTTTCATTGCGCGATACAATAAAGCCTCCAGATCGGCTTTTGTAAAAGCATTTAATATGTAGACCTGGCATCGTGATAATAATGCGGGAATCACTTCAAAACTCGGATTTTCGGTTGTTGCCCCAATTAAAGTAATCCAGCCTTTTTCAACAGCTGCCAAAAGCGAGTCTTGTTGCGATTTGCTAAAGCGATGAATCTCATCAATAAATAAAATGGGATTTTTAGCCGTAAACAACCCACCACTTTGTTTGGCCTTATCAATCACATCACGAATATCTTTAACGCCTGAATTTATGGCGCTTAAAATATAAAAGGGACGCTTGGATTCTTGAGCAATGATTTGTGCCAAAGTTGTCTTTCCCGTTCCCGGAGGTCCCCAAAATATGAGAGAGGGAATAATTCCTTTCGAGATTTGTTGGGTCAAAGATCCATTTGGTCCCACCAAATGACTTTGACTAATATAATCTTCTAATTGCTGTGGGCGAATACGCTCGGCTAACGGTGCTTCCATTTTGTAAAATTACTGTTTTCAGTTTTAATTATAAATTTTTAAAAGTTAATTACTCGCGAAAGTATGTTGGTGGTGAAAAAGGTTTAGCTGACAAATTATCAGTAAATTGTATTTGGATAGTTTTTTGATGTTCATCCATTTATTAATTCCTAAAAACATGAACGACAACCAATTTAAATTTTCAAATGCTGTTTTTGGTTTACCGGTATTTTTTGTCCTTTTTTTATGGGTAGTGTATTGGTTTCAAATTAGATTTGATTTTGATTTTTATCAAAATGGAATTTATCCCAGGGATTTTTCTGGTTTAAAAGGCGTTTTGTTTAGTCCTTTTATTCATGAGAATTTAGGGCATCTGTATAATAATTCGATACCACTTTTGGTTTTGCTGGCTGCATTACAATATTTTTATCCAAAGCAAACAACCGCAGTTATTGTATATGGAATTATTTTTTCAGGTTTAATAACCTGGATAATTGGTCGTGAAAATTATCATATTGGGGCGAGTGGTTTGATTTATGTTTTGGTGAGTTTTATCTTCTTTAAGGGAATTCAAACTGGTTATTACAGATTAGTCGCTCTTTCGTTATCTGTAATATTACTTTATGGAGGAATGATTTGGTATGTTTTTCCTGATGTGGATGCTACAATTTCCTGGGAAGGTCATTTGGGAGGTTTCATTACCGGATTTGTATTGACATTGTTTTATAAAACTCCGGAATATAAAAAAGCCATCGTTTATGATTGGCAGAAACCAGATTTTAATCCGGAAGAAGATCCTTTTATGAAACATTTTGATGAAAACGGGAATTTTGTTCCGGTTGAGAAAAATGAAGAGGAGCCTGACTTTATTTCGCTTTATTTTAGCTCGGATAAATTAGTTAATTACTCTGTAACCAAATCAGAATCAGATGATAAAAAATAAAGTTGAATATTTGATTTGAGTTTAAAAGACTATTTTTGTTATACTATTCTAATTTCATTTTGATCTACTATGAAAAATAAAAACTTTTTGATTCTGGTAGTTTTATTAATTGTTTGTCCAAAGATAGTTGCTCAGTGTGATATAAAGAACAAATTACTGGCTGATGGAACGATGGTGTATTATTTTGATCCTGCTGTTTTTTATACAACCAAATCAAAATCGCTAAAGATTAATATAGTAACCGATAAAGAGCATTATTTTATCGCTTTGCAGCCTACGCCATTTCCTGCTAAAGGAGAAGGAAAGAAGATAAAAGATGATTTAGTTGTTCATCTGTCTAATCAGAAATCATACAAATTATCACATTATGACACTCAGTATATGCGTAATGATTCAATCATGCAAGTCTTGTATTTAATGGATGAAAAAGATGTTGAGGCTTTCTCTAAGTTTGAAGCTGTAGTTGCTGAAATTAATATGAAGGGGACAGAATTTGTTCGGGATTATAATTTCAAGCTACATAAGGATGCAATTATGAAACAGTTAAATTGCTTCGTGAAAAAGGAAGAAGAAAAGTAATTAAGAGACTAATCTTCATTAACCACTTCTTCATTTTTATGAAGTAGTTTTTTACTCAGATTTTTAAAAAGATTGTTGAATGTAACAGTTAACGAAGCTGCATTTACAATTTGATTTCCGCTGTTTCTGGGAAGAAACTCATTAGCGTAGGTAAGCTCAACCTGTATGTCATCTGTAAATAAATAACCACCGCCAAGATTTAATCTATTGCGATCAAAAAAATTCTCCCCAGTAACTTTTGTTCCGGATTTAAAAAATAATTCATCCGATGCAATTGCATAAACGACACCTGCCCGGAGAATTTTGCTATTAAGTGGTTTTATATATTTAAGCTGCTGGCGATATCTAAGGACATTTTCATAATCATGATCCGCATTTCTCATATGACGTAATTCCATTCTCATTCTGGTACTTAAAGTGTAACCAGTTTTATGAAAATAGTAAATGCCCTGAACTGCAAATCTCCATTCCGGAGATTCAAATTGACCAATTTCAGGGACGTCTTTATTATTGAAATAAGCTACGAATGATGAGAGCTTCCATCGTGGTGAAAGATAATAATGTCCCCAACCTCTAAATGATCGTTGAATATTTTTATGAAAAATATTTGAAGAAGATTCTGTACTGCTATAGCTGCTAGCTAAATCTAATTCAGCGGACCATTTATCATTTAGGGTTCTATTAAATTGTGTCTCATTCCAAAACTGTCCATAGGATTTAGTTTGTGTATAACCAATACCTACGATATAAAACATCGCAATTGCAAAACATTTGTTTTTAAATGATATGTTTTGAGCAGATTTGGAAGACATCAATTCATTATTAGAATGTTTATTTTGCCATCTTAATTCTCAAAGATATTTAACTTCTTTGACGCACAGTTTCGTATAGGAACGCTCCGCAAGCAACCGAAACATTTAGTGAGCCAATTGTTCCAAACATAGGTAGTTTTGCTTTTTCATCTACAATTTTAAGAACAGAAGGGTTGATTCCTCTGTCTTCAGATCCCATAATAATTGCGACAGGCTCGTTTAAAGCTAAATCATAAATGTTATGTTCTGTTTTTTCAGTAGCAGCAACCGTTTTTATTCCTGATCCTTGTAAATAAAAGATAGCATCTTTAATATGCTCCACTTTGCAAATTGGAACATTAAATACAGCTCCGGCTGAAGTTTTTACGGTGTCACCATTTACAGGAGCAGAACCTGCTTTTTGCACAATAATTCCGTTTACGCCTGTACATTCTGCAGTTCTGATAATGGCTCCGAAGTTTCTGGCATCAGAAATTTGATCTAGTATTAAAAATAATGGTTTAGATCCGGATGCAATGGTTGATTCAACCAAATATTCTAAATCGATAAAACCAATAGGAGATATTGTTGCAACTGCTCCCTGGTGATTATTTGGCGTTAGACGATTTAATTTTTCGACAGGCACATATGAAAAGTTTATGTTGGCGCGTTTCATCACCTTCATTAAATCTTTCATTAATTCACCAGAAATCTCTTTTTGTATAAATACTTTGTCAACTTCTTTTCCTGCCTGTATTGCTTCAATGATGGCTCTAATTCCAAATATTTGATGTTCTTTTTCCATAGGGCAAATATAGGCATAATGTTTATATAAAAAAAAACCACCCTGAATGAACAGAGTGGTTTTTGGTAATATATAGTTTATTGGAATTATTTAGCCCAAATAAGTTTTGTGTCTAATTTATCTCCACCAATTGCAGCAGCAGCAGCAGCTACGTTAGCACCATTTAACTGTTGTAAGTTAACTGGATAAGTAAATCTGGCTGGCATTGCAGTTAAGTTGTTTAACGCTGTAAAAGTGTAAGTTGCAACACCTTCTTGCGGCACATTGAAAGCGTAAGACTGACCTGGTTGAAGAAGTGTGTCAGGATATCCTGTTCTTCTGTACTCAGCATATGCTTCATATGGCTGCATGAAAAGAGCAATGTATTTTTGAGTAATTACATTTTCTTTATTCGCAGCAGGCAGAGCAGTAATGTAAGCATCAATTTTAGCAGGTGCTACACCCCAACGTAACATAGAAGCTCTAACACCAGCTTGGTATTCAGCAGTAGACCAATTTTTGCTTTCAGATACTAAAAATGCAACTTCAGCATATTCCATTAAGATTTCTGTATAGTCTTGCTTTAATACACTTGAACTCCAAAAAGAAGTATTTGGTCTTTGTCCTGCAGCTTGTGCACTTGTAATACCATAAGGCATACCAACATATTGCGTTAAGTCATCTGTTTCAGTATATGCGTTATCTCTCACGTTTGCTTTAGTAGCTGTTTTAGGAGCAGCATATTTTTGTAACCTTGGGTCAACTTCAAAATCTCCTAAATTTCCTTTCAATAAATCAACAAATGTGTTTGAAATAGCGAAATCAGTTCTGTTGCTAATGTAGAAATCATTGTAAAATGGACTTGGAAGTACATTGTCTTTTTGGTATTTCAATCCAACAGTATCTTCATTAGAAGTCATAACTCCACCAGCAATAGCGTCAGTGATATGTGCTTCAGCTCCAGGAACAACACCTTTAACTCTTGTTGCAATTCTCAATCTTAAAGAGTTTGCAAATTTGATAAGTTTTGCAGGGCTTTTGAAAAGCTGATCACCACTAGTAAGTATAGGTTCAGATGGAACAACCATTGCAGCTGCCTCTTTTAATTCTTTCATAAGATCCGTGTAAATCTTTACTTGAGAAGCAAATTTAGGTTTGATGTATTTGTCTAACTGTAAAGCTTGAAAATCTGGGTCAGCATTTCCATAAGAATAGTAAGGAACATCACCATAAGCATCGACAAGTTGTAAGAAAGTATAAGCTAACATTACTCTCGCTGCAGCGATTTGGTTATTGTTGTTTCCATAAACAGCAGCCTGAACTTTAAGATTTGGATCTGTATTCATTTGGATCATCGTCTTGAAGTCATTCGCAGTTAAATAGTAATCACCGTATAAACTTTGGTTGGTAACTTCTCTAAATTGGAAACGATCTTCTTCTGTATAATTTCTTTGTGCAGAATACTGAACCCATGGTAATGCCATTCTTCCTGAAGAAAAACTTCCTCTGGAGTTCGTCATTAAATTATATACAGCTCCGTTAAAAACTCCAGCAGGAGTAGTAGCTAAAATGTCTGGCTGGTTTGGGCTTACATTTAAGTCAGCTAAATTATCATCACAACTTACAGTAGTAGTAAGAAGTGTGGCAATCGATAATATTGATATGAATATTTTTTTCATCGTGATTTTTTTTTTAGAATTTTAATTCTAGATTCATTCCGTATGTTCTAGTTGAAGGTAAAGAACCTCCCTCTAAACCTTGTGTGTTACCACTGCCATATGAAGCCATCTCTGGATCCATTCCTTTCCAATCTAATCCCCATGTAAATAAGTTTCTGGCAAATAAAGAGAATCTGATATCAGCAAAAGGTCCGATTATTTTTTTTGGTAATGAATATCCAAAAGTAACTTCTCTTAGTTTTACATAGCTAGCGTCAAAAACGTTCATTGCATCAAGACCATAGTGCTGTTGAGCCCAAGCTTGTCCCGCTAATTCAGTTGTGTTTTTTGTTCCGTCTTCGTAAACTGCATCAACAACTACACCATTTTCTCTAAGACCAGGTGTTGCAGTGTGCTCTAACATACCAGAGTAAGATCCCCACATGTGTGAAGTAGAGAAATAACTTCCACCTTCCTGCATGTCAATTAAGAAACCAAAATTTAAATTTTTGTATTTAAAGTTGTTTCTTAAACCCATATTATAATCAGGAGTAATAGTTCCTAAAGATTTTTGTGCAGTAGGAATATAAGCTCCGTCAGCATCAACTACTTTATTACCATTAGCATCGTAAGTAAAATCAGTTCCGTAGATTTGTCCATACTGTTGTCCAACAACCGCTAATAATCTAGCTTGGAATGGAGCATTTGCAATCGTTAATTCGTTAACATCTGGAATTAGCTCAACTAATCTATTGTCGTTTTTAGCAAAGTTCCAAGTAATGTCCCATCTGAAGTCTGCTGTTCTTACAGGGTTCACCGTTACAGTAGCCTCAATACCTTTATTTTGTAATTTTCCTGCGTTTTGTAATGCAAAATTGTAACCAGTAGATGGATCAACTTGGATTGGTGTAATCAAATCTGTTGTTACAACATCATAGTAAGTTAAATCAATTCCTAATCTTCTGTCAAGTAAACTTAATTCTAAACCTACCTCTTTAGTAGTTTTTAACTCTGGTTTCAATAAAGGATTCCCAGCAGTTCCTGGCTGGCTGTATCTTGGTGCTCCTTGGAAGTTAATTGAGGTATCAGCTAAGTTTTGTTGTCTGTAAGCAAAAGTTGCGTTACCAGCTTGTGCCCATCCACCTCTAAGTTTACCATAATTTAACCAAGAGATATCAGTTAACTCTGAGAAAATAAAACTTCCAGTAACAGAAGCGTAGTTTACAGATTTGTATACTGTACTAAACCAATCTTGTCTGTCTGTAGCTTCTAAGAATAAAAAGTCATCATATCCTAATGAAACGAAACCATAAACACTATTAATTCTTTCTTTGTTATCTAAATTAGTAGATTGTGCAGGACTTGCGCTGTTTGATAAGTTGTATTGATTTGGAAGAACTAAACCTCCAACAGTATTTCCAGAAACTCTTGTTAAGTATGAATTTCTTCTGTTAACCCCTGCAAATGAATTAAGACTAAATTTATCAAATTTTTTGTCATAATGCAAACGACCTTCATAGTTGAAATCAGTTAAAGTTCTTGAGCTAGTTGTAAAGCTTGAAAGTGCTTGTGAACCAATAGCAACTCTTTCCTGAATAGCCAAGTTATAGATATCAGCATAAACGTTACCTACAGCATATAATTCTGGTGTAAAGTTGTAAGTGATTTTTCCGTTACCATAAATTCTGTTTCTTGTGTCATTTGATGTGTTCTCATTGATAATCCAGTATGGGTTATCTGAGTAGTTAGGCGTTGCATCATCCCAAGCAATTCTATTCCAAGATCTTTGAGCACCGTTTGCTAGTTTATAATCTTTCAATTCATCATAATCCAACTGTCTTTGACCCCATTGGTAAAATTTTTGCCCTAAACCATTATCACCATACCCAACTTCAGGTCTGTTAAAACCTCTTGTTTGAACATAAGTTACCATACTCTCAACTTTAAGCTTGTCGCTCATTTTTGTGTTAGCGTTAAGCGAGAAAGTGTTTTTTGTTAAACTAGAGTTTGGAACAATACCTTCTGTTTTTTGGTTTGTAAATGCAAATCTTACTCCAGAATCCTGAGTGTTTTTAGCGAAAGAGATCGAGTTAGTTCTTGTAATACCAGTATTAAAGAATGATCTAACATCGTTTTGTGGGTTTACCCATGATTTTTCTTTTAAATAATCATTAGAAAATTCCGGATCAAATGCGTTCCAAGGTAGATATTTTAAAGTTGGATCGTATTTTGGACCCCAGCTTTCGTCTGTAGCATAATCAGCAATCTTGTAAGTCTGACCGTTGATAACTTGTTCTTGAAAAGTTGAAGAACTACCTCCTCCATACTCATGTTGTAAGTTTGGCATGATGTACACGTTTTCGAACGTAATACCAGTGTTGAAAGCAATTTCCGCTTTACCACCTGATTTTTTTGCTGATTTAGTAGTGTACAAAATAGCACCGTTACCAGCTCTACTTCCGTAAAGAGCAGCAGCAGGTCCTCCTTTAAGTACAGTTACAGATTCGATATCATCTGGATTAATATCTGCAGAAGCATCACCGTAATCTCTACCTCCAGCACCTCTTTGAGTGTTGCTTGTGTTGTAGTTACCGTTGTCTAATGGAATACCGTCAATTACGATTAAAGGTCTGTTTTCTCCTGTTACAGATCCAACACCTCTAAGAACAACTCTTGTAGAACCTCCCATTGTAGACGGAGAAGTAACTTGCAAACCTGCAACGTTACCAGATAATGCAGAAACCGCATTATTAGTACCACCTTCATTAATGATGCTACCTTTTAAATCTTGAGCAGCATAACTGATGGATTTTTTCTCTCTTTTAATTCCTAAAGCGGCTGTAATAACAACGCTTTCAAGCTCTACTGAATCGTCAGTCAATTTTACGTTGATAACTGATGAGCTTGCCGCTATCTCTTGGCTTTTCATACCAATGTAGCTAAATACCAAAACTTGGCTTGTTGACGCTTTGATAGAGAATTTACCATCAAAATCGGTTTGCGTTCCAGATTTTGTTCCTTTCACCAATACACTTACACCTGGAAGAGGCATACCTGCATTATCAGAAACAGTTCCTGAAACAGCTCTTTCTTGCGCAAAAGTTAGTTGCGCCACTAGTACTAATAAAAGCACTAAGAATCCATTGAACTTTAGTTTCATTTTTAAATATTTTGAATTAGTCTCGCAAAACTCTTAATAATTTGTTAACTTTCCTAGTGATTTTTTTTTTTTTTTAATTAAACCCTAAAATTTAACATTATAACATAAGTTTACGATAGTGTTATATAATTGTAATTCGCTTGTGTTGGAACCCCCGTTTGTCAGAGTTATCGTTAGTAATCCGTTTGTTGTTTGAATAGTTGTGCCAATTCCTAATCCTATTAATTTTTTTATTTTTTCAGGGTCGGAAATCGTCGTTAAGTCTTGATATAAGCCATAATCTGTAATTGTGTTTGCATATATATTTTTTGAAAATTGATATCTGTACTCTGTAAGAATTAGTGAATTAAAGTTGGATTGCAGGCTGTTTTCTAAAAAGCCTCTAATGGAATTTATTCCCCCAAATCGAAAGAGTTCATTTGAAATGTAGTTTTTGCTCTTCAGGTAAAAATTTTGTGAATTTATGTTAATGAAATTTTTTTCATTAAGCTTGAAGTTATAAGACGCATTTAGATTGATGTAAAATTGTTGGCTTGGTTCAGCTGTATTTACGTTGTTATTTGTGTCTCTTTTTCCAAACCCAGTTATGAAGTTTAAAGTGGCTTTTTGCGCCATTAAATTATTGAGGTAATTTATTTTTTTGAACTCGTATGTTGAAGTGATGTATGAGTTTTTGAAATCGCTAATTGTTTTGCTGTTTGTGTTCTGAATGTCGCTGGATTCTGTTGATTGATATCCTAGATAGATTTTGGAATGGTAAGTAATGTAGTAAGCTAAATCGATTGCTGTTTTTGTGTTCTGAAAAGTGCTGTCTTGTTTGAAAATATTCAATTGTGCTTTTAGTCCCAATGAAGATTTAAATATATACGGGATTTCCAGTTTGGTGTTAAAAGTTGTTTGCTGGTTTCCGTCGCTTTTCCAGTATAATGAAAATTGTTCTCCGGCATGAAGGGTATTGAGTAGTGAAATGTCTAAGTACCCGTTTATGTTTATTTTTTGATCGTTGTCGTTTGAAAAACCAATGTATCCATCAAATGTATTTGCTTTTCTTTTTTCAAGATAAACGTAGATTTTGGTTGAGTCATTTGTGAATAGTATTTCTGGATATTTTGTTTGATTTGCAAAATCATAGCTATTGATTTCGTCGTAAAGTTGTTTTGTGATTTCTTGATTGAAAGTTTTGTGCAGGTATTTTTTATTGAGTTCTTTTAGATGTCCTTTCGGGAAAGTAGTCTTGTCTTTGCTGTTTGTGTAATTTAGAATAATGGAATTTACCTGTCTTTTTTTTTCGGATTTAAAATTTAGGCTTGCAAAAATTATTGAATCCTTTTTTTGAATATTTTCGAGTTTTATTTTGCTTAATGCAAATCCTTGTTTTTCTGCCTCGATTATTTTTTGACTTAGGTATGTTTCGGCTTCGTCGTAAGGTAAAATTAAGGTGTCCTTTTTGATTTTATCTAAAGCAAAAAAAGGATTATTTATACCTATATATATATGGATGTATTTTATTCGTGATTTCAGAGCGAGAATGGATATGTATGTACTGTCGTTTATCTTGTTTGTTTCCAGTATTTTATTGTCCAGGTAGCCTTTTTTGGAAAGCTTTTCTGAAGTGCTATTTATTTCGTTGTATAAGGATTTTATATTAGTGTGTTTAATAGTATAATTTAAGGAGTCAATCGTTTTGTTTTCAGGGTCGTTTGTTCCTTTAATTGTTAGATGAAAATTTTGAGCATAACAGCTTAGAGATATGCTTGAAAAAAATATGTATAATAACTGTTTCAAGGGGAATAATTTGATTTGTTAAAAGTATTGAAAATATATGTCGTTTGTTTCTAAAAAGATAAGCTTAAATAATGTTATTGAAAATTAATGGATTAACGTTTGTATAGTGAAAAATATTTTATACATTTGCAACCCCGTAAAAAGCGGGAATTTAATATACATAATAAATTTTTAGTATTAATTATGCCAACAATTCAACAATTAGTAAGAACAGGAAGAACTCAGATAACTAAGAAGAGTAAATCGGTTGCTTTAGATTCTTGTCCTCAAAGAAGAGGGGTTTGTACGCGTGTTTACACTACTACACCAAAAAAACCAAACTCTGCAATGCGTAAAGTTGCGCGTGTACGTTTGACAAATGGTAATGAGGTGAATGCATACATCCCTGGAGAAGGACACAATTTACAAGAGCACTCGATAGTATTAGTTAGAGGCGGAAGGGTAAAAGATTTACCAGGTGTTAGATATCATATCGTTCGTGGAGCGCTTGACACGTCAGGAGTTGCAGGAAGAACGCAAAGAAGATCTAAGTACGGTGCTAAACGCCCAAAAGAAGCAAAAAAGTAATTTAAAACTTTTAAGAAAAAGACATGAGAAAAAGAGCGGCAAAGAAAAGACCACTTTTACCAGATCCGAGGTTTAACGACCAATTGGTAACGCGTTTTGTGAACAACTTAATGTGGGACGGTAAGAAATCTACAGCTTTCAAAGTATTTTATGATGCAATTGATATCATCGAATCTAAGAAGCAAGATTCAGAAAAATCTTCATTAGAAATTTGGAAAGATGCTTTAACTAACGTTATGCCTCACGTAGAAGTACGTAGTCGTAGAGTTGGTGGAGCTACATTTCAGATTCCAATGCAAATTAGACCAGACAGAAAAATTTCTATGGCAATGAAGTGGTTAATACTTTATTCTAGAAGAAGAAATGAAAAATCTATGGCACAACGTTTAGCGTCAGAATGTTTAGCTGCTGCTAAAGAAGAAGGTGCTGCGGTTAAGAAAAGAATGGATACTCACAAGATGGCAGAAGCTAATAAAGCTTTCTCTCACTTTAGATTTTAATTCGTAAGAAATGGCTAGAGATTTAAAATATACAAGAAATATCGGAATTGCTGCTCACATTGATGCTGGTAAAACAACAACAACTGAGCGTATCCTTTTTTATACTGGGAAATCACATAAAATTGGTGAGGTGCACGATGGTGCTGCAACAATGGACTGGATGGCGCAAGAGCAAGAAAGAGGTATTACAATTACTTCTGCTGCTACAACTTGTGAGTGGAATTTTCCAACTGAGCAAGGTAAAATTTTGCCAAACTCATTGCCTTACCACTTTAATATTATTGATACTCCTGGACACGTTGACTTTACTGTAGAGGTGAATCGTTCTTTGCGTGTGCTTGATGGATTGGTTTTCTTGTTTAGTGCTGTTGATGGTGTTGAGCCACAATCAGAAACTAACTGGAGACTTGCAGATCAGTATAGAGTTCCACGTATGGGATTCGTTAACAAGATGGACCGTCAAGGATCTAACTTTTTGGCAGTTTGTCAACAAGTTCGTGATATGTTAAAATCAAATGCTGTTGCGATCACTTTGCCAATTGGTGAAGAAAATGATTTCAAAGGTGTTGTGGATTTAGTAAAAAACCAAGCTATCATTTGGCATGATGCAACTCAAGGGGCAACTTTTGATATTGTTGAAATTCCTGCTGATATGGTTGCTGAAGTTAAGGAATATAGAGATATTCTTATTGAAGCAGTTGCTGATTACGATGAGAACTTGCTTGATAAGTATATGGAAAATCCAGATTCTATCACAGAAGAAGAGATTAACAATGCTCTTAGAGCTGCAACTATGGACATGGCTATCATCCCGATGATTGCTGGTTCTTCTTTCAAAAACAAAGGAGTTCAATTCATGTTGGATGCAGTTTGTAAGTACTTGCCTTCTCCAATGGATAAAGAAGGTATCGAAGGAATTCATCCTGATGATGCTGAGCTATTAGAAGAAGATCAAACTAAAATCTTGCGTAAGCCAGATGTAAAAGAGCCGTTCGCTGCTTTAGCATTTAAAATTGCTACTGACCCATTCGTAGGTCGTTTGGCTTTCTTCCGTGCTTACTCTGGACGTTTAGATGCTGGTTCTTATGTTTTGAACACTCGTTCAGGAAATAAAGAAAGAATTTCTCGTATCTACCAAATGCACGCTAACAAACAAAATCCAATCGAATTTATTGAGGCTGGAGATATTGGAGCTGCTGTTGGATTTAAAGATATCAAAACTGGAGATACATTGTGTGATGAAAAACACCCAATTATTCTTGAGTCTATGAAATTCCCTGCGCCGGTAATTGGTATTGCAATTGAGCCTAAAACTAAAGCTGACGTTGATAAGATGGGTATGGCTTTAGCTAAATTAGCTGAAGAAGATCCAACATTTACTGTTAGAACAGATGAGGCTTCGGGGCAAACTATTATCTCAGGTATGGGTGAGCTTCACTTAGATATCTTGGTAGATCGTATGAAACGTGAATTTAAAGTTGAAGTAAACCAAGGTGAGCCTCAAGTTGAATATAAAGAAGCGTTTACAAGAACTGCAACACATAGAGAAACTTACAAAAAACAATCAGGAGGTCGTGGTAAATTCGGTGATATCGTATTTACGCTTGAGCCGGCTGATGAAGTTGATGGAAAAGTTCCTGTTGGATTACAGTTTGTTAATGCAGTAAAAGGTGGTAACGTTCCTAAGGAATATATCCCTTCTGTAGAAAAAGGTTTCCGTGAAGCTATGAAAACTGGTCCTTTGGCTGGTTATCAAGTGGATAGTTTGAAAGTAACTTTGACAGACGGATCTTTCCATCCTGTCGATTCTGATGCGCTTTCTTTTGAATTAGCAGCAAGAATGGGTTATAGAGAAGTGGCTAAGGCTGCTGGAGCAATTATTTTGGAGCCTATCATGAAAATGGAAGTTATTACTCCTGAAGAAAACATGGGGGATATCGTAGGTGATATCAACCGTCGTAGAGGTCAGGTTAATGACATGGGTGACAGAAATGGTGCTAAAACTATTAAAGCTGATGTGCCTTTGTCAGAGATGTTTGGATATGTAACAACATTAAGAACATTATCTTCTGGTAGAGCTACTTCAACTATGGAGTTTTCACATTATGCAGAGACACCTTCTAATATTTCAGAAGCTGTAATTAAAAAAGCAAAAGGTAACGCTTAATTCTTAAGAAAATGAGTCAAAAAATCAGAATAAAACTAAAATCTTACGATCACATGTTGGTAGATAAATCTGCTGAAAAGATCGTAAAAACAGTAAAAACTACTGGAGCAGTTGTAACAGGTCCAATTCCGTTACCAACTCACAAAAAACTTTTCACTGTGTTACGTTCTCCGCACGTTAACAAAAAAGCGAGAGAGCAATTTGAAGTAATGTCATACAAGAGATTGATTGATATTTATTCATCTTCATCTAAAACTATTGATGCTTTAATGAAACTTGAATTGCCAAGTGGGGTTGAAGTAGAAATAAAAGTATAATTTTTTATTATATTTTATATAGAAAAGCGAGACAGTAATGTCTCGCTTTTTTTATTGTTATGATTTCTTGTTTTATAATTTTTGATCATTAGCTTTAAGATTGTTGATGTTTTATTTTTGAGTGAAATGTCTTTTATTTAGGGCTTTGCGGACCATTTTTAAAGTTAAGATTGTGTAATTGTTAAGAAAAATGTTTTCGGGAGTAAAAATGCTTGTGATGAATTTTTATAATTAAAGCAAGATGTTTGAATGAAGCTTTGGAGCTTGAATTTTGATAATGAGCGATTTAATTTTTGTAACTGTTTGGTATATTCAATTTTAATGTCTACTTTTGCACTCCCTGTTTGGAAATTTCTGTTATTTTCAAATTGAAGGGAATTTTAGTAATTAATAATTAATATTTATGTCTGGGTTAATTGGTAAAAAAATCGGCATGACTAGTATTTTCGACGAAAACGGGAAAAACATTCCTTGTACAGTAATCGAGGCTGGGCCGTGTGTTGTTACCCAAGTCAGAACCAAAGGTGTTGACGGGTACGAAGCGTTGCAACTAGGTTTCGATGACAAAAACGAGAAACATTCTACTAAAGCGGCTTTAGGTCACTTTAAAAAAGCTGGAACTGTTGCTAAGAAAAAAGTCGTTGAATTCCAAGATTTCGCAACTGAACAAAAATTAGGAGATCTTATTGATGTTTCTATTTTTGCTGAAGGAGAATTTGTAGATGTACAAGGTGTATCTAAGGGTAAAGGTTTTCAAGGTGTTGTAAAACGTCACGGATTTGGTGGTGTTGGTCAAGCAACTCATGGTCAACATAACCGTTTAAGAGCGCCAGGTTCTGTGGGAGCTTCTTCATATCCATCTAGAGTATTCAAAGGAATGCGTATGGCTGGAAGAATGGGAGGAGATAATGTAAAAGTACAAAACCTTAGAGTTTTAAAAGTGGTTGCTGAAAAGAACCTGCTTGTTATTAAAGGATGTGTTCCTGGACATAAAAACTCTTATGTAATCATTCAGAAGTAATGGAAGTAAAAGTATTAGATTTCAACGGAAAAGATACTGGAAGAAAAGTTCAACTTTCTGATTCAGTATTCGCAATTGAACCAAACAATCACGCTGTATACCTTGATGTTAAGCAATATCTTGCTAATCAAAGACAAGGAACTCACAAAGCTAAAGAAAGAGCTGAGGTGACAGGAAGTACACGTAAGATTAAAAAACAAAAAGGAACTGGTACTGCTCGTGCGGGAAGTATTAAGAATCCATTGTTTAAAGGTGGTGGAACAGTTTTTGGACCAAGACCAAGAAGTTATTCATTCAAATTGAATAAATCTTTGAAAAGATTGGCTAGAAAATCAGCTTTCTCAATCAAAGCAAAAGAGGCGAATATCATCGTTCTTGAAGACTTTAATTTTGAAGCGCCAAACACTAAAAATTTCATTAACGTTTTGAAAGCTTTAGGGTTAGAAAATAAAAAATCTCTATTTGTGTTGGGAGAGTCGAATAAAAATGTATATTTGTCCTCACGCAATTTAAAGGCTTCTAATGTCGTAACTAGCTCGGAATTAAGCACTTACGCTATTTTAAACACTAACAATTTAGTGCTTTTAGAAGGTTCTTTGGAGTTAATTGAAGAAAATTTAAGCAAATAATAGGAATATGAGTATCATAATTAGACCTATAGTAACAGAAAAAGTAACCAAAGAAAGTGAAGTTTTAAACCGCTTCGGATTCGTTGTTGACAAAAAAGCAAACAAAGTTCAAATTAAGAAAGCTGTTGAAGCTGCTTATGGAGTAACTATCGTTTCAGTTAACACGATGAACGTAAGACCGGATAGAACTACAAAATACACTAAAAGTGGTTTGATCAGTGGAAAGACAAATGCAATTAAGAAAGCGATTGTTCAAGTACAAGAAGGAGAAACAATTGATTTTTACAACAATATCTAAGATAGAAAAATGTCAGTAAGAAAATTAAAACCTATTACCCCAGGTCAGCGATTTAGAGTTGTGAATGGTTATGACGCCATTACAACTGATAAGCCGGAACGCTCTTTGATAGCGCCGATAAAAAACTCTGGAGGTAGAAATAGTCAAGGAAAGATGACCATGCGTTATACGGGTGGTGGTCACAAGCAGAGATATCGTATTATTGATTTCAAAAGAACTAAAGACGGAATTCCGGCTACAGTGAAATCAATCGAATATGATCCAAATCGTACTGCATTTATCGCTTTGTTAGCTTATGCTGATGGAGAGAAAACTTATGTAATTGCTCAAAACGGATTGAAAGTTGGTCAGAAATTAGTTTCTGGTCCAGAATCTCAACCGGAAATTGGTAATACATTGCCTTTAAGCAGAATTCCTTTAGGAACTGTAATCTCTTGTATTGAGTTACGTCCAGGTCAAGGTGCGGTAATCGCTCGTTCAGCTGGTACATTTGCTCAATTAATGGCAAGAGATGGAAAATATGCTACAATTAAAATGCCATCTGGTGAAACAAGATTGATCTTGTTAACTTGTTCGGCTACAATTGGAGCTGTTTCTAATTCAGACCACCAATTAGTTGTATCTGGTAAAGCAGGTAGAACAAGATGGTTAGGAAGAAGACCTAGAACAAGACCTGTTGCAATGAACCCTGTTGATCACCCAATGGGTGGTGGAGAAGGACGTTCTTCTGGTGGACATCCACGTTCAAGAAATGGAATACCAGCAAAAGGTTATAGAACTCGTTCTAAGAAAAACCCGAGTAACAAGTATATCGTAGAACGTAGAAAGAAATAATAAGATATGGCACGTTCATTAAAAAAAGGACCTTTCGTTCATTATAAGTTAGACAAGAAAGTTCAGGAAAACGTAGAAAGTGGTAAAAATAGTGTAGTAAAGACATGGTCTAGAGCTTCTATGATTACTCCGGATTTCGTTGGACAAACAATCGCAGTTCATAACGGTCGTCAATTTGTACCAGTTTACGTAACAGAAAACATGGTAGGTCACAAATTAGGAGAGTTTTCACCAACTAGATCTTTTAGAGGTCATGCTGGAGCAAAAAATAAAGGTAAAAAATAAGAAGCAATGGGAGTTCGTAAAAGAGAAACAGCAGATGCGAGAAAAGAGGCTAATAAGTCTATTGCTTTCGCAAAATTGAATAACTGCCCTACTTCACCTAGAAAAATGCGCTTAGTAGCGGACTTGGTAAGAGGTCAGAAGGTAGAAAGAGCACTTAACATCTTAAGATTCAGTTCTAAAGAAGCTTCAAGAAAATTAGAGAAACTATTATTATCTGCAATCAACAACTGGGAGCAAAAAAATAGTGAAGGTAATTTAGAAGAAGCTGGATTATTTGTTAAAGAGATCAGAGTAGATGGTGGAATGATGTTGAAAAGACTTCGTCCAGCTCCACAAGGTCGTGCACACAGAATAAGAAAACGTTCTAATCACGTAACAATCGTGCTTGGAGCTATCAATAACACACAAAGCAATTCTTAAGCAGCATGGGACAAAAGACAAATCCAATTGGAAATAGACTTGGTATCATCAGAGGGTGGGACTCAAACTGGTATGGTGGAAATGATTACGGTGATAAACTTGCCGAAGATCACAAAATCAGAAAGTATATCCACGCTCGTTTATCAAAAGCTAGTGTATCAAAAGTAATCATCGAGAGAACTTTGAAACTTGTAACCGTTACTATCACTACTGCCAGACCTGGTATCATTATCGGAAAAGGTGGACAAGAGGTAGACAAGTTAAAAGAAGAACTTAAGAAAGTTACTGACAAAGAGGTTCAAATCAACATCTTTGAAATCAAAAGACCTGAATTAGATGCTTATCTTGTGGCGACAAGCATCGCTCGTCAAATCGAAAGCCGTATTTCTTACAGACGTGCAATCAAAATGGCTATTGCTGCTTCTATGCGTATGAACGCTGAAGGTATCAAAGTTTTGATTTCTGGTCGTTTGAATGGTGCTGAGATGGCGCGTTCAGAAGGTTTCAAAGAAGGTAGAATTCCTCTATCAACTTTCAGAGCTGACATTGATTATGCTTTGGCTGAAGCTCATACTACTTACGGTAGAATGGGTATCAAAGTATGGATCATGAAAGGTGAAGTTTATGGAAAGAGAGATCTTTCTCCACTTGCAGGAATGGATAAAAAACAATCTGGAACTGGTGGTGGTAAAGGTGGCGATTCTCCGAGAGGAGACAGAAAACCTTTTAATAAAGGTGGAAAACCAGACGCTCGTAAAAGAAAGTAAATTTTTAAACTAAAGAAAAATGTTACAGCCTAAAAGAACAAAATACCGTAAGGTACAGAAAGGTAAAATGAAAGGTAACTCTCAAAGAGGGCATGAACTTTCTAATGGAATGTTTGGTATTAAATCTGTACATGAAGATGGAATGTTCTTAACGTCTCGTCAAATCGAAGCTGCGCGTATTGCTGCAACTCGTTTCATGAAGAGAGAAGGACAATTATGGATCAAAATATTTCCAGACAAACCAATTACTAAGAAGCCTCTTGAGGTACGTATGGGTAAAGGTAAAGGTGCCGTTGAATATTGGGCTGCCGTTGTTAAACCCGGAAGAATTATGTTTGAAGTTGGAGGAGTTCCTTTATCAGTTGCAAAAGAGGCTTTACGTCTTGCAGCTCAAAAGCTTCCAGTAAAAACTAAATTCGTCGTTGCTAGAGATTTCGAAGCATAATTAAATTTATATTATGAAACAATCAGAAATAAAAGATCTTTCTGCAGCGGAGTTGCAAGAAAAACTTAGTCAAACTAAGAAAATATATGCTGACCTAAAAATGGCTCACGCTATTTCTCCAATTGAGAACCCACTTCAAATTAGAAGTGTAAGAAGAACAGTTGCAAGATTAGCTACAGAGTTAACTAAAAGAGAGTTACAATAATTGTATTCTGCTGAAAGATGGAAGAAAAAAGAAATTTAAGAAAAGAAAGAATAGGTGTTGTTACTTCAAATAAAATGGATAAGTCTATTGTTATTGCTGAAGTAAGAAAAGTAAAACACCCATTATACGGTAAGTTCGTGTTGAAAACAAAGAAATACGTTGCACACGACGAAACAAACGACTGTAACATTGGAGATACTGTAAGAATTAGCGAAACGCGTCCTTTAAGTAAAACAAAATGTTGGAGATTAGTTGAAATCTTAGAAAGAGCTAAATAATTATGGTACAACAGGAATCAAGACTAAAAGTAGCAGATAACACGGGAGCAAAAGAAGTTTTAACTATCCGTGTTTTAGGAGGTACCAAAAGAAGGTATGCCTCTGTTGGTGACAAGATTGTAGTATCTATTAAAGATGCAACTCCTAACGGTAACGTTAAAAAAGGAGCTGTTTCAACTGCAGTTGTTGTACGTACCAAAAAAGAAGTGAGAAGAGCTGATGGTTCTTATATCCGTTTCGATGATAATGCATGTGTTCTTTTGAACGCTGCAGGAGAAATGAGAGGAACTCGTGTTTTTGGTCCGGTAGCAAGAGAACTTCGTGAAAAACAATTCATGAAAATTGTATCATTAGCACCAGAAGTGCTTTAATTCGTTTTAAGATGATAAAGCTAAAAATAAAATCAGGAGATATCGTAAGAGTTATTGCTGGAGACCATAAAGGTGCTGAAGGTAAAGTTTTACGTGTTTACCGTGAGAAAAATAAAGCGATAGTTGAAGGTGTAAACATGGTTTCGAAACATACAAAACCAAGTGCTAAAAACCCTCAAGGTGGTATCGTTAAGAAAGAAGCTTCTATACAAATATCTAACATTTCACTAATTGATCCTAAAACAAAGGAAACAACTAGAGCTGGTATTAGAGTAGAAGGAGATAAGAAAGTAAGATTTTCAAAAAAATCTAATCAAGTACTATAGTAATGGCATATACACCTAGACTAAAAGAAGAATATAAGAGTAGAGTAATCTCTGCTCTTAAAGAGGAATTCGGATATACAAACGTAATGCAAGTTCCAAAACTTGAAAAAATCGTTTTGAGCCGTGGAGTTGGTGCAGCTGTATCTGATAAAAAACTTATTGACTATGCAGTTGATGAGTTGACAAAGATCACTGGACAAAAAGCAGTATCTACAATTTCAAAGAAAGACGTTGCGTCTTTTAAATTGAGAAAAGGGATGCCTATTGGAGCAAAAGTTACTTTACGTGGTGAAAGAATGTATGAGTTTTTAGATAGACTTATTACTTCTGCTTTGCCGCGCGTTAGAGATTTTAGTGGTATCAAAGCTACTGGTTTCGACGGAAGAGGTAATTACAATCTTGGAGTTTTGGAGCAAATCATTTTCCCTGAAATTGATATTGACAAAGTAAACAAAATTTCAGGAATGGATATTACATTTGTTACTACTGCAAAAACAGACAAGGAAGCAAAGTCATTATTGGCTGAATTAGGATTACCTTTTAAAAAGAATTAAGACATGGCTAAAGAATCAATGAAAGCCCGTGAGGTGAAAAGAGAGAAAACGGTAGCTAAGTATGCTGAGAAAAGAAAAGCTTTAAAAGAAGCTGGAGATTTTGAAGGTTTACAAAAATTACCGAAAAATGCTTCACCGGTTCGTTTACACAATCGTTGTAAATTAACAGGTAGACCAAGAGGTTATATTCGTCAATTTGGTATTTCACGTGTAACTTTCCGTGAGATGGCTAATAATGGATTAATTCCTGGAGTTAAAAAGGCGTCTTGGTAATCTCGCAATAAGTTACTACTTTTGCAAACCAAAAAATAATTTTTAATTGATTAAAGGTTCGGGAGGCGGGTGCCTCCCGAAAACCATAATCGCAATCAAATACATATGTATACAGATCCTATTGCAGATTATTTGACTAGAGTTCGTAACGCTGTGGCTGCAAACCACAAAGTTGTTGAAATTCCAGCTTCTAATCTAAAAAAAGAAATAACTAAGATCTTATTTGATCAAGGTTATATCTTGAGTTACAAATTTGAAGACAACTCTGTTCAGGGTTCAATCAAAATCGCTTTAAAGTATGATAAAGATACTAAAGAGCCTGTAATTAAAGATATCCAAAGAATTAGTAAACCTGGTTTACGTAAATATGCAGGTGCTGCCAAATTACCAAGAATCCTTAATGGATTAGGAATTGCAATTGTTTCAACTTCAAAAGGTCTTATGACTGGAAAGCAAGCGAAACAATTAAATGTAGGTGGTGAAGTAATTTGTTACGTATACTAATTTTAAAGACTAAATAAGATGTCAAGAATAGGTAAAAGCCCAATTGTAATCGCTGCTGGAGTAACTGTAGAAGTTAAGGACGGTATCGTTACGGTAAAAGGAAAAAAAGGTCAACTAACTCAGGAGTTTTCGGACATTACTGTAAAAGTTGAAGGCGATCAGGTTCTATTAGAAAGATCGTCTGATCATAAAGACCAAAGAGCAAAACACGGATTATACAGATCATTAATCAATAATATGATAATTGGTGTATCTGAAGGTTTTACAAAAGAACTTGAATTAGTTGGAGTTGGTTATAGAGCTTCAAACCAAGGTCAAAAGTTAGATTTAGCTCTTGGATATTCTCACAATATTGTTTTAGAAGTTGCTCCAGAAGTGGTTTTAGAAACAATATCTGAAAAAGGTAAAAACCCTATAGTAAAATTAACATCATTTGATAAACAACTTTTAGGTCAGGTTGCTGCGAAAATCAGAGGTTTCCGTAAACCAGAGCCATACAAAGGAAAAGGTGTTAAATTTGTGGGTGAAGTATTAAGAAGAAAAGCAGGTAAATCAGCTTAAAAAATAAGATTATGTCATTAACAAAATCTGATAGAAGACAGAGAATTAGATTCAGAATTAGAAAATCGATTAGTGGTACTGCTACTAACCCAAGACTATCTGTATTTAGAAGTAACAAAGAAATTTACGCTCAACTTATTGATGATGTAAATGGAGTTACTATATTAGCTGCATCTTCAAGAGAAAAAGAAATAGGAAAAGGTACTAACGTTGAAATTGCTGCTGCTGTTGGAAAATTAGTTGCAGAGAAAGCGTTAAAAGCTGGGATTGATACCATCACTTTTGATAGAGGAGGTTATTTATATCACGGTCGTATTAAATCATTAGCAGAAGGCGCAAGAGCGGCTGGACTTAAATTCTAATATATTATGTCTAAATACAAAAATGTAGAATTGGTAAAACCAAGTGGTCTTGAACTTAAAGATCGTCTGGTAAGTGTTAATCGTGTTACTAAGGTTACAAAAGGTGGTAGAGCTTTCGGTTTTTCTGCTATTGTAGTTGTAGGTGATGAAAACGGAGTGGTTGGTCACGGATTAGGAAAATCTAAAGACGTTTCTGAAGCAATTGCGAAAGCAGTAGAAGATGCTAAGAAAAATTTAGTAAAAATTCCTTTGAATGGACAATCTGTTCCTCACGAACAAAAAGGTAAATTTGGTGGTGCACGTGTATTCTTAATTCCTGCTTCTCATGGTACAGGAGTTATTGCTGGTGGAGCTGTTCGTTCAGTTCTTGAATCAGTAGGTATTCACGATGTATTATCTAAATCTCAAGGATCATCAAATCCTCATAACGTAGTGAAAGCAACTTTTGATGCTTTATTACAAATGAGAAGCGCTCACACTGTTGCAAAACAAAGAGGTGTTTCTTTAGAAAAAGTTTTTAAAGGTTAATTCAAGGAAATTATGGCTAAATTATTAGTAAAACAAGTAAGAAGCAAAATCAACTGTCCTCTTTCTCAAAAGAGAGGTTTGGAAGCTTTAGGTCTACGTAAAATGGGACAAGTTGTAGAGCATGATTCAAACCCTGCTATCCTTGGTATGATAAACAAAGTTAAACACTTAGTTTCTGTTGAAGAAGCTAAATAACAAATACTGTTATGAATTTAAGTAACTTACAACCAGCTGAAGGATCAACGCACAATCAAAATAAAAGATTAGGTAGAGGAGAAGGTTCTGGAAAAGGTGGCACTGCTGCAAGAGGTCACAAAGGGGCAAAATCTCGTTCTGGTTATTCTAAAAAGATTGGTTTTGAAGGAGGGCAAATGCCACTTCAAAGACGTGTGCCTAAGTTTGGTTTCACAAACATCAATCGTAAAGAATACGAAGGTGTTAATTTAGATACGCTTCAATTATTAGTAGACAATGGTGTGATTACTGATTCTGTTTCTATGACAGATTTCGTAGCAAATCGTCTAGCTACCAAAAATGAAATCGTTAAGATTTTAGGTAGAGGAGAATTGAAAGCAAAATTAAAAGTAACTGCCCACAAATTTACTGCTACTGCAAAAGCTGCTATTGAAGCTGCTGGTGGAGAAGCTGTAACTATATAACTTATCTATTAAGATGAAGAAATTTATTGAATCAATAAGTAATGTTTGGAAAATCGAAGAACTGAAAAACAGAATCTTAATTACATTAGGATTGCTTTTAGTATATCGTTTTGGTGCACACGTTACGCTTCCTGGAATTGACGCCACTCAATTAACTGGTTTAGCGGGACAAACTAAAAATGGTTTAGGATCTATCCTAGACATGTTTACTGGGGGTGCTTTCTCTAAAGCTTCAGTTTTTGCTTTAGGTATTATGCCTTATATTTCTGCGTCTATTGTGGTTCAGTTGATGGGAATTGCTATTCCTTATTTACAAAAACTTCAAAATGATGGAGAAAGTGGTAGAAAAAAGATTAATCAAATCACTCGTTGGTTGACTATAGCTATTACACTGGTTCAAGGTCCAACTTATATCTATAATTTATACAGAACATTGCCTGGTAGTGCATTCTTACTAGGCTTTAATTCTCCTGAATTTTTGTTCTCATCTGTTATTATTTTAGTGACAGGTACGATCTTTGCTATGTGGCTTGGAGAGAAAATTACAGATAAAGGTATTGGAAATGGAATTTCATTATTAATTATGGTTGGTATCTTAGCTCGTTTACCTCAAGCTTTTATTCAAGAGTTTACAACGAGAGTTACCAATAACAATGGAGGTCCAATGTTATTAGTTATTGAAATTATTGTGTGGTTATTAGTGATTATAGCTTGTGTATTGCTTACAATGGCAGTACGTAGAATCCCGGTTCAGTACGCTCGTCGTACAACAACTGGTGATTATGAGCAAGATTTAGCAGGTGGTAATAGACAATGGATTCCTCTTAAGCTTAATGCTTCTGGAGTTATGCCAATCATTTTTGCTCAGGCAATTATGTTTATACCTGCAGCTGTAGCTGGATTGTCTAAATCAGACACATCACAATCTATTGTTGGAGCATTTAGTAATATGTTCGGTTTTTGGTATAATTTTGTATTTGCAACTTTAATTATTGTATTTACATTCTTTTACACTGCAATTACGGTTCCTACTAACAAAATGGCTGATGATTTAAAAAGAAGCGGTGGTTTTATCCCGGGAGTTCGTCCAGGTGCTGAAACTTCGGATTTCTTAGATAAAGTGATGTCTTTAATAACTTTCCCAGGATCTTTATTCCTTGCTTTGATTGCTGTATTCCCAGCTATTGTTGTAAGTATTATGGATGTACAACAATCTTGGGCAATGTTTTTTGGAGGTACCTCATTAATAATTATGGTTGGAGTTGCAATAGATACTATTCAGCAAATCAATTCATACTTGTTAAACAAACATTATGATGGTTTAATGAAGACTGGTAAAAATAGAAAAGCGGTAGCTTAATATATTTATGGCAAAACAATCAGCAATAGAACAAGACGGATCAATCATTGAAGCATTATCAAATGCGATGTTCCGTGTAGAGTTAGAAAATGGACATATTGTAATTGCTCATATTTCTGGTAAGATGCGTATGCATTACATCAAATTATTACCTGGTGATAAAGTGAAACTGGAAATGAGCCCTTATGATTTGTCAAAAGCAAGAATTACTTATCGATATTAAAGGATATTCACTATGAAAGTTAGAGCATCAGTAAAAAAGAGAAGTCCCGAGTGCATCATTGTGCGTAGAAAAGGGAGATTGTACGTAATAAACAAAAAGAATCCTAGATTTAAACAAAGACAAGGATAATTATGGCAAGAATAGCAGGGGTAGATATCCCAAAAAATAAAAGAGGTGTTATAGCACTTACCTATATCTTTGGATTAGGAAGAAGTAGAGCTATTGAGATTTTAGAAAAAGCTCAAGTTAGCCAAGACAAAAAAGTTCAAGATTGGAATGATGACGAGATCGGAGCAATTCGTGAAGCTGTTGGAGCATTCAAAATTGAAGGAGAATTACGTTCTGAAGTTTCTTTGAACATCAAACGTTTAATGGATATTGGTTGTTACAGAGGTATCCGTCATAGATCTGGTCTTCCGTTAAGAGGACAAAGAACTAAAAACAACTCTAGAACAAGAAAAGGTAAAAGAAAAACTGTTGCTAACAAGAAAAAAGCAACTAAATAATAAGTAATATGGCTAAAGCAACTGCAAAAAAACGTAAAGTTATCGTTGAATCAACGGGAGAAGCTCATATTTCTGCTACCTTCAATAACATCATCATTTCTTTGACAAACAAAAAAGGTGAAGTTATTTCTTGGTCTTCAGCTGGTAAAATGGGTTTCAGAGGTTCTAAAAAGAATACTCCATACGCAGCTCAAATGGCAGCAGAAGATTGTAGTAAAGTAGCTCTTGAGGCTGGACTTAAAAAAGTAAAGGTTTATGTAAAAGGACCAGGAAACGGACGTGAGTCTGCTATCCGTTCTATTCATAACGGTGGAATTGAAGTTACTGAGATTATCGACGTTACTCCAATGCCTCACAACGGATGTCGTCCTCCAAAAAGACGTAGAGTTTAATTTTATTTATTCATAGTATAAACAAGGTAGAATATAGATTATCGAAGGATTTGACCTGAATTCATAATCTCTACCTTAAATTTAATTTTTTAGAAATGGCAAGATATACTGGTCCAAAAACTAGAATTGCTCGTAAATTTGGCGAAGCAATCTTCGGAGATGATAAATCTTTCGAAAAAAGAAATTACCCACCTGGACAACACGGGATGGCTAAAAAAAGAGGTAAAAAATCTGAGTATGCTGTTCAGTTAATGGAAAAGCAAAAAGCTAAATATTCTTACGGAATTTTAGAAAAACAATTCAGAAATTTATTCAAAAAAGCATCAGCTACTAAAGGTGTTACTGGTGAAGTTCTTTTACAATTATGTGAGGCAAGATTAGATAACGTTGTTTTTAGAATGGGTATTGCTCCTTCTAGAAGAGGTGCTAGACAATTAGTTTCTCACAGACACGTTACTGTTAATGGTGAAGTTGTAAATATCGCTTCTTACCACCTTAAACCTGGTGATAAAGTTGCAGTTCGTGAAAAATCTAAATCTTTAGAAGCTATCGAACGTTCTTTGTCAAATTCAAGTCATGTTTATGAATGGATTACTTGGAATAATGATCTTAAAGAGGGAACTTTTGTTTCTGTACCTGCAAGACTTCAGATTCCAGAAAACATTAAAGAACAATTAATCGTAGAGTTGTACAACAAATAATAATTGACTTAGTCGAAATTTATGGCAATATTTAATTTTCAAAAGCCCGATAAAGTTATCATGATCGATTCAACCGATTTTGAAGGTAAATTCGAATTTAGACCTTTAGAACCTGGTTACGGATTGACAGTTGGTAATGCACTTAGAAGAGTTTTGCTTTCAGCATTAGAAGGTTATGCAATTACATCTGTTCGTATCGAAGGTGTAGATCATGAGTTTTCTACTATTTCAGGTGTTGTTGAAGATGTTACCGAAATTATCCTTAATCTAAAACAAGTACGTTTCAAACGTCAGATCGAAGATATCGATAATGAAGCAGTTACAATTTCTGTTTCTGGTAAAGATCAATTAACAGCAGGTGATTTTCAAAAATTTATTTCAGGTTTTCAAGTTTTGAATCCAGACCTTGTTATCTGTAATTTAGATTCTAAAATCAAATTGAACTTCGATTTAACAATCGAAAAAGGTAGAGGATATGTTCCTGCTGAGGAGAACAAAAAACAGAATGCTGCAATTGGAACCATTTTTACAGACTCTATTTTTACTCCGGTAAAAAATGTAAAATATGCAATTGAAAACTTCCGTGTAGAGCAAAAAACAGATTACGAAAAATTAGTTTTTGAAATTAAAACTGATGGATCAATTAATCCAAAAGATGCTCTTACTGAAGCTGCTAAGGTTTTAATTCACCACTTCATGTTGTTTTCTGACGAAAGAATTACACTCGAGGCTGACGAAATTGCACAAACAGAATCGTATGATGAAGAGTCATTGCATATGAGACAATTGCTTAAAACTAAGCTTGTTGATATGGATTTATCTGTGAGAGCATTAAATTGCTTGAAAGCGGCTGAAGTTGATACACTTGGTGATTTAGTATCGTTCAATAAAAATGACCTAATGAAATTCCGTAATTTTGGTAAAAAATCTTTAACAGAGCTAGATGAACTTGTAGCGGTTAAAAATTTAACTTTCGGAATGGATTTAGCTAAATACAAATTAGATAAAGAATAATTCAATCCGCCACGGCGGATTAAATTTAAAATAGCAATGAGACACGGAAAAAAATTCAATCACTTAAGCAGACAGACTGGACATAGAAAAGCTATGTTGGCTAATATGGCTTGTTCTCTTATTGAGCACAAACGTATTAACACTACTGTTGCTAAGGCTAAAGCGCTTAAACAATTCGTTGAGCCTTTAATCACAAAATCAAAAGAAGATACGACTCATAATCGTCGTATTGTTTTTGCTTACTTACGTAGCAAATATGCGGTAACTGACTTGTTCAGAGACGTAGCTGCTAAAGTTGGAGACCGTCCAGGTGGATACACTCGTATCATTAAAGTTGGAAATCGTTTGGGAGATAATGCTGACATGGCAATGATCGAACTTGTAGATTTCAATGAACTTTACAATGGAGGTAAAAAAGAAGTTAAAAAAGCAAAAAGCCGTCGTGGTGGTAAAGCAAAAAAAGCTGAGGAAACTACTGAAGCTCCAGCTGCTGAGTCAGAAACGACTACTGAAGCTTCTGAATAATTATGAAAGTAATGATTCTATAAAAATCAAGGATAAGCTAATTTTTAGTTTATCCTTTTTTTTTGTTTTTTTTTAAAGAAATCAAAATATAACTTATTTCAATACTTAGGTTTTATTTTTATGAATGAAATTTTTAAAAAATCTTGGAAGCGCTCTTTTAAAGAAGTAAATTTGCAAAATATCTAATTACAAGTAAAACAAGTCTGGCTGGTTTTACACCGATTAAAAACAATACAAATTAAAGAATGAAATACACAACACGACAAAGCGCCATTTTATTACTAAGTGATGGGACTATTTTTCATGGAAAATCTATCGGGATTAGCGGTAAGACTTTTGGTGAAGTTTGTTTTAATACTGGAATGACGGGATATCAGGAGATTTTTACAGATCCTTCGTATTTTGGTCAAATTATGGTGGCTACTAATGCACACATTGGAAATTATGGTGTAAATGATTTAGAGATTGAATCTGATAGTATCAAAATTGCTGGTTTAGTTTGTAAAAACTTCAGTTTTAATTATTCCCGTGAAGATGCTTCAGGAAGTTTGGAGGATTACTTTGCAAAGCAAAATTTAATCTGTATTTCTGATGTCGATACTCGTGCACTTGTAAGTTATATACGTGACAATGGAGCTATGAATGCTGTTATTTGCACAGATGGGACTTCAATTGAAGAACTAAAAAAAGAACTGGCAAATGTGCCAAATATGGAAGGTTTAGAGTTGGCATCAAAAGTCTCAACTACTGAGCCTTATTTTTTTGGAGATGAAAATGCTACATATAAAATTTCTGCTTTAGATCTTGGGATAAAAAAGAACATATTGAGAAATCTTGCTAAAAGAGATTGCTACATTAAAGTTTTCCCATATAATTCTACTTATAAAGATTTAGCATCGTTTAATCCAGATGGATATTTCTTGTCAAATGGACCTGGAGATCCGGATCCTCTATTTGGTGCTATCGAAGTAGCAAAAGAAATTTTAGCTAATGATAATCCTTTGTTCGGAATTTGCTTAGGACACCAAGTTATTGCTTTAGCAAATGGAGTTCAAACTTATAAAATGTTTAATGGGCATCGTGGAATAAATCATCCAGTAAAAAATATCATTACCGGTAAAGGAGAAATTACTTCTCAAAATCATGGTTTTGCAGTTAATAAAGAGCAACTGGACAGTCATCCCGATTTAGAAATTACACATTTGCATTTAAACGATGAAACGGTTGCTGGTATGAGAATGAAAAATAAAAATTGTTTTTCAGTTCAATATCATCCAGAAGCAAGTCCTGGACCACATGATTCCTCTTATTTGTTCGATCAGTTTGTTGAGAATATAAAACTAGGTGCTGCTAAAACGATATAGTTAATAAATAAAGGTGTTTAATGGTAAGAATGCATTTTTTCTATTAAATATTTTTATAATTTCGAAAAAAAATATAATTTATTAATAAAAAACAAAAATAATGAGTATTATAATTAAAGTTCACGCAAGACAAATTTTTGATTCCAGAGGTAATCCTACTATTGAAGTTGATGTAGTTACAGAAAATGGTGTTCTAGGTAGAGCAGCTGTTCCATCTGGAGCATCAACAGGAGAACATGAAGCTGTTGAATTACGTGACGGAGGAAAAGCATTTCTAGGAAAAGGAGTTTTGAATGCAGTGAATAATGTAAATACTGTTATTGCTGAAGAATTAGTTGGAACTTCTGTTTTCGAACAAAACACTATCGATCAGTTAATGATTGATTTAGACGGAACGCCTAATAAATCTAAATTAGGAGCTAATGCTATTTTAGGAGTTTCTTTAGCTGCTGCAAAAGCTGCTGCAAATGAACTTGGATTGCCATTATACAGATATGTTGGTGGAGTTTCTGCTAATACGTTACCTGTTCCGATGATGAACATCATCAATGGTGGTTCTCACTCTGATGCTCCAATTGCATTTCAAGAGTTTATGATTTTCCCTGTAAAGGCAACTTCATTTACGCATGCTATGCAAATGGGAACTGAAATTTTTCACAGTTTGAAAAAAGTATTACACGACAGAGGTTTGAGTACTGCTGTAGGTGACGAAGGTGGTTTTGCGCCAAATTTAGCTGGTGGTACTGAAGACGCTTTGGATACTATTAAGTTGGCAGTTGAAAAAGCAGGATATTCTTTTGGTGACGAAATTATGATCGCTCTTGATTGTGCAGCTTCTGAATTTTATGTAAATGGTAAATACGATTATACTAAATTTGAAGGTGAAACTGGAAAAATCAGAACTTCTGAAGAGCAAGCTGATTATTTAGCTGAACTTGCTGCTAAGTATCCAATTATTTCTATCGAAGATGGTATGTATGAAGATGACTGGAATGGATGGAAATATTTAACAGATAAAATTGGAGATAAAGTACAATTAGTTGGTGATGATTTGTTTGTTACTAACGTTGAGCGTTTATCTACTGGTATTGAAAAAGGAATTGCAAATTCAATTTTAGTAAAAGTGAACCAAATTGGTACTTTGACTGAAACGATTGCTGCTGTAAACATGGCTAAGAATGCTGGTTATACTTCTGTAATGTCTCACCGTTCTGGAGAGACTGAAGATAATACTATTGCTGATTTAGCTGTAGCTTTAAACTGTGGTCAAATTAAAACAGGTTCTGCTTCTCGTTCTGATCGTATGGCAAAATACAATCAATTATTAAGAATTGAAGAAGAATTAGGAAGTACTGCTTATTTTCCAGGGTTAAAAGCTTTCAAGATTAAATAATTGTAAGGTTATATATAGATTTAAACCATCCATTTTTTAATGGGTGGTTTTTTTTTGGAGTTTTAACAAATTCATAGCAGTATTCCTTTTTTAATTAGTCTTAAATTCCTTAGATTTGATAAATTATTATTTTAAAGATTTATTTCCGATATATTATGTCAAAAATAGCTACATTAGAAGTAGATGGTCAAAAAATTGAGCTTCCGGTTATTACAGGGAGCGAAAATGAATCAGCTATCGATATTAACAAATTACGTGATTTAACTGGTGTTATTACAATTGATCCTGGTTACAAAAATTCTGGTTCTTGCAAAAGTGAAATCACCTTCTTAGATGGAGAGTTAGGAATCCTGCGTTACAGAGGGTATTCAATCGAAGATCTGGCTGAAAAAGCTAGTTTTTTGGAAGTATCTTATCTTTTGATTTTTGGTGAATTGCCAACAGCTCAGGAATTAGAGCAGTTCGAAAATGGGATCAAAAAACATACTTTGGTAAATGAGGAGATGAAAAATATCATCGATGGTTTTCCAAAAACAGCGCACCCAATGGGCGTTTTATCTGCATTGACAAGTGCTTTAACAGCATTTAACCCAAAAGCAGTAAATGTAGATAATGAAAAAGAAATGTATGAAGCCATTTGTAAAACAATGGGTAAATTTCTTGTAATTGCTACTTGGACTTATAGAAAATCTATGGGCTATCCATTAAATTATTACGATAACACAACAGGTTATGTTGACAATTTTATGCAATTAATGTTTAAATTGCCTACTGGACCTTATGCAGCAAATCCTGTTATAGTTGATGCATTAGATAAATTATTTATTCTTCATGCTGATCACGAACAAAACTGTTCTACATCTACAGTAAGAATGGTCGGTTCGTCTCATGCTGGTTTATTTGCTTCTATTTCAGCTGGAGTTTCGGCACTTTGGGGACCTCTTCACGGAGGTGCAAACCAAGCAGTTTTAGAAATGCTGGAGGAAATTAATAAAGATGGCGGAGATACTGATAAATTTTTAGCGAAAGCAAAAGATAAAAATGATCCATTCCGTTTAATGGGATTCGGTCACAGAGTTTATAAAAACTTTGATCCAAGAGCGAGAATTATCAAAAAAGCGGCTAAAGAGGTTTTAGAAACTTTAGGTGTTGAAGATCCAATTTTGGAAATTGCTAAAAAATTAGAAGCGGCAGCTCTTGAAGACGATTACTTCAAATCAAGAAACTTGTATCCAAACGTAGATTTCTATTCTGGTATTATTTACAGAGCATTAGGAATTCCGACTGATATGTTTACAGTAATGTTTGCTATTGGAAGATTGCCAGGCTGGATCGCACAATGGAAAGAAATGCGTGAAAACAAAGAACCAATTGGAAGACCTAGACAAATTTATACAGGACATCCTTTAAGAGACTTTAAGTCTAATAAATAAAATAACTTTAAAGCTTCACTTAACTGTGAAGCTTTTTTTATATTTGCTCAAAATATAATAGAGTTATGTTGCAATTAAATATAAAGAACGAAACGTCAAGATTGCGTGCAGTAGTTTTGGGTTCAGCCGTTCATAATGGGCCAACTCCATCTATTGACGAAGCCTACGATCCCAAATCATTGGAACATATTAAAGCGGGGACTTATCCTGTTGAAGAAGATATGGTTGTTGAAATGAATGCTTTTAATGCTGTTTTTCAAAAATATGATGTAACTGTTTATCGTCCGGAAATGATTGAAAATTACAATCAAATATTCGCAAGAGATATTGGTTTTGTACTTGATGATGTTTTTGTAAAATCAAATATTTTGCCTGATAGAGAACGGGAGTTAGATGCAATTCAATATGTAATCGATCAAATGGATCCTCTAAAAGTAGTTCGTCCTCCTGAAGAAGTTCATATTGAAGGGGGAGATGTAATGCTTTGGAATGATCATATTTTTATCGGAACTTATAAAGGAAGTGATTATAAAGATTACATCACTGCAAGAACTAATATGTATGGTGTAAACTATATTAAAGAATTATTTCCTAATAAAATTGTCAAAGAATTTGATTTAGTGAAATCTAAATTAGAAGCTCGTGACAATGCTTTACACTTAGATTGTTGTTTTCAGCCTGTTGGAAAAGATAAAGGAATAATTTATAAAAGAGGTTTCCGTGAAGAAGCTGATTATCTGTATTTGGTAAATCTTTTTGGAAAAGAAAATCTATTTCATATTGAAAGAAACGAAATGTATAATATGTTTTCAAATGTCTTTTCAATAGATGAAAATGTAGTGGTTTCTGAGAAAAATTTTACCCGTCTGAACAATTGGCTTCGCGCTAATGGATTTACTGTTGAAGAAATTCCATATGCTGAAATTGCAAAGCAGGAAGGTTTGTTGAGATGTTCCACTTTACCATTAATTAGAGATTAGAAAATAAAGTTTCAAGTTTGAGGTTGGTTAGTAAACTTGAAACCTGACACTTGAAACAAAAAAAATAAAGAGAATGAGACAAACAACAAATGCAATCGTAATGATTCGTCCAGTTGCTTTCAGGATGAATGAGCAAACGGCAGTAAATAATTACTATCAAAAAGTACTGGATGGACTTTTGCCAAGTACTGTAAATGCAAAAGCACAACAAGAATTTGATGCTTTCGTTGAAAAACTAAGAGCAGTTGGGGTTGATGTTACAGTTATAGACGATAATCTGGAGACTGATACTCCGGATAGTGTTTTTCCAAACAATTGGGTTTCTTTTCATGAAAATGGCGATGTGGCATTGTATCCTATGTTTGCTGAAAATCGTCGTCAGGAACGTCGTGAAGATATTCTGGACACTCTTGAAGAGAAAGGTTTTGAGATTTCTAATATAATGGATTATACATCTGCTGAAGAAGATGGGTTTTTCCTGGAAGGAACAGGGAGTTTGCTTTTAGATCGTGCGAATGGAAAAGCGTATTGTGCATTATCTCCACGTGCAGATGAAGAATTGTTTATAGAGTTTTGCGAAGATTTTGATTACGCTCCTGTAATTTTTGAAGCGTTTCAGACCGTTGACGGTGAACGTAAATTAATTTATCACACAAATGTGATGATGTGCCTGGGTGAAACTTTTGCAGTTATCTGTGCTGATTGTATCGATGATAAAAAAGAGCGTAAAATGGTTCTTGAAAATTTAAAAGCCGATAAAAAAGAGATTATTCTGATCACAGAAGCACAGGTGAATAATTTCGCAGGAAATATGTTAGAAGTTCGAGGTGCAAATGACAAGAAATACATTGTTATGAGTGCATCGGCACATCAAAGTTTGACACCAAAACAAATTGCTCAATTAGAAAATCATGCTGAAATTTTAAGTTCAAGTTTGGATACTATCGAAGCTTGCGGCGGAGGAAGCGCAAGATGTATGATGGCTGAAGTGTTTTTACCAAGAAATTAAAGGAATCCACAGAATATAAAAAAGGGATATAACGTATGTTATATCCCTTTTTATTTAGGTGAGAGTTAAATCTATTTACATCAGATTTCCTTTGATAATGTTAATGATTGAACTTACTATGTATTGAATACCAATTGATATTACGATAAATCCAACAATTCTGGAAATTGCGACAATTCCTGAAGCACCTAATATTCGGGCTAAATAGTGGGCACTTTTTAAAATGGCAAAAATGGCAACTGCAATCGCTAAAATGGCTAAACTCGAAATAATAATTTCATTCATTTGGTGATGTTCCTGATAGAAAGCAATCAATAATGATATTGAACCTGGTCCCGCTAACATAGGAATAGCTAAAGGAGTTAAAGCAATGTCATTTCTTTGGTGAGCTTCATTTTCAATCTTTTTATTAATTCCTCTCTTTTTATTGAATTTGCCGGAAAGTAAAGAAAAACCTGAATTTACAATCACAATTCCGCCGGCAATTCGAAGCGCATCAATACTAATTCCGAAAAAAGTCAGAACATATTGACCGATAAAAAAAGAGACAATTAGAATAATGAAAACATTTATAGCTGTCCATAATGAAATACGGGATCGTTCTTTTTGAGAATCATGTTGGGTAAGGCCTACAAAAATAGGGACTGTTCCAATAGGGTTCAAAACGGAAAATAGTGCAGCAAATAAATAAATGAAAAGATCCATAAAGTTTGGGTTAGTAATGTAAAAATAGATAATTTTTAATTGTGTAAAGTAAATTCATGTTAGGATAATGTTTTTTATTACTCCAATTCTACATTAATAACCTAAACCAAGCTCGTTCTTTTTGATTACTTTTGTACAATATTCTAAAATAATGAAAAATAAGAAAACTTTAGTTCTGGGAGCTACCACAAAATCAGATAGATATGCCTATAGAGCTATAAATATGTTGGTTCAAAAAGGACATACGGTATTGGCAATTGGTCAAAATACTGGCGAGGTTGCCGGAGTGAAAATTTACACGAAAGCAATTCCAGTTAAAAATATAGATACTGTAACTTTATACTTAAATCCTGCCCGTCAGCGCGATTATTATAATTATATTATCGAAGCGCAGCCAAAAAGAGTTGTTTTTAATCCTGGAACTGAAAATCCTGAGTTATATCAATTGTTAGAGCTGAATAATATCAAGGCTGAAGTTGCTTGTACTTTGGTCTTATTGGCTACTAATCAATATTAAGTTTTTTAAGAGCTAATTCAGCTATAAGTTTTAAGCAAAGTTCACGGAACTCCAATTAAATCAAAACAGGCTGAAGTAATTTTTTTGTTTTTAATGGAAAACAATAGGATTTCCACTTCTATCGGCACTAAAAAGAAACATTAAAGTATTACTTTTGTCGTCATGGAATTTTCATCAAAATTAATAGAAAAAGCAGTTAATGAAATGTCTCAATTACCGGGAATTGGTAAACGCACGGCATTGCGATTGGTTCTTCATTTGCTAAAACAACCGAAAGAGCAAACCGGTTTTTTGTCTCAGGCATTATTAAACATGCGGGAAGATATTAAATTTTGTGAAAGTTGCCACAATATTTCAGACACAAAAGTTTGTGAAATCTGTGCCAACGTGGCAAGAAATCATCAGACAATTTGTGTGGTTGAAGATATTCGGGATGTAATGGCTATTGAAAACACAGGTCAATATAAAGGAATCTATCATGTACTTGGGGGTAAGATTTCGCCAATTGAAGGTGTTGGTCCAAGTCAGTTAAATATTTCCAGTTTGGTTGAAAAAGTAAAAAGCGGAAAGGTAGGAGAAATTATTTTCGCACTTAGCTCAACGATGGAAGGTGATACCACAAACTTTTATATTTATAAACAAATTGCTGAATCTGAAATTGTAATTTCAACAATTGCCAGAGGAATTGCTGTTGGTGACGAATTAGAATATGCTGATGAAATTACACTTGGAAGAAGTATTTTGCATCGTGTTCCGTTTGAAAAAACGTTCAAAAACAACTAAATAAGATCAAATAAAAGTTAGATTTCCTGAAAGTTAAAGGAAAAGCTATATTTGCGATAAATTTTTTAATAATGACAAGAAACGGCTTTTATATAGTACTATTCGTTAGTGTGCTTTTTACATCCTGTATCCCTGTAAAGGATCTATGGTATCTGCAAGATAAAAACAATACAGGTGAGCAAAATACAGTTACTGCTGTAGAATCTAAACCATACAGATTACAGGTAAATGATATTATAAGTGTTAATATAAAAGCAATTGATCCAAAACTGGTTTCGATTTTTAATACCACAGAAAATGCGACAACAGCAAAGTCTGAATCCGGTTTGTATTTTGACGGATTTACAGTTGATGATCATGGTAATATTCGAATGCCAATCTTAGGAGAAATAAATGTTATTGGTTTTACTCTTGAGGAAGTTAGAGTTAAAATTGAGAAAAAATTACTTGAAGAATATTTTAAAAGCGAAGCAAATGTTTTTGTAACAGTAAAACTTGCTGGTTTCAGATATACAATAAATGGAGAAGTTGGAAGCACAGGAACAAAAACATTGTTTCAGTCGCATGTAAACATTATGGAAGCGGTTGCTAACGCAGGAGATATAACGACTGTGGGTAATAGAAAGGCTGTAATGATTATTCGTCAAACTCCAACTGGGGTTCAAATGAATGAAATTGATCTTACAGATGCTAACGTAATGAAATCGCCTTATTATTATTTGCAACCCAACGATTATGTTTACGTAAAACCGTTGAGACAGAAAACATGGGGAACGGGACAAACGGGTATACAGTCAATCGGTACTATAATTACCTTATTGTCATTGGCAACAACCGTATATTTAATTATCAAAAACTAAAGTAAATTCAAGAAATGTTAGATATAAAAGATTTTTCCATTTTTGAAAATCATTCAAATTTTGATTTTAAAGGATTTATATTAAAGATTCTTAGTTACTGGAAATGGTTTTTGGCTAGTTTAATCATTGCATTTACGATTGCCTATCAGGTAAACATCCGTAAAGAAAAGATTTACGGGATGAAAACAATGATTTCTATAAAGGAAGAAAGTAATCCGTTTTTTACATCTAATACAAGCTTAGTTTTTAATTGGGGAGGAATTTCAGATCAGGTAAATGGAATATCAACAATATTACAATCAAGGTCTCACAATGAGTTGGTTGTAAGTAAGCTACAGTTTTATATTGATTATTTTACACAAGGAAAGTATAATTTGGTAGATTCGTATGGTGCGGTTCCATTTTATATTGATATTGATAAATCGAAAGGTCAGCTTGCGAATGTTTTAATCCGTATAAAATTTTTAAGTCCTAATGAATATGAAATTAGAGTTCCATTTGAACAGAACTCAGTTTCATTAATTAACTATTCGGATAATTTATATTCCAGGACAGCTGTTCAGCCAGTCGAATTTGTAAAAAAATACAAAGTTGGAGAACAGGTTTTACTTCCGTTTCTAAATTGGAAATTACAGATTAATGACAACCCAGGTATTTATAACGGAAATGAATACTTTGTTCGATTCAATGATTTTGATGGGACAGTTTCTCGTTATAGAGGTATAAATGTTGATTCGGACGATAAAGGAGGTTCGATATTGACATTAGGAATGCAAGGCACCAATAAGGCTCGAATGGTGGAATATTTGAATGCGACAGTGAATATGCTGATCAAAATTCAACTTGATGGTAAAAATCAGTTTGCTACTAATACAATACGATTCATTGATAGTACTCTTGTTGCAATGGAATCTCAATTGAAGGACACGGGAAATGAGTTAAAATCATTTAGAAAGGATAAGAATATCTACGAGATAGAAGGTGGTGGCGCTAAGTTTTCGGATAAAATAATGGATTTTGATGTAGAAAGAGATCAGGTTTCTAGAAAGATAGCTTATTACAATTCCCTAAAAATGTATTTGAATAATAGTGTAGATTATTCAAGGTTGCCAGCTCCGTCTGTTGCAGGAATTGAGGATCCGAATATTGTTGCCAGTGTCTCAAAACTTATAGCGCTTTCAACACAAAGGTCTGAAATGGCATACGCAGTTAAAAGTGAAAAGATTTTTAAAGATTTTGATAATCAGATGCAGGCCGTTAAAAGTGTACTGTTAGAAAATATAGCTTCTGCAAAAGCGTCATTATTGTATGATTTGTCTCTGGTAAATGCTAAAATTGGTCAGGCTGAAAATACGGTAAAAAGGCTTCCTGAGGAGCAACAGGAACTGTTGAAGATTAAAAGAAAGTATGATCTAAATGATAATATTTATACTGAATTTCTTCAAAAACGAAATGAAGCAGAAATCGTAAAAGCTTCTAATTTATCCGATATTCATTTTATAGATCCAGCAAAAGATATTGGAGGTGGTTTAATTGGACCTAAGACCTCAGTAAATTATGTTTTGGCTCTTTTTCTAGGTTTGTTGATTCCATTATTGTTTGTTTTTGGAATTTTCTTTATAAATAATTCAATTCAGAATACTGACGATATTAGTAAGTTGACGCAGATTCCGTTGATTGGTGTTATTGGTATTAATAAGGATAACGTGAGTCTGGCGGTATTTGATAAGCCTAAGTCGGTGCTTTCTGAAGGTTTTAGAACCATTCGCTCATCCTTACAGTTTTTGTATAAAAAACAACAGGTTAGTGGTTCTAAAACGTTAATGATAACTTCTTCTATTAGTGGGGAAGGAAAAACATTTTGCTCGATTAATATAGCAACTGTTTTTGCTTTAAGTGAAAAGAAAACAGTGATTATTGGTCTGGACTTAAGAAAACCAAGACTAGCAGATGAATTTAATTTGAAGAATTCAATAGGTGTTGTAAATTATTTAATTAAGCAGAATAGTTTAGATGAAATTACGAATCCTACTCAAATTGCGAATCTTGATGTTATCCTTTCAGGGCCAATTCCACCAAATCCTTCTGAGCTTATTTTAAGCGATGCAATGACAGAATTGATAGATGAACTGAAGCAAAAATATGATTATATAATTTTAGATACACCGCCGGTTGGATTGGTTTCGGATGCAATAGAATTGGCTCAATATGCTGATGTCACCTTGTATATTGTTAGGCAAAATTATACTAAAAAGGATATGATATCGTTGTTAAATACCAGAATAAAAAGAGGAGAACTTAATAATGCCAGTATTGTTTTTAATGGTTATGAAAATAAAGCGAAGTATGGATCTGGTTATGGGTATGGCTATGGGACATATTCAAACGGATATCATGATGAAGAAGTTAAATTAAGTTTTTGGAAAACTATTTTAAACAAATTCACTAAAAGATAATTTGAAGTAAATGAAAGAATCAACTCAGAATACAATTCTAATTACTGGAGGGGCGGGATTTATTGGTTCCAATTTATGTGAGTATTTTTTAGGGTTAGGTCATAAAGTAATTTGTTTGGATAATTTTTCGACAGGTCATCGTCATAATCTAAAGGATTTTATAAATGATCCAAACTTTAAATTAATTGAAGGAGATATTAGAAATATTGCTGATTGTTCACTAGCTCTTGAAGAAGTTGATTACGTTTTGCATCAGGCTGCTCTTGGTTCAGTTCCAAGATCGATTAATGACCCTATAACGACAAATGATGTAAATGTGTCAGGTTTTTTGAATATGCTTGTTGCTTCTCGCGATGCGAAAGTGAAACGTTTTATTTATGCAGCGAGTTCATCGACATATGGAGATTCTCAAGGGTTACCCAAAGTTGAAGAAGTTATCGGCAAGCCTCTATCTCCTTATGCTATTACAAAATATGTAAACGAATTGTATGCTGAAATTTTTAGTAAAACATATGGTTTAGAAACTATTGGATTGCGTTATTTTAATGTTTTTGGAAGAAAACAGGATCCTAAAGGAGATTATGCAGCAGTAATTCCGAAGTTTGTAATGCAGTTGATGAATTATGAGAGTCCAATAATTAATGGTGACGGAGATTATTCAAGAGATTTTACTTATATTGATAATGTGATTCAAATGAATGAATTGGCGATGACAAGTCAAAATCCGCAAGCAATAAATACAGTTTATAATACGGCATTTGGTGATCGAAATACTTTAAATGATTTAGTTGGGTATTTAAAAAAATATTTATCTGAATTTGACCGTAATATCACTGATGTAGAAATAGTGTATGGTGAAAATAGAGCAGGTGATATTCCGCATTCATTAGCAAGTATAGATAAAGCAAAAAAGATTTTGGGGTATAATCCGAAATATTCTTTGCAGGAAGGATTAAAAGAAGCGGTTGATTGGTATTGGAATAATTTGCGAAATAAATAGAAATAGAATAATAAAATTGATAAAATGAAAATTACAAAAATTTGTTGTATCGGTGCAGGGTATGTTGGCGGTCCTACAATGGCAGTCATTGCTCAAAAATGCCCACATATTCAAGTTACAGTTGTCGATTTGAATGAACAAAGAATTAAAGATTGGAATGATCCCAATACAGATAATATACCAATTTATGAACCGGGTCTTTCAGAAATTGTAGCGGAGGCCAGAGGTCGAAATCTTTTCTTTTCGACAGAGGTAGATAAAGCAATTGATGAAGCTCAGGTAATTTTTATATCTGTAAATACACCAACCAAAACCTACGGTAAAGGGAAAGGTATGGCGGCTGATTTAAAATATATTGAACTTTGCGCAAGACAAATTGCAAAAGTGGCAAAGCAAAATAAAATTGTAGTGGAGAAATCTACTTTACCAGTTCGAACTGCTGAAGCAATTAAAAGTATTTTAGATAATACAGGAAATGGTGTTCAGTTTCAAATTTTGTCAAATCCCGAGTTTTTGGCCGAAGGGACTGCGGTAACAGATTTGTTAAATCCAGATAGAATTTTAATTGGTGGAGATACTACTCCCGAAGGTCAGGATGCTATTAATGCGTTAGTTGATGTTTATGCTAATTGGGTTGATAAAGATAAAATTTTAACGACGAATGTTTGGTCATCAGAGCTCTCTAAGCTTACAGCAAATGCATTTTTAGCTCAAAGAATTTCATCCATAAATGCGATGTCTGAATTATGTGAAAAGACTGGTGCTGATGTTAATGAAGTTGCAAGAGCAATCGGAATGGATTCCAGAATTGGTCCAAAATTCCTTAAAGCGTCGGTTGGCTTTGGAGGGTCTTGTTTTCAGAAAGACATTTTGAATTTAGTTTATATCGCAAAATCTTATGGTTTAAATGAAGTAGCAGATTATTGGGAGCAGGTCATTATAATGAACGATCATCAAAAAAGAAGATTTTCAAATAAAATCGTTCAGACATTATATAATACTGTGGCGGATAAAAAAATTGCATTTTTAGGTTGGGCTTTCAAAAAGGACACAAATGACACCAGAGAGTCTGCAGCCATTTATGTAGCCGATGATTTGGTCAATGAGCAAGCTAAAATTTCGGTTTATGATCCTAAAGTTTCAAGAAGCAAGATGCTTAATGACTTAGATTATTTAGGAACTAGAACAGCTGAAGAAAATGGTGCTGCATTAACTGTATTTGATGATCCATATGAAGCAGTTAAAGGATCTCATGCTATTGCAATTCTTACTGAATGGGATGAGTTTACAGCTTACGATTGGCAAAAAATATATAATTCTATGCATAAACCCGCATTTCTTTTTGATGGAAGAAATATATTAAATGCAAGAGAACTGGAAGAAATTGGATTTATTTATAAGGGAATAGGTTCTTAGTTTCTATTGATATTGAAATACACTTAAAAGGAAATGAATGAAGGAAGATGTGAACGTTTTATTTCAATATAAAGACAAATTATGACTTGGTATGTATTATATACAAAACCCAAATGGGAAAAAAAAGTAGCAGAAAAACTTAATCAAATTGGGATAGAGTGTTACTGCCCAACAGTTACACAAATTAGGCAGTGGTCAGATAGGAAAAAAAAGGTTGTTGTACCTCTTTTTAATTCTTATGTATTTGTTCAATTACCTGAAATTGAGAAAAATTCAGTTTTTACTGTTCCAGGTGTAATTCGATATTTATTTTGGTTAGGAAAGCCTGCTGTAGTGCGAGATGAGGAAATTAGTATTATTAAGACAAGTCTTCAGGCTTCGGATGTGATTGATGTTACGGTCTCTTCAATTCAGGTGGGAGATAAAATAAAATTAGAATCGGGAGCTTTTAGTAATCAGGATGCAATTGTACAGGAAGTTTCAAAAACACATTATATTTTGATACTGGAATCTCTAGGTTGTGTTCTAAAAGTGAAATATAGATAATTAGGTGTTTCGTACTAAAAAATCCAAAAACAGTTGATGAAATGTTAGATTTATACATTTTATTAGCTGTTTTTTTTATTAGCTGTTTTTTTACGTACTGATTGATAGAGAGTTGGTCATTTTAATTTTTTTTTTGTGATTTGTTTTTTGCGTATTACGGGAAACCGTATTGAATAAATTGACTTAAAATGCTATATTTGCTGAAAATGATTTTAGAGTATCTGTGCCAGTTTTTGTGGCTCAGATAGGCGAAGCCGTGGAGTAAATGGACTGAAAATATAAAAAAAGAAGTGTAAATTGGATCAAAGTGTAAAGATAGGGGTTATTGGTTTAGGTTACGTGGGATTGCCTTTGGCCAGATTATTTGCTACAAAATTTCCTGTAATCGGTTTTGATATCAATGAATCAAGAGTAGCATCTTTAAAATTAGGAATAGACACGACATTAGAAGTTGAAAATTCAATTTTAGAAAGTGTATTGATTGATAAATCTACGGAGGGAAATGGCCTATTCTGTACAACATTTTTAGAGGATATGTCAGATTGTAATTATTTTATAATTACAGTTCCAACTCCTGTTGATAAAAATAATCGTCCTGATTTAACCCCATTATATAAATCGAGCGAAACAGTCGGTAAAATATTGAAAAAGGGTGATATCGTAATCTATGAATCAACAGTTTATCCAGGAGTTACAGAAGAGCAATGTGTTCCCGTCTTAGAGAAAATTTCAGGATTAAAGTTTAATACTGATTTTTTTGCAGGATATTCACCTGAACGAATAAATCCTGGAGATAAAGAGCATACTGTTGAGAAAATTTTAAAAGTTACATCAGGTTCAACACCTGAAATTAGTTTGAAAGTTGATGCTTTATATAAATCAGTTATTACAGCTGGTACATATTTGGCGCCATCTATTAAAGTTGCAGAAGCTGCAAAAGTGATCGAAAATTCACAACGAGATATCAATATTGCTTTTGTAAATGAACTGGCTAAAATATTCAATCTAATGAACATTGATACACAGGAAGTTTTGGCCGCTGCAGCAACGAAATGGAATTTCTTGCCATTCAAGCCTGGACTAGTAGGTGGTCATTGCATCGGGGTTGATCCCTATTATTTAGCGCAAAGAGCACAAGAATTTGGCTACCATCCTGAAATAATTTTAGCAGGAAGGCGTTTGAATGATAGTATGGGAGAATATATCGCTTCACAGGTAGTAAAATTGATGATTAAAAAAGGAATCTCTGTTAATGGAGCAAATCTGTTGATGCTTGGGATTACATTTAAAGAGAACTGTCCAGATGTTCGAAATACTAAAATTGTTGATGTTATAAAAGCTTTAACAGAATATGGTATTTCAGTAATAATTTACGATCCTCTTGCAAGTACGGATGAAGTAAAAAAGGAATATGGATTAATCGTAACAAATTCGATTCCAATAGAAAAATTTGATGCTATTGTTTTGGGAGTAGCACATGCTGAATTTTTGAAATTAAATTTTTCAAAGTTGCAAAAAAGTAATAGTATGTTATACGATGTAAAAGGAGTTTTGGGTAATATAGTGGATAATAGACTTTAATTTTAATTTAAATTATGAAAGTAGGAATAACTTTTAGTGCTTTTGATTTGTTACATGCAGGGCATATTAAGATGTTAGAAGAAGCAAAAAGAGAGTGTGATTATTTAATAGTTGGATTGCAAACTGATCCAACATTGGACCGTCCTGAAAAAAATAGCCCATCCCAAACAGTAGTAGAACGGTATATACAACTAAAAGGCTGTAAGTTTGTTGATGAAATTGTACCTTATGCAACAGAACAGGATCTGGAAGATATTCTTCGTTCCTTTAAAATTGATGTTCGTATTATTGGTGATGAATATCGGGATAAAAATTTTACAGGACGAGTTTATTGTGAAGAAAAAGGGATCCTATTGTATTTTAATGTTAGGGATCATAGATTTTCAAGTAGTAATCTTAGAAAAGAGGTTGCCGAAAAAGAACTAAAAAAAAATTAAAATGAGCGCTTCAATAACTCATGTGATATTGACTGGTGGAATAGGGAGTCGACTTTGGCCACTTTCTCGTAAAAGTAAGCCAAAACAGTATTTGGAAATATTTGATGGTAAATCACTGTTTGAGATGACAGTTGAGCGTAATAGTCATTTGGCGAATAAGGTAATGGTTGTCGGAAATATTGATAATCATCATCTTAGTGGTAAAGTTATGGGGAAATCTAAAACTTCCTATATTAATATCGTTGAAGCGACTCCTAGAAATACCGCCGCCGCTATTGCCTTTGCAGCATTTGCATCGGAGCCAGAAGATATATTGATTGTAACTCCGTCTGATCATATTATTGATCAAATGGAAAATTACAATAGCGCCATAGATGAAGCAGTATCAAAAGCACAGGAAGGTTTTATAGTGACTTTTGGAGTCATTCCAACAAAGCCGGAGACAGGTTATGGTTATATCGAGTCAAAAGGTGATAACGTTATTTCTTTTCGCGAGAAGCCAAATGAAACTACTGCCAAAGAGTTTATTTCCCGAGGAAATTTTTTATGGAACAGCGGAATGTTTTGTTTTAAAGCTGGAGTTTTATTAGAAGAGTTAAGGCAGTATCAGCCAGATGTTTATGAGAAGTCAAAAATAGTTTGGGAAACAAACAAAGACGGTTTTTTAAATTTAGATTTGTCATTAGAAATTCCATCAATAAGTATTGATTATGCAGTAATGGAACGAAGTAAAAAAATAAAAGTAGTTCCTGCATCATTTTCATGGTCCGATTTAGGATCATTTGAATCTGTTTACGATTATCTAGTTTCAAAAGGCCATCTTGTAGATCAGAATGGTAATATGGTCATTGGATCTGAAAAACACACTGTTTTCTTGGGGCTAAAAAATACTATTTTTGTTTATACAGATACAGCCAACTTGATTTTACAAAAGGCAAGCTCGCAGGATGTAAAAGATATTTATAATAATTTAGAAAAACAGAATTCTGATTTATTAAATTAAATGGAGAAAATAAAAAAAATTCTTATAACTGGTGGGGCTGGTTTTATTGGTTCTCATGTAGTGAGACGTTTTGTAAATAAATATCCAGAATACCACATATTTAATCTGGACGCCCTTACCTATGCTGGAAATCTGGAGAATATAAAGGATATTGAACATAACCCAAATTATACTTTTATAAAAGGAGATATTGTTGATGAAACATTTATAAATAAACTTTTTTCAGTTCATAATTTTGATGGAGTATTGCATTTGGCAGCTGAGTCACATGTAGATCGTTCCATTAAGGATCCATTGGCATTTGTGAAAACGAATGTTATTGGAACTATGAACTTACTGAATGCTGCAAAAAATCAATGGATGGGTAATTATGAAGGTAAACGTTTTTATCACATTAGTACCGATGAAGTTTATGGCTCATTAGGAGCAGAAGGACTTTTCACAGAAACTACGCCATATGATCCAAATTCACCATATTCAGCCTCTAAAGCCAGTTCAGATCATTTTGTGCGCGCATATGGAGCGACTTATGACTTACCCTATGTTTTGACCAATTGCTCAAACAATTACGGTTCTTATCATTTTCCTGAAAAATTAATTCCACTTTTTATTAATAATATCATTAACAATAAATCCTTGCCGGTTTATGGCGACGGGAATTATACAAGAGATTGGCTTTACGTAGAAGATCATGCAGCAGCGATAGATTTAGTCTTTCATAAGGGAAAAAATCATGAAACCTATAATATTGGCGGATTTAATGAATGGAAAAACATTGATTTGGTTAAATTATTGTGTCAGCTTATGGATCAAAAGTTAGGACGAAATGAAGGAACTTCTCATCAATTAATTACTTATGTAAAAGACAGGCCTGGACATGATTTGCGTTATGCTATTGATTCAACAAAGATTAATAAAGAATTAGGCTGGAAACCATCGGTAACTTTTGAAGAGGGATTGGGAAAAACTATAGATTGGTATCTTAGTAATAGTGAATGGTTACAAAATGTTACTTCTGGTACTTATAAAGATTATTATAAAAAACAATATTCATAATTTAAATAATTATATCAACAAAAGTTAGTTTAAAAAAAAGCTCAATGAAAAAAATAATATACGTTCTTAGCTTGTTTGTCGTGCTGTTATCATCACAAGCTAGTGCGCAGGATATTCTAAAATCTCAGGATTTAAGTTCAATTAAAGTGGACTACTTATCAGATAACGATATTGCTAAAATAAAGGCCCAGCTTTTAAGCAAAAATATTAGTATTGAACAAGCAGAACCTATGGCTTTATCAAAGGGAATGAGTCAAGCGGAATTTGATAAGTTAAAGGTACGGGTGAAAGCTTCTTCAAACGGTATTCAAAATACAGCTAATATTAGCAATAATGATTTTGGTCGAGATCAGGAAATAGTACTTAACAACAAAGTAAAAGATTCTGCCAATGCTTTAATTTTTGGATCGGAGCTTTTTGATAATCCTAGTCTTAATTTTGAGCCAGATTTGAAATTAGCCACACCCATGAATTATGTTTTAGGTCCTGGTGATGAATTGCAAGTTAGTGTTTATGGTGTTCAGGAATATAATGCCAGTGTACCTGTAAGCGTTGAAGGGAAAGTTACTATTCAGTATGTTGGGCAGATTGCGGTTTCAGGTATTACAGTTGAAGCAGCAACACAAAAAATTAAAGCTGCAATTTCAAAGGTTTATAGTACAGTTCGTTCCGGACAATCGCAAGTAAGTGTTAGTTTGAGTAGAATTCGTACCATAAAAATTACAGTTGTAGGAGGAAAACAACCCGGCAACTATTCAATTTCATCCTTAGCTACGGTTTATAATGCACTGCATTTAGCAGGGGGCCCTGGCAAGAATGGGAGCTACAGAAATATTGAATTAATTAGAAATAATAGAGTTTATAGAAATATTGATATTTACAGGTTTTTGGTAAAAGGTGACCAAGCTGACAATGTTGGCTTAAAAGATAATGATGTTATCCGAATTCCTGCTTATAGACAACGAGTTACAATGGAGGGGGAAGTGAAACGACCTGGAGTTTTTGAAATGAAAAAAGGAGAGAGTTTTACTGATTTGTTGAATTTTGCATCAGGATTTAATGAAATTGCTTATACGGCGTCAGTAAATGTAGTCCAAAAGACTGGAAAAGAATATAAAGTTCACGATATAAATGAGGCTAATTTTAGTACCTATTATCCTCAATCTGGTGATGTTTTTAAAATTACCAGGATTTTGGATCGTTTTGAAAATCGTATTAAAATTGAAGGAGCAGTTTTTAGACCAAATTATTATTCTTTTACAGAAGGAATGAGAATTTCGGACCTTATCACGAGAGCAGAAGGTTTGAAGGAAGATGCTTACACAAAAAGAGCAAGAATCGTTCGATTAAAAGGAGATTTAACTACAGAAATTGTAACTGTGGATCTAAGCACTGCTTTAACAGGTGATTTAAATGAGGACATTGAATTAAAAAGAGAAGATATCGTTACGGTATATTCTGTTTTAGATTTCAGAGAAGAATACAAGGTTACGATTGAAGGAGAGGTTAAAAATCCAGGCGTGTACCATTATTATGATAATTTAACTTTAAATGATTTGATTGTTCAGGTTGGTGGCTTGACCGGTTCTGCCTCTAAAAGGGTAGAAATTGGAAGAATGGTTAAATCTGACGTTGTTAACAATGCAGATCTTAAACGAATTGAATTGGTTGAATTTGAAATTACAGCTGATAATAACGAGCAAGTCAAAAACTTTATTTTAAAACCTTTTGATGTTGTTGCTATACGCCGAGTAGCTATCTATGAAAAACCTCAAATGGTAATGGTTAGTGGGGCTGTAGGATATCCTGGAAAATATGTTTTAGCAAATAAAAAAGAAACGGTTTATAATGTCGTGATGAGGGCGGGAGGATTATCATCAATTGCGAATATTGATGGTGTGAAAATTAAAAGACCAATCAAGCAGGAACAGATTGATAAAATAAAAAGTGTAGACCTAAATTTATCAAAAAATGATACCTTAAAAGAAGAATTGGTTACAAAATTAGAAGATGAAGTGAAATATGCTACAATTCCTGTAAACTGGGAAAAAATTGTTAATGACAAGTATCATTATTCTAATGTTACTTTGTTTCCAGGAGATGAAATTATAGTTGCAGCTTATAATGAAGGAGTTAAGGTAACCGGTAGTGTATTGCTTACATCTGAGATACCATATAGAAGCGGGAAAGGATTTAGATATTATATTGATGCCGTAGGTGGTGTAGATGCTAAAGGATGGAAGAAAAAAGCTTATATCATATATCCAAATGGAAAAGCTTCCGTAACAAATTCATTTTTGTTCTTTAGATCTTATCCTAAAGTGAGACCCGATTCTCAAATAGTAGTTCCCGAAAAGCCTGAAACCCAAAAGATGAGTACTGGAGAGTGGGTAGGTATTGGTAGTGTACTTACTAGTTTGGCATTATTAATTGTAACCGCTTTTAAATAAAATTTTAATGGATAATAAAACTTTTACTAGTGACGAAATTTCGTTGAAAGAGTTGCTCGAAAAAGCAAGAGATTGGTATGCTTATCTTTATTCAAAATGGAAATTTATTGTACTGGCTGGAATTATTGGAGCTTCTTTAGGTATAATATATTCCTTAGTTAGAGAGCCTGTTTATACTGCTAAATTGTCTTTCGCATTAGAAGATGACCGGACAGGCGGTGGTATTGGAGGTGCATTGGGGCTTGCAACCACACTAGGTTTAGATATTGGCGGAAGTGCAGGAGGAGTGTTTACGGGGGCTAATTTGACGGAACTTTTTAAATCCAGGTCAATGGTGGAAAAAACGCTTCTAGCACCAGTTGTTGTGGATAACCAAGTAGTTTCTCTTGCCGAAATGTATATTCAGAATAATAAGTGGAGAGAACAGTGGGATAAGGATCCAAAGTTGAAAAAAATTCAATTTTTACCTAACAAACAAAGGTTGGGATTTAGCAGAGTACACGATAGCATTTTAGGGGTTATTTATGAGAAACTCTCTATGAACGGATTAAGTGTTGATCAAAAAGATAAAAAAATTTCGATCATAACCATGGAAGTTTCCTCAAAAAACGAATTATTTGCTAAATATTTTTGTGAGGCATTGGCAAAGCAAGTTGGACGTTTTTACGTAGATACTAAAAGTAAAAAAGCCCGAATAAATATGGATATACTAGAGCATCAAACTGATTCTATTCGACGAGAGCTTAATGGTGCGATAACAGGTGTTGCTATTGCAAACGATAATACTTTTAATTTAAATCCAGCATTAAATGTTCAAAGGGCTCCATCTGCCCGCAGGCAGGTTGATGTGCAGGCAAATACAGCTATATTAACAGAATTGGTTAAACAAACAGAACTGGCAAAAGTAACCGTACGAAAAGATACGCCACTGATTCAAGTTATAGACAGGCCTATTTTGCCGTTAGCGGTTGATCGTTTTGGGAAATTAATGGGGTTGGTTTTAGGAGGTTTTTTAGGTGGATTTTTTAGCGTTTGTTATTTTTTATTGAAAAAACATTTTAGCAGCTCTCAAATTTTAACTTAGAACGGTTTTAAGAATCTTAACAATGATGTGCGACTTAATGCTAATTGATACTTAATTTTTTTAAACGACTCAAATGAAATCTAAAAATAGTTCATTACTAAGAAATACCATTATTTATGGCATAGGTAGTTTTGGCTCAAAAATCTTATCTTTTGCACTGATTCCTTTATATAGTTTTTATTTAAACAAAGGGGAGTTTGGATATTTTGATTTAGTAACAACAGCAATTAGTTTGATTGTTCCTTTTGCAACATTACAAATTTCGGATAGCGTTTTTAGATGGTTATTAACCTCTGAAGGTAATTTAGAAACGAAAAAAAAATGTATTACAAATGGGGTTCTTTTAATCCTGGTTAATACAATCATAGTAGGAATTTTATCGAGTATTTTTTATTTATTTTATCCTCTAAAAGGCCATTTTATTATTACTCTTATTTGTATTAATGCAATGATTTATCCTTTTTTTCAACAAATTGCCAGGGGGTTAAATATGAATAAGCTTTTTGCCTTTAATGGAATCTTATATACTTTGATTTATTTACTAAGTAATATTGTTTTTCTGTTTGTATTTAAACTTTCTATTGATGCATTATTTTATTCAACATTTATTGCTTACTTTTTTTGCAGTTTTTTTTTATTCTTTCAGTTAAAAATATACGCTTATATTGACATACAGTATTTTAGTGTTAATTCAATAAAAGAACTTGTTAAATATTCTCTACCATTAATACCCAATACAATTAGTTGGTGGTTAATAAGTTCTGTGAATAAGTATTTAATTCTGGCGTATTTAGGTATTTCTGCCAATGGAGTTTTCGCAATGGCGAATCGATTTCCTGCAATCTTAGTTATAGTTAATCAAGTTTTTACACTGGCATGGCAAGAGGCTGCTATAATTAATTTTAATTCTGAAGATAAAAAGAAATATTATTCAGAAGTTTTCAAGAAACTAATTAAAATTCAGTTCTCTTTAGTGGTCTTGTTATCGTTGTCTTCTCGGTTTTTAGTGGAAGAATTAATTAGTGAGGAGTTTCATGACTCTTGGCTTTTTATGCCTGTGTTATATTTAAGCGTTGCTTTTTTATCTTTTTCAGGTTTTTTTGGTGCACTTTATCTTGGAGTTAAACAAACAAAGGAAATCTTTACAACGACTATTTTTGGAAGCCTGACCAATATCATTATAGGGGTTGTTTTAATACGATATTTTGGTTTAATGGGCATTGCGATCGCTACATGTTTTGGGTACGCAATATTATTTATTGTACGTTTATTTACGACAAGAAAAATACTGGAAATTGATTTTCCTATTCAAGTATTTTTTAAGTACCTCCTATGTGTTTCTTTGTCTTTCGCAATCGTATATATGTTTAACGCCAAAACATCATTATTGTCAATAATTTTCTTTTTAGCATTTTTCGGGATTGATAACAAAGATGTGATTAATGGCTTTTGGAATAAAATTTTATTAAAATTTAAATAATTATGAAACAAGATTTCAATAATAAAGCAAAAATTGAGAACTTAAGAAATATTGTGATAAACGCAATTTCGCACTATATTAATAGCGATTATGTTTTATTAGACGTTCCCAATCATCGCAATATAGGTGATATTTTAATTTGGGAAGGTGAACTAGAATTTTTAAAGAGTATCAAGCATAAATTAGTGTATACAAGTAATGTTTATACACATCAGAATTCTAAGATAAAAAAAGATAATGTTATACTTTTACATGGTGGAGGTAATTTTGGTGATGTTTGGCGTTTAAATCAGGAATTCAGAAACGGCATCATAGAAAATTTTAAAGAAAATAGAATTATTATTTTTCCGCAAACGATTCATTATCATGATAAAAGTAATATAGAAAAAGATGCTTTAATTTATAATAATCATCCAGACCTTATTATATGTGTAAGAGATAGTGTTTCTTATGAAATTGCATTAAAATATTTTGACAAATGTAAAGTGTTTTTAGCTCCTGATATGGCATTTTTTTTAGATTACACCAATTTTCATTCAGTAGCTAATGATAGGAATAAAACTTTGGTTTTAAAAAGATACGATAAGGAATTGGGGGACGAGGTAATATTGAAAAAAGTTCAACAAGATCTTATTGATGCGAATACTGATTTTGACATAAAAGATTGGCCAGGGTTTTATCCACAAGGGACACTTAAAAGACGTATTCAAGCTTACAGTATTAGAGCAGAAATTAAAGCTTCCAGATGGATGATAAAAAGGAAATTTTTCAATTCTTTTGTTGATGATAAACATGGGTTAAATTCGAGAAACTATAAAGAGTCGCTATTGAAAAAAGGAATCAATTTTATCAATCCTTATGATATAGTTTATTCAACTCGTTTGCATGGTTTTATTTTGTCAGTTTTACTAAATAAAGAGGTTTACATTTTTGATAATAGTTATGGTAAGAATAAAAATTTTTTTGAAACTTGGCTTCAAGATTTTGATAATGTAAAATTGCTCTGATGAAATTAAGTGTAATATTACCGATTTACAATGCACAGCAATACGTTAGTGAAGCAATTCAAAGTATTTTAGATCAAACGTACAAGGATTTTGAGTTAATTTTAATTAATGATGGATCAACTGATAATTCAATTGAAATAATTAAAACATTCAAGGATCCAAGAATAGTTTTAATCGATCAAGTTAATAAAGGACTAGCGGCTTCCTTAAATCATGGACTGGCAGTTTCTAAAGGAAAATATATCGCCCGAATGGATGCTGATGACATCGCATATCCGACTCGTTTTGAAGTGCAAATGAGCTATTTAGTTAAAAATCCTGAATTTAAACTTGTAGGGTCTGCAGTTGAAGTGATTGATAAAGAAGGTAAAACACTTTGCATTGATGCACCCTATACGGGGAATGCTTTTCTGAAAAAATTCATGAATAAAGTTGGGAATCCTTTTAAACACCCCACAGTAATCTTTGATAGAGATGTCGTTTTAGATTTGGGAGGATACAATGAAACTATTGGGAAGTATTTTGAAGATTATTTTTTATGGGTTAAAATCGCAAAATATCATAAAGTTGAAATTCTTAATGAAGTTTTATTGAAATATCGGATAACTCCAGGATCAATTATGAGCTCAATTAAGAATAAGGAATTCTCAGATTTTATGCTAAGAAGTATACATAAGGATACTTTTTCTAAAACTGATCAGGAAGAAATGCTTGCAATTAAAAATAGAGAAATTGTTGACAAAACATCTAGCATTGAGCTGTATAACAAAAGAATTCAGTTTATTAAATCTAACCGAATGAATAGGCTGTTTTTGTTTTTAAAGAAAAATTTTAATTTCAATACTGCCATGAATATTGCTATTATTGCAAAAAAAGTTAGGGTATTTAAAGGTATGTATATACAAAGTAAATGAAAAAGTGCTTTATTATTTTTTGCCTATTTTGTTATATTTATCCGGTTTTTATTAAGTTTTTACCACTTCCAAATGACAGGATATTGCAACTTTTTGGAATTGTGTTGTTGGTTTTTACCCCTAATTTAAGAAGTGCTATATTTAAAAACGTAAATATTTATAAGATCATATTCCTGTCAATATTTGTTTTTCTAATAGCTCTGTTTGCTCAATTACGAAATACGATGGGAGGGGATTTATATTTCGTTAAAGAGTGTTTAAGTGTACTGTTTTATTTCTTCTCTGCATATGCTATAGTGTTTGCTTTTAAAATAAATAAAAAAGATTTTAGTTTTGTTTATGTTTTAGATTGGCTAATTATAATTTTTTTAATTCAGGCAATAGTTTCTTTCATCTTTTTCTTTAGTACAGGCTTGTTTGATACTTACATTGGAATTTTAAAGGCAGAAACAAATCAAGGTTTATTGGATAGAACAGGACTGTTAAATAAAAGACTAATTGGTGTTGGTAGTGGTTTTTTTAGTGGGGTAATTAAATATGGATTTGCGCTCTTAATTTTAACTGTTTTACCTTATTTAGAGGGTTCGATTATTTATAAGAATAAAACTTTTTATTTTATTGCATATGTCATTATACTGATTACGGGAGTGATGACTGGAAGATTTTTTTTCGTGGCCATTTTTCTTGCTATTTTTTCTTTTATTTTATTACAAAGTAAAAATCCATTTGTGGGAATCTATAAATTGATCAAAATTTTTGCTTTTTCGATACCTGTTTTTATTTTAGTTTATTTTATCGCTCAATATTTTATGGATGGCGATCGATTAGATATAATATTAAATTTTGTTTTTGAAGTCTTTATTAATTTTATTGAAAATGGTGAAGTTGGAACAAGCTCGTCTGATGCGACAATTTCGATGTATGTTTTTCCAGACAACTTGAGTACATGGCTTTTTGGTGATGGACAAATGATGATGACTGATGGAAGTTATTATATGGGATCAGATGTTGGATATGTAAGACTCTTGTTCTATTTTGGAATTATCAGTACACTTATCTATTTTGGAATTCAGTTTTTTTATTATAAAATTTTAAAAAAACTTTCACCTAATAAACAAATACAATTACTATTCTCTATGATGCTGTTTTGGATTGTTTTATTAAATTTTAAAGGCATAGCAAATGGAGATCCATTTTTAGTATTATTTTTGGTTTGTCTTGTTTATATTAATAAAAGAGATTCATATTATGTCAAATAAGATAATGACTGTTTTTACAGCTTCATATCCTTTTGGAAAAAGGGAGACATATTTTGAAAATGAATTGGTATTTCTATCCAAAGCCTTTGATAAAGTGTATATTGTTCCAATTTATAATCCTACAAAAAGTGGTATTAGAAGAGTTGTTCCTGAAAACGTAATCGTCATTGAGCCAATTTTAAAGCAAGGAATAGGGCGGTTTATTGAAGGAATTGGATGTTTTAAATATAATAGTCTTTGGATTAGTGATTTTTTCTCGGGAAAAGTTTATAAGAGTATTTTTCGATTTAAAAAATGGATTAATTCCTGGATGTTATATAGTAAAGGTCTTTCTGTGTTAATAAAAATGGATTTACCTAAAAATTCTTACCTATATTCTTATTGGGCAGAAATTCCTTTTTTTGTTTCAGATGAAATTTCTTCCTTTAAAAGGATTGTCAGAATGCATGGAGGTGATTTTTATCTTAATCGTAATAATGGCTACCTGCCTTTAAGAAGTAAGATTTACCAAACAGCCGATTTACTTTTGCCAATTTCAAAGGATATACAAGAAACATTACTTAATCATTATGAAATTTCAAAAAGTAAAATTTTTTTAAGCTATTTGGGAGTTTTTAATAATGTCGGTACTTGTTCTATACAAACTATGGATAAGAAAATTCGATTTGTTAGTTGTAGTAATGTTTATGGATTAAAAAGGGTGCATTTAATATACGATGTATTGCTGGCTATGAATGAGAACATTCAAATTGAATGGCATCATTTTGGTGATGGAGATTTAATGGGCAATCTTAAAGAATATATTAATGAAAGAATTCAGCCAAACATTACTTTTGTCTTATATGGTCATTTGAATCAAAAGCAAATTGAAGAAATGTATGAGAATAATTACTATGATTGGTTTATTAACACTTCTCAGTATGAAGGATTACCTGTTAGTATTATGGAAAGTTTTTCTTATGGAATCCCTGCTATAGCTACTAATGTTGGAGGGACATCTGAGATAGTTAATGATCAAAATGGTTTTTTAATAAATACAGAAATAGGTTTGAGAGAGCTAGTCGAAAAATTAGAAAATATTGAGAGGAGTGATTATTTCAATAAACGTATTAAAGCTTATGAAACCTGGTTAAACAAGTTTGAAGCTAAACAGAATTATGAAAAAATGACAAATAGATTTTTTGAAATTAATTAAAGAAAATGAGAAAGATATTATTGATAGTATTATTTATGAATGTTTTTAATATAGGATATTCACAAAGCAAAAAAGCATTCAGTTTAGATAATGATGTATTGTTACAGAACAAGAAAATACTGAAACTAAATTCAGATGTAAATGTAACGACAGCATACCAAAGACTGCAAAAAGAAGGTGAAATAGTTCTAGCAGCACCCTTACCAAGTGTAACGAAAAAAAAATTGACTGCAAGTAGTACTGACATACATGATTATGTTAGTTTAGCTACATATTGGTGGCCAAATCCTAATAAAAAGGATGGTTTGCCTTATGTGGCAATTGATGGCAAGGTGAATCCAGAAGTAAAATCAGTTAAGGATTATAACAATTTAGTTAAGCTATCTTCTTATATTAAAACTTTGGGATTATTGTATTATTTTTCGGGAGACGAGAAGTACATACAAAAAGCAAATTTTTTATTAAGAACATGGTTTGTAAATGATAAAACCAAGATGAATCCTAATTTAAACCATGCTCAATTTATTAAAGGAGTCAATAAAGGCAGAATTGAAGGGACAATTGAAACTAGGTTTTTTGTTGATTTAATTGATGGCATGCAATTAATTGCTAACAGTGATAATTTTCAAGAAAAAGATTATAGTAGTATTAAAGGATGGTTTTCTGCATATTTAGATTGGTTAGAAAATAGTGAAATAGGAGCTAAAGGATTTGATCTTAAAAACAACATAGGAACATCTTATCATATGCAGCGAATATCATTTTATCTTTTGTTAGGAAAAGAAGATAAATTGAAAAAAATTCAGCAGGATAATTTGAAACGCCTCTTGGAGATTCAATTTGAAAACGATGGAAAGCAACCCTTAGAAGTTAAAAGATCTAGTCCTTGGAATTATAGTGTTGCAAATTTAGAATATTGGTTAAAAATTAATCAAATGTATAAGAATGTGAATGTTAATCTTGTTGATTACCAAGTTAATGGAGGTTATCCTCTGAAAAATGCGTTTGCCTATTTAAGTAAAAATAAAACAAAAATAGAGGATTGGGAATATAAACAAAAATCTAAAATTGATTTTAAAGATTTTGACAAAATAAGTAATACTTATTCAGGCAAGAGTATTAAGTTAATGCCTAATAAAAATGCTAAACAAAAGAAAGTTATTATGAATATTGAAGATGCTATTTTTATATTGACAAATAACAATATTTAGGTTAATGAGAATTTTGCATTTGACAAATGACTTTTCTGGGTCGACAGTTTATAAAAATTTAATAAGCGAATTAGATGGATTAGCTTTCTCTCAAGTGGTTTATAATCCTGTTAGGGAAATAAGCAGAATCAACAAAAATAAGATAGATTTTAAAAATGAAGATAGTGAAATTATCTATTCTAATATTTTGAATAATTTTAGTGATAGATTATTTTATCCTATAAAAATAACAAAGATTCTAAAAGATATTGAGGATAAAGTTGATTTAAAAAAAATAAACTTGATTCATGCTCATACTTGGTATAGTGATGGAGGAGTAGCATACGAAATAAATAAAAAGTATAATATACCGTATGTGGTAGCCATTAGGACTACGGATATAAATATTTTTTATAAATATTTATTCTTCTTAAGGCCATACGGTATTGAGATTCTTAAAAATGCAAGTAAAATTATTTTTATTTCTAAGGTTATTGAGAAGCAATTTCATGTATTGTTAAGCAATAGGTTTTTCGGAGAATCAATTGTAATTCCTAATGGTATTGACAAATTTTGGATTGTAAACAGTCGTTCTAAACAGATTAAAAAGGGTTTTGATTTTAATTTGTTGTATATCGGCAGTTTTATTAAAAGGAAGAATATTATGGCAATGCTTCAGGCTGTTGAATTGGTCCGAAAAGATGGTTATAATTGTCGTTTAACACTGGTTGGAGGTTCGGGAAGTGAGGAAGCTTCAATTTTAAAATTTATTAAAAAGAAAAGTTACTTTGAATATTTGGGAAAGATTTCAGATAAAGAGAATCTTTTACAAGTTTTTAGAAAATCTGATGTTTTTTTAATGGCATCCAAAGTAGAGACTTTTGGATTAGTATATTTTGAAGCGATTTCTCAAGGTTTACCCGTTATTTATTCTGAAAACGATGGAATTGATGGCTTTTATAATGGAATTGGAGAAGCTGTTAATGCTAATGAAGTAAAAGCTATTTCGAAAGGAATAATAAAAGTGATAAATAACTATAGCAATTATTCGTTGGATCAAGATAATATATTAATGAATCATAACTGGAGTAATATAGCATCTACATATCATGAAATATATAAAAAAGCATATATTTTAAGGTAATATATTCCGTTATAAATAGAAAAATAATTTAGACTTTTATTGAAAGTACATATATGATAAACATTCTTTATATTCACCAATATTTCAAAACACCTGAAGAACCAGGAGGTACCAGATCCTATTGGATAGCAAAAGAATTAATAAAAAAAGGATACCAGGTTACAATGCTAACATCCTCAAATAAGCTAGCGAACAAAATTGAATTAAAAAAGATAGAAGGAATTAATGTAATCTATATTGGCGAGAAGTACGATCAAAAAATGTCTGTTTTCAGAAGGATTTTTGCTTATTTTAATTTTATGCTAAAATCAACTACAATTGCCCTTAAACAAAAAAATATTGATTTAGTAATTGCTACATCTACACCCTTAACAATCGGTTTTCCTGCGCTTGTTTTAAGTAGATTTAAGAAGATTCCATATGTTTTTGAAGTTCGAGACCTCTGGCCTGAAGTTCCAATACAGATGGGAGGATTAAAAAATAAATTTGTTCAAAGGTTAGCTGTTTTGTTTGAACGTACGATTTATAAAAATGCAAAACATATTATTGCGCTTTCACCAGGAATGAAGGAGGGAGTTTTAAAATATGTTTCTGAGGACAAAGTTTCTATGATTCCAAATATGTCTAAAAAAGATGAATTTTGGCCAAGAACAAAAGATAACGCCTTAATGAATGAATTAGGATTGAAATCAGAAAGTTTTAAAATTATTCATTTTGGATCATTAGGTATTGCAAATGGAGCAATGACAATTATTGATTCTGCTAGAATTTTAAAAGATGATTCAACAGTTGAATTTATATTTTTGGGTGGCGGGGCGACCGAAGCTAGTTTGAGAGCGGAATGTGAAAAATTTAATTTATCTAATGTTCGATTTTTAGGCGAATTTTCAATGAAACAAACCTCCGAAATTGTTAATTTTTGTGATGTTTCTATTGTGAGTTTTATGGATTTACCTATTTTGTACACTAACTCTCCTAATAAATTATTTGATTCGCTTTCAGCAGGCAAGCCTGTTATCGTAAATTCGGCCGGCTGGACTAAAGATTTAGTGGAGCAAAATAATTGCGGTTATTATGTTAATCCAAATATTCCAAAAGAATTGGTTGATAAAATAAAATACTTGCAGCAAACTCCTCATGTTGTAACTCTAATGGGTGAGGAATCAAGAAAGTTGGCACTTCAAAATTTCGATAAGTCAATATTATGCAAAGAGTTTGTTAACGTAATTCAAAAACAGCATGTATAAATTAATTATTAAGCCAGCGCTTGATTTTTCTATTGCTTTCTTTGGTTTTATAATTTTAAGTCCGATATTTTTAATTGTTATCATCGGATTATTTTTTGCCAATAAAGGAAAACCATTTTTTTTTCAGTCAAGACCAGGTAAATATGGTAAGATTTTTAAAATTATCAAATTTAAAACTATGAATGATAAAAAAGATATTCACGGACATCTTTTGTCAGATGCTGAAAGGTTAACTAAAATTGGGTTATTTGTAAGGAAAACATCTCTCGATGAAATACCACAATTAATAAATGTTTTAAAAGGAGATATGAGCTTGGTTGGTCCACGTCCTTTATTGCCGGAGTATTTGTCATTATATAACGAATTTCAAAAACAAAGACATAATGCTAAACCAGGAATCACCGGATGGGCACAAGTTAATGGAAGAAATGCAATTTCATGGAATCAAAAGTTTGAATTCGATGTTTGGTATGTCAACAATATTTCCTTTAGCTTAGATTTTAAGATATTACTAAAAACAGCACAAAAAGTAGTTAAAAGTGAAGGTATTAATGCAGCCAATGTTGCTACAACGGAAAAATTTAATGGAGGATCTTAAATATCTGTATGGAGCCAGTGGGCATTGTAAGGTTATTATAGATGTTTTGAAAACAAATAACCTTTATGTAACGGCTATTTTTGATGATCAACCTAAATGGGAGACAATTAACAATGTACCAATTTTTAAACCTGTAAAATTAGCAACTTTACAGTCTGGTAAAATGCTTATTTCAATAGGTAGTAATCATGTGCGTAAATTGTTAGCTTCAAAAATAGATTGTACTTTTTTTACAGCAATTCATAGTAGTGCTATCATTTCGGAAAGTGTAAAGATTGGAGAAGGAACGGCTGTTATGGCGTCAGCTATAATAAATGCTGATTCAAACATTGGAAAACATTGTATTATTAATACGGGCGTAATTGTAGAGCATGATTGTATAATTAGTGATTTTGTTCATATATCTCCAAATGCATCTTTGGCAGGTAATATTACTATTGGGGAAGGCACACATGTAGGGATAGGAGCTTGTATGATTCAAGGAATAAAGATTGGGAAATGGGCTACAATTGGGGCTGGGGCAGTTATTATAAAAGATGTGCCAGATTTTGCCGTAGTTGTTGGAAATCCAGGGAAAATAATAAAATATAATAAACTAAATGAATAATTCAAAAATATGGTTATCATCTCCGCATATGGGTGGGAATGAGCAAAAATATGTACAAGAAGCTTTCGATACTAATTGGATTGCTCCATTGGGTCCAAATGTAAATGGTTTCGAAAAGGATTTAGAAACATACTTAAAATCAAATGCACATATAGGTGCATTAAGCTCTGGAACAGCGGCGATTCATTTAGGATTGATTTTATTAGGAGTTAAAGCTGGAGATGAAGTTATTTGTCAGAGTATGACCTTTTCTGCATCTGCGAATCCAATTATGTATTTAGGGGCAACTCCTGTTTTTATTGATAGCGAAAATGAAACATGGAATTTATGTCCGCATGCACTTGAAAGCGCTATTGTAGATAGGACTTCAAAAGGTAAGAAGCCAAAAGCAATCATTGCAGTTCATCTTTATGGAATGCCTTATAAAGTAGATGAAGTACATGCGGTTGCTGATAAGTACGGTATACCAGTTTTAGAAGATAGTGCTGAAGCTTTAGGTAGCCATTATAAAAATAAAAAATGCGGTACGTTTGGAGACATAGCGGCTCTCTCTTTTAACGGAAATAAAATTATTACCACTTCTGGTGGCGGGGCCATTGTAACACAAAGTAAGGAAACAAAAGATAAGGCGGTATTTCTTTCAACGCAAGCTCGTGATAATGCTCCACATTATCAGCATAGTGAAGTAGGATATAATTATCGAATGAGTAATATTTGTGCAGGAATCGGTCGTGGACAGATGGAAGTTTTGGATGCTCACATACAACTGAGAAGAGAGATGAATCAATTCTATTCATCTTACTTTGAAAGCATTGAAGGAATCACTGTTTTTACAGAACCTAATACTGATTATTATTCTAATCATTGGTTGTCTGCAATAATTGTTAATCCTGATAAAACAGGAGGAAAAACCAGAGAAGATTTAAGATTAGCACTTGAAGCAGAAGGAATAGAAAGTCGGCCACTTTGGAAGCCAATGCATTTACAGCCCGTTTTTGAAAGTTATCCTTATTACGGAAATAATGTTGCTGAGAAATTATTTGAAAATGGTTTGTGTTTGCCTTCAGGATCAAATTTGACAGTTGAAGATAAATTGAGAATTAAAGATGTTTTTAATGCCTTTTTTAAATAAAAAAACAAAAATTAACGACACTATAATTTAGCGTGAAAATAGAGAAAACATTTATAAATGACCTTATAATTATTGAACCATCTGTTATTGGGGACGAAAGAGGTTTTTTTTTTGAAGCCTATAATAAGAAGAAATTCAGAGATTTCGGAATAGAATTAAATTTTGTTCAGGATAATCAATCATTCTCTAAAAAAGGTACTTTAAGAGGTCTGCATTACCAAAACCCTCCATTTGCACAAGCAAAATTGATCCGTGTTTTAGAAGGTGAAATTATTGATGTTGCCGTAGATTTAAGAAAAGAATCTCCAACTTACGGTAAATCTTTCAGTATAGTCTTATCAGGTGAAAACAAAAAACAGCTTTTAGTACCACAAGGTTTTGCGCATGGTTTTTCAGTTTTAAGTGAAAATGCTTCGGTTCTGTATAAGTGTGATGAGTTTTATAATAAAGATTCTGAAGGGGGAATTAAGTATGATGACCCATCACTAAATATTGATTGGGGAATAAATTTAGAAGAAGCAATAGTTTCTGAAAAAGACCAAATTCTTCCTTTAATTGGAAATTGTAATAGCTTATTTTAATGAAAAAAATCCTTGTAACGGGGTCTAATGGACAACTGGGATCTGAATTTGCTGTTTTATCATCAGAATATCCTCAATATAAATGGTTTTTTGCTGACAGAAATAAAGTTACATTGGATGATCTGGATAAACTTTCGATTCAGCTGGACGAAATAAATCCCGACGTAATTTTAAATTGTGCTGCTTATACGGCAGTGGATAGAGCAGAAATAGAAAAGGAATTGGCTTTTACTATCAATCATTTAGCTGTTGAAGTAATAGCAAAATATGCAGAAAAGAATAATGTAAAATTAATTCAAGTTTCTACGGATTATGTTTTTGATGGATCTTCTTCTTCAGCTTTAAGTGAAGATGCTGAAACAAATCCAATAAATATATACGGTCAAAGTAAGAGGGCTGGTGAAATAGCATGTTTAAGAGAAAATCCAAATTCTATTATTATAAGAACATCTTGGGTGTATAGTAAATTTGGAAATAATTTTGTCAAAACCATGCAGCGTTTGATGCTGGAAAGAGAGGCAATTAATGTGGTTAATGATCAGATTGGATCACCAACTTATGCGCCAGATTTAGCAAATGCTATGATGGTTATCTTAGAATCTCCAAGATGGATTCCGGGGATTTATAATTATTCAAACGAAGGAGAAATAAGCTGGTACGAATTTGCATTGGCAATAAAGGAATTAGGGAATTACTCCTGTAAAGTTTGTGGCATTCCTTCATCATCTTATCCAACTCCTGCAAAACGACCTGAGTTTTCATTACTGGATAAGAAAAAAATAAAAGAGATTTATAATTTACATATTCTAAATTATAAAAAAAGTTTAAAAAAAATGTTCGTATAAAATTGCATGGATTTTATAAATTGGATTAAAGATATTACAAGGAAATCTAAAATCTAAAATCAGGAAATATGAAAGGAATTATTTTAGCAGGAGGTTCTGGTACACGATTGCATCCTTTGACACTTGCCATGAGCAAGCAAATGATGCCGGTTTACGATAAGCCAATGATTTATTACCCATTGTCAACATTGATGATGTCTGGAATCAATGAAATATTAATTATTTCAACACCACATGATTTACCAAATTTTAAAAAGTTATTAGGAGACGGATCCAGTTTAGGATGTAAATTCAGTTATGCAGAGCAAGCAATTCCAAATGGATTAGCACAAGCTTTTGTAATTGGAGAAGAGTTTATTGGAAGTGATGACGTAGCTTTAATTTTAGGAGATAATATATTTTTTGGATCTAATATGCAGGAATTGCTTAAATCAAACACTAAACCCAATGGCGGTGTCGTTTTTGCTTATCATGTTTCTGATCCCGAACGATATGGAGTGGTAGAGTTTGATGAAAATTTTAAAGCGATTTCTATTGAAGAAAAACCAAAAGAGCCAAAGTCCAATTACGCAGTTCCAGGACTTTATTTTTATGATAATTCTGTGGTAGAAATTGCCAAGAATATTAAGCCGAGTGCTCGTGGTGAATATGAAATTACAGATGTAAATAAAGTGTATTTAAAAAAGGAGCAACTAAAAGTTGGTATTTTAAGTAGAGGTACAGCCTGGCTGGATACAGGAACGTTTAACAGCTTGATGCAGGCAGGGCAATTTGTTCAGGTTTTAGAAGAAAGACAAGGATTAAAAGTGGGCTGTATTGAAGAAATTGCATGGAGGCAGGGATTTATAAATGATCGTCAATTAGAAGAATTAGCTCTACCATTAGTGAAATCGGGTTACGGAGCATACCTAATTGAATTTTTGAAGCAGAAGAAAAAAGGGGGTAAAATTTAAATTACACACATTATATATGTAATGAAAGCCTTTAATTTGTATTTTTGTAATACATACAAGATTTACAAAATCAAACCTAATCAAATTGAATACAGATAAGCAGACCAAAATAGCCGATTTATTGCATAATTCATTCTCTCCAAGGAATCTAAGAGCCCAGATAAATAATCTTAGTTATTTGCCTAGGTGGATTATTATTGGAATTGATGTATTGGTTCTGGCTTTTTCTTTTACATTCACCTATATGCTGTTTGAAGGAACGGCTTTAGGTTATATTATTACTTCTTACGACTTTTACTTTGTAGCAAGTCTAATTGCTGTGAATATATTTTTCTTTTGGTTATTTAGGACTTATTCAGGTATTATTAGGCACTCATCCTATATAGATGCAATAAAACTTTTATTTTCTCAAATGTCGGTTTTGGTGTTCTTTTTATTTTTCAATTTAGTTTTTGAATTATATACAGGACATAAAGCATTTTTAAATACAGCACTTTTCATTAATCTGGTTTTATCCTTCTGTGGATTGTTTTTATATCGTGTTATAGTAAAACAAACTTTTGAATTATATTTTTCAGAAAAGACAAATTCTAAACTGATAAGAACCGTAATCTACGGAACAGACGCAAATGCTATTTCAGTAGCAAATGCTTTGAAATTTGAAACGCCTTCAAGATTTAAAATTGTTGGTTTTGTGGATAAAAACAATCAAAATGCATCTAAGCGAATGCTAGATTTACCTATTTTGATTTTAAGAAAGAAGCTACCCGCTTTAATGCGCTCTGTAGCTGCTGAAGGAGTAATTATCGCAGATAAAAGTTTATCTAAAGAAGAGCAATTGATTATAGTTGATCAATGTTTAGAATTTAATTACAGAGTATATACAGTTCCGTTGATTTCGGATTGGGAAAATCAAAAAGAGATTTCTCAAAAAGTAAAAAACATTCAAATCGAGGATTTGTTAGAAAGAAAACCAATTGTTTTGGATAGTAAGTCAATTTCTAAACAATTGAAAGAAAAAACAATTCTTATTACTGGTGCGGCAGGATCTATCGGAAGCGAGATTGTTAGGCAAGTTCTGGGATTCAATCCGAAAGTAGTAATAATATTGGACCATGCTGAGACACCTCTTCATAATTTGTGTTTGGAGACATTGGCAATGAATTCACAAACAAAAATTGTTGCAGTAATTGCTGATGTGAAAAGTAAAAAAGCTTTAGAAAAAGTTTTTAAAAATTATAACCCTCATGTTGTTTTTCATGCTGCTGCATACAAACATGTTCCTTTGATGGAAGAAAATCCATCACAGGCAATCTTAACCAATATTAAGGGAACTAAAAACTTAGCTGACCTATCTTGTAAATATCGTGTTAGAAAGTTTGTTATGGTTTCAACAGACAAGGCTGTCAATCCAAGCAATGTGATGGGAGCGAGTAAACGAATAGCAGAAAAGTATGTACAGTCTTTATTCCTGAAAAATCAAAAAGAAAATGGCGACAGTGGTGTAACAAAGTTTATTACAACGCGTTTTGGAAATGTTTTAGGATCAAATGGATCTGTAGTACCATTATTTACAAAGCAAATAGCCGAGGGAGGACCTGTTACGATAACGCATCAGGATATTATTCGATATTTTATGACTATTCCTGAAGCTTGTCAGCTAGTGCTGGAAGCTGGTGCTATGGGTAACGGAGGTGAAATTTATATTTTTGACATGGGTAAACCGGTACGAATTATCGATCTGGCGAAAAAAATGATCAAATTAGCAGGATTCATTCCGGATAAAGAAATAAAGATAAAAATTGTAGGTTTAAGACCTGGAGAAAAATTATATGAGGAATTATTAAATGATACTTCTAAAACGTTGCCAACCTATCATAATAAAATTATGATTGCACAGGAAATTCAAGATGAATATGAAAATCTTCACACTGAGATTGATGAGCTAATTGGCATTGCAGATTTTTATGACAATGATGATATTGTTACTAAAATGAAAAAAATTGTTCCTGAATTTAAAAGCATGAACTCTGCTTTTGAAGTTTTAGATAAATAAGATTTAATATATAAATCAAATAGATAATAGTAAAAGGTGTTTTTTTAAAACGCCTTTTCGCTTTTTTGGGAATTTTTAACCGACTAAAAATCTTGTTAATTTGCAACGAACAGAAAGAAAGAATCTGAATTTAAAATAAAAATCTTACAACTTAATTTGTGAGCAATATAGAAATGAATACTACAGATAATAACAATGAATGGCTTTTTGAAATAACGCCAAAAAATAAATTCTTCACATTAAACCTTAAAGAGGTTTGGCACTACAGAGATTTATTATTTCTTTTTGTAAAACGAGATGTAATTACCGTTTACAAGCAAACCGTTTTAGGGCCGCTTTGGTACTTAATCCAGCCTTTATTTACCTCTATTACCTTTACTATCATTTTTAATAATGTTGCAGGAATTGATACAGGAACTGTTCCTCCTTTTTTGTTTAATCTGGCTGGTATTATGGTGTGGAATTATTTTACTTCCTGTTTAAATGGTACTTCAGATACTTTTAAATCTAATGCAGGTATATTTGGAAAAGTTTATTTCCCAAGATTTATTACACCGCTATCTGTTGTAATTTCTAATTTAATCAAATTTGGAATTCAATTTACAATCTTTGTTATCTTTTATATCATCTTTTATTTTAAAGGAGCCGATTTAAACTTAAATAGTTTTGTTCTGTTTTTCCCTGTTTTAATTATTATCATGGGGATTTTAGGATTAGGTTTAGGTATGATCATTTCCTCTATGGTGACCAAGTATCGCGATTTCAGTTATTTAGTTGGTTTCGGAATACAATTGCTTATGTATTTATCTGCAGTTATGTATCCGATGGAGCTGATAAAAGAAAAACTACCCAAATATGGCTGGATCGTGGAATATAACCCTTTGGCTTATGTTATAGAAACAGCTCGTTACATGCTTTTAGGTGTGGGTGAAATTTCCGTTTTAGGATTATCTTATACTTTAGGCGTAACTATAGCTGTTTTTTTTATAGGACTTTTGATTTTTAATAAAACAGAAAAAAGCTTTATAGATACTGTTTAAACTCCAATTTATTTCTAGATAATTCACAACCTACATTTCACAGTTCACAATTGAAAAAAGACATTATTTTAAAGGCAGAGAATATTTCTAAACAATATCGTTTAGGACAAGTTGGTACTGGTACATTGAGTCACGATTTTAATAGATGGTGGCATGAAATCCGTGGGAAAGAGAACCCATACTTAAAAATAGGGGATACTAATGACCGCTCTACAAAAGGAACTTCAGATTATGTATGGGCTTTGCAGGAAATCAATTTTGAAGTGGAGCGTGGTGAAGTTATAGGGATCATTGGTAAAAATGGAGCTGGAAAATCAACACTGCTTAAGATACTTTCAAAAGTAACAGCTCCAACAACCGGTAGTATTAAATCGCGTGGACGCATTGCTTCACTTCTGGAAGTAGGAACTGGCTTTCATGGTGAGATGACAGGACGGGAGAACATTTATTTAAATGGTGCTATTTTAGGAATGACTAAAAAAGAAATAGCATCTAAAATTGATGAAATTATTGAGTTTTCTGGTTGTGAGCGCTATATTGACACACCTGTAAAAAGATATAGTTCTGGAATGACTGTTCGTTTGGCATTTGCAGTAGCTGCTTTTTTAGAGCCTGAAATTTTGGTTATTGATGAGGTATTAGCTGTTGGTGATGCTGAATTTCAAAAGAAAGCTATTGGTAAAATGCAGGATATTTCCAGACAAGGTGGAAGGACAGTTTTATTTGTGAGTCATAATATGGCGGCGGTTAAAAGTCTTTGTACTAAAGGAATTGTTTTAGAACATGGAAAAGTTGTTTATGAAGGAGGAATTGAGCAATCAATTGAACATTATTTAAATGCAGATTATAATAAATCTAATATTTATACGTCAGATATAAAACTCGACGTTCCTTATATAAAGGAAATTGAAATTATTGCTAATCCTGGTAGTTTTTATCATGATTTCAATAAAGATCTTAAAATAAAGATAACTTTATCCACGCCTTATAAATTGACTGATCCTGCCGTTTCATATCAAATTGTTTCTATGAATGATGTTCCTGTAGTTCATGAATTAAATTTGTTTAAAGAAATTCCTTTCTGTCATGAAGTAGGAACTTATGAATTGATTTCTGAAATTAAAAAGTTGAGTCTCTATCCAGGAATTTATAAATTAAATGTTTTTTTTGCAGATAATTTTTTAAAAAAGAGATTTGATCAAATATATGAAGCATGTAGCTTTGAAATATTATTAAGCGAAAAAAGAGAATATTATTATCAAAATAATTCAGCAGTTTATAAAGAAAAAGAAACAGCTTGGACTATAAAAAAGATTGCCCCATGATTGTAAGTCCTTTAACTAAAAAAGCAAATATTAGAAAGATATTTGAAGTAGATTCTGATCAGGTTATAGATAACTATAAAAGACAGATTAATATCGACGTAAAAAGGTTCTTTGATAAAGAACTTGTAGTTTCTTTATATGAATGTCTTGATACAGGTTATAAGTTTTATTTTCCTTTTTCATTAATTGGAGATAAAGAATTTTATGAAGACCTTTCAAAAAATAGAAAAAATTATTATTCTGATAGATGGGAGCACAAAAAAACGCTTGAATATGTGAATAAAGAAGACTCTTTACTTGAAATTGGTTCTGGCTTTGGTTCATTTTTGAATTTGTTAAAAATGAATGATGTAATTAATACAAAAGGATTAGAACTTAATTCTTATGCTGTTTCAAAATGTGCATCGAACGGATTAAATGTTCAGCAAAGATTAATTCAAGAGGAGGCAAATATTAATAAGGGTAAATATGATGTTGTTTGTTCTTTCCAAGTATTAGAGCATATAACAGATGTATATGATTTTATAGAAGCATCTCTTGAAACAATTAATGAAAATGGTAAATTAATAATAGGTGTACCTAATAATAATCCATATTTATTTGTAAATGACAGATTGCATACTCTTAATTTGCCACCACATCATGCAGGTTTGTGGAATAAAAAAGCGTTAAAGTCTTTGGAAACTATTTTTAAAGTTAAGCTTGAACATTTAAAATTTGAACCTTTAGAAGAATCGTATAATTATTTTATTAATTTCCAACTAAAAAACAATAAGAATTTACTTATAAGAAAATCTCTGATATTTTTTAATAGGTTTTTTCCAAAAGCTTTAAAGAAAATTTTATGTCGCTTTATTAACGGTAGAAATGTGTTGGCTATTTATAAGAAAATATCATAATGGATAAAGATTTTATAGACATCGAATTTAATAAAGTCAATTTGGATAGATATTATATCAGAACCTCAATTTTGGACTCTCTAAAGACAGTATTACCTAGGTTAACAGCTAATTTATTAGATATTGGATGTGGTAAAATGCCTTATAAAAATTATATCTTAAAAAATAGTACAGTAAGCAATTATGTAGGACTTGATATAGAGGGAGCCTTAATTTATGATTCGGTTGTAAAGCCTGATTATACATGGGACGGTAAAACAATGCCATTTTCAGACAATACTTTCGATTGTGCCTTCGGAACGGAAGTTTTAGAGCATTGCCCTAATCCAGAAATAGTTTTGAAGGAAGTAAACAGGGTCTTAAAAAAAGAAGGGATCTTTTTTTTTACTGTTCCTTTTTTGTGGAATCTACATGAGGTACCTCATGATGAATATCGTTATACTCCTTTTTCATTAGAACGTCATTTGAAAAACTCAGGATTTAATAATATTGAAATAAAAGCTCTAGGTGGTTGGCATGCATCGATGGCACAAATGATTGGTTTATGGGTACGAAGATCACCAATGAAACCGATAAAGCGTAATGCTCTATCTTTTTTATTAAAACCAATAATTCTCTTTTTAATAAAGAAAGATAAAAAGATAAAAGTTACTTTTAAAGAAGGCCAAATGATAACAGGATTATATGGTGTTGCAAAAAAATAGAATCGCGATGGTATCACCATCATTTAATGCCTATTCCGAAACATTTATTCAAGCTCAAAAAAAAGGCTTGGAAGCTCAAGTCTTTTATTACTATGGAGCTAATCTTCCAACGCACTTAGAAGGTTTTGGCTTACTTCTCAAGACAAAAGAGTTTTTGTTTTATAAAATAAGGCGAAAATTTCGTTTTACCACTTTTAAACCTGAAGAGTTGGCTTTTATCGCCTCTCTGAAGAAAAATAAAATCCAATTAGTTTTTGCTCATTACGGCCCGGTAGGACATCGTTTAGTTAAAATTTGTAAATTTTTACAAATTCCATTGATTACACATTTTCATGGATATGATGCATCAGTTTACTCAACTATTGAAAAATGCAATAATTATTTAGAAGTTTTCAGTTATAGTAAATTTGTAATTGCAGTTTCAACTTCAATGCAAAACCGTCTAATTGAACTAGGATGTCCTAGAGAAAAAGTAACATATAATCCTTGCGGCCCAAACGATATTTTTTTTGATGTTAATCCTAAATTTAGTGAGGATACTTTTATTGGTATAGGGAGGTTTGTAGAAAAAAAAGCTCCGTATTATACTATTTTGGCCTTTAATCAGGTTCTAAAAAAATACCCAAATGCTAAATTGATTATCGGAGGTGGTGGTAATTTATTTGAAGTTTGTAAAAATTTAGTTTATCATTTAAAAATTGAAAAGAATGTTCTGTTACCGGGTATTTTATCAAAAGAAGAGTTTACTAATTATTTAGAAAACGCTCTCGCTTTTGTTCAGCATTCTGTAACTGCAATTAATGGTGACCAAGAAGGAACTCCTGTTGCTGTTTTAGAGGCAAGTGCCGCTGGCTTGCCTGTTATTTCAACTTTTCATGCTGGAATTTCAGATGTCATTCTTGATGGAGAAACCGGTTTTTTAGTTAAGGAGCATGATGTTGACGCCATGGCCAACAAAATGTTAGTTTTTCTTGAAGATAAAGAATTAGCAATGAAGTTGGGTGAAAATGGAAAACAAAGAATCCAATGTCTTTTTTCTATGGAAAGACATTTACAGAAACTTAATGAAATAATTCAATATGCAATTGTAAATGAATAAGCCACTTGTATCGATAATAATTCCTACGTATAATCGAGCAAATATTATCGGAAAAACTTTAGATTCAATTTGCGCACAAACTTATCAAAATTGGGAATGTATTATTATTGATGATGGTTCTACAGATAATACAGATTTTGTAGTTGCTGAATACACAGAAAAAGATTCTCGATTTAATTATTTCGCTAAACCAAATTATAAGCCTAAAGGAGCTAGTTCTTGTAGAAATTATGGATTGGATAACGCAAAAGGTAGATACATTATTTTTTTAGATTCAGATGATGTTTTGCTTAATTTTTGTGTTGAAAATAGAATTTCAAAGATTCAAAAAAATCAAGAAAATGACTTTTGGGTATTTCCTATGTTTATTCAAAATGAAAATCAAAATAAACATGCTGTCAAAATACCAATAAGTAATAATTATCTCAATGAATTTTTGTCATATAAAATTTATTGGCAGACTATGTGTACAACTTGGGATATTAATTTTATAAAAAAATTAAATGGTTTTAATGAGTTGTATCCGAGATTAAATGATCCTGAGGTTCATATTAGGGCTATGATTTTGTCAAAAGACCATTATACTGTTTTTACTAACGTCACACCAGATAGTATTTACATGGTAGCTCCTATTAAAGATAAAAATAGTTTTGCTAAAAATTACGGTAACTCATTAAATTTGTTTGTTCCGGATATTTTAAAAAAATTGGATGAAAATGGATTGAGTAGCAAATCAAATTATTTAAAAAATTATTTAAGTGATTACTTCTTATATTATCATCGCTATAATTCTCGAAAAAATAATTTATCTGTATTAAAAGTTTTTTATAAAAATAAAGTCATTTCATATTTTGTATATGTAGAAATTATAATTCAGTATTATTTAATTTTACTCTTAAGTAAAGGATTAAAAAAAATTAGAAAGAGAATAGAAAAGCTGTTGAAGATTTAAAAGAAAATAGGAAACTTCCAGAAAAACATATGATTTTTTTAGTCATAACGGAAAAGAATATAGTTTTTCCTATTAGGAAATATACTTATTGATTTCATGAAAAAAAATAGTACCAATTATTTATGAGTAAATTATTAGTTTCGATAATAGTTCCCTGTTACAACCAGGCTCAATATCTTTCAGAGGCTCTTCAATCGGTTTTAAACCAAACTTATGAAAATTGGGAATGTGTAATAATTAATGATGGAAGTAAAGATAATACAGAAGAAGTAGCTAAAAAATGGGTTGAAAACGATAGTAGATTTCTCTATATATATAAAGAAAACGGAGGCTTAAGCTCTGCAAGGAATGCGGCATTAAATGTAGTTGCAGGTGACTATATTCAGTTTTTGGACGCCGATGATTGTTTGCATGAAGATAAACTTATTAAATCACTTTTTCAAATTAAAGACCATTCAAATTATAACATCGTCGTTTCTCATTTTAAAATGTTCAAAAAAAATAGATATGATGAACTAAAACCTTTTTGTGAATTGAGTCAGGATATTTTGATGTATGATCAAATATTGCATGGCTGGGATTCGAAATTTAGCATTCCTATTCACTGTGGACTTTTCAGTTCTTCCTTATTTGATGATTTTCGTTTTCCTGAAAACTTACGGGCAAAAGAAGATTGGATTATGTGGCTGACTTTTTTTCAGAAAAAAATATCTGCCGTTTTCATTAATGAAATTTTGGCTTTTTATCGTATTCATTCTGAAAGTATGACACAAGAAGTGAAACTTATGGAAGAAAGTCATATTCAGGCTATTTTACATCTTCAAACTATTATGCCAGAAGAAGTTTATAATAAGTATTTAATAACTATCCTACAGCAAAAGGGGGAAGAAATTATTAGACTTAAGAAGCAAATTAAGAATTACAAGAACTCTAAAGGGTATAGGATTTTGGCAAGATTAAAAAGAAATAAAATATTATATTTTTTTTATAAATTTTTAAAATAGTTGAGATGAGTATTATTTTAAAAAATACAAAAGTTGTTTTATCTTTTTTAATAAAAGTATAATTTAATGGAAGCTGTCACAATTATTATACCGAGTTTTAATCATGCCGAATTTCTTAATGAAAGATTAAATTCTATTGAAAATCAGACATATAAAAATTGGGTTGCAATTATAATAGATGATTGTTCTACGGATTCTAGCATAAAAATTTTGAATGATTTTGTAAATAGAAATAAAACCAATATTGCATTTTATTTAATTAATGAAAATAATTCTGGAAGTGGATACCATTCCTGGAAAAAAGGAATAGAATTGTCTCAAACATCCTATATTTGGATAGCGGAGACTGATGATTTTTCAGATGTGTTTTTTTTAGAAAAACAAGTAAATATTTTAAACCGAAATCAAGATGCAGCATTAGTTTTTTGTGCTAGTCAATATATTGACAGAAAAGGAGATTATTTATACAATTCAAACAGAAGAACTCATGACTTAAATGTGTCGATAAATGAGTTTAAAGAATTACCAGGTTCAGTACTTACTAAAAAACTACCTATAGATAATTATATTACGAATGGGAGTAGTGTCGTTTTTAGAAAACCGAATGAAACTATTCCTATGGATGTTTTTAATAACAAACAATGTTCAGATATTTTTTTGTGGACATATTTAGTTCAGAACAGGACTTTTGTTTTTAATAATTCTATTTTGAATTTTTTTAGACAACATGAAAACTCTACAACAAAAATTAGTAATAGTTATTTTATGAAATCTATGTATCTGGAAAAATTTAAATACTTGTTATTTTTTGAACAAACAAAAAAGATTCAATTCCTTTTGGATGACTATACAAAGAATTATGTTATTGTCAAAAAAGATAGATGGTTTGATACTTCAATTTTTAATGAAATCACGCAACTTAAAAAGTTTAAAAGATACTATTTTTATAAATTAGCAAAATTGCTTATTAAAAAAATATATTATAAACATGTACGCAAGTAATTCTTTGGTCAGTGTAATTATTACTACCTTCAATAGGCCTCACTATTTGGAATTGACATTAAACAGTGTTGTTAACCAGTCATATGAGAATATTGAAATTATAGTAATTGACGATGATTCTGATGGAAATCAAAATATGGAGATATGCTCTGGATTCTCTAATGTTTATTATGAAAAAGTACTTAAAAGTGGCACTCCAGCCAAAGGAAGAAATATTGGCATTAAAAAAGCAAAAGGTGAATTTATTGCTTTTTTAGATGATGATGATGTTTGGATAAAAGATAAAATTAAAATACAAGTTGAAATATTACACAATAATCCAGATTTTGGTTTAGTACATTCCCCATGTCAGATTATTGATTCTAAAGGAAATTTAAAATCTGAAATTATCGGAAAAAGTTATCAATGGAGAAACAAGCATGGAGATGTTTCCTTAAATATGTTTGGTAATTTTACCTTGATGATGCCAACTCCATTAGTGAGAAAAGTGATAATAGATAAAGTTGGCTTTTTTAATGAAAAAATGTTGCCAATTGGAGAAGATGTAGAATTTTGGACTCGTTGTTCTTTTTTTACAAAATTTTATTATACCGAAAAAATTCTGGCATATTATAGAATTCATGAATTTAATATTTCTAAGAACAAAAATGAGCATATAGATTATCCTTTGCATCTAAAAGAAATATTAATTTATATGAGGAAAATAAAACGGATAAATTCACAGCAGTACGGTTTTTTTATACAAAAATGCATTAAAAAACAATATCCTTATTATAAAAAAAATTTTGTAAAAACATTGTACAATCTAATGAAATTAGATTTTTTTTGGTTTACTAAAATTAGAATATTAAAATAATACTTTTTAAATGTGATAATCTTTTTAATTAAATAATGTGAATTTCAACTTCAAATTTTAGATATAATTCAAAAAAAAAATGCAAGTGTAATTTATTCAAATGAAATTAATATTAATAGTACGTAAGAGTATACAAAGGCAATGTTGTTCATTGAAAAAAACATTCAAGTAAATTTGCATTACTTAAATATAATAATGGAACTATAATAATTAAAATGAGAAAAGGAAAAAATATAGCAAAAGATGTTCTATTAACAAATCCAGATTCAAATCATCGGGTAATTATCCCGTTGTACATTCCAAACGAGGATGATTATTATAAAGACGCTTTTACTATTTTTTCCTATTGTCTGTCTTCAATTCATAAAACCTCAGTTTCAAATATAAAAGTCTCTGTTATAAGTAATGGTTGTTGTAATTCAGTAAATGGGAAGTTGCTTCAATTGCAAGCAGAGCGCTCAATTCACGAACTTATAATCGAAAAAGAAAATGTTGGCAAAATAAATAGCATCTTAAAAGCATTGCGTACAGCCGAAGAACGTTTAATTACGATTACAGATGCTGATGTTTTATTTGATAACAATTGGGAAGACGAAGTTTTGGCAGTTTTCAAAGCTTTCCCAAAAGCTGGCGCAGTAAGTCCGGTTCCGGTTTTTAGAACACACTTTCGATTAACAAGCAATATTTGGTTTAACTATTTATTTTCTTCACGATTGAAATTTCGTCCGGTAAAAGATCCCGAAAGCATGACATTGTTTGCCAATAGTATCGGATGGCCCTGGCTTGATATTAAATATAAAGATGTTATTGCAACAATAAAAGGCAAGGATAATACAATTGCTGTAATGGGTAGCTCTCATTTTGTATGTACTTATAAAAGAGAGGTTTTTACTAATATGCCCAAAAATAATAGTATTTATAAATTAGGAGGAAATAGTGAGTTTTTATACACAGATCTTCCCGTTGTTATAGCAGGGGGATACCGTTTAGCAACTTATGGGAATTATGCCTACCATTTAGGAAATGTTTTAGAAGACTGGATGACTGAAAAGTTCACGATGTTAAAAACAGAAACTAAAAGACTGCAGAATATTGAAGGTTTAAAAAAGTTGAGTTCCAGACCTCTTTATTATTTTTTTACTGAAAAGGTATTTAGGAAAATTTTTAGACATCCCTTTATTTGTAAAAACATTTTAAAAAGAAAAGGACTTTCAGATAAACAATTAAATGATTTACTAAAATGATAACAATTGTTTTAACCAATCGTAATCGTGAATTACAGACTATAAAAAACTGTCTTGACTCTTTAGCAATGCAATCCAATCATGAGTTTGAATTGTTCTTTGTTGATTATGGTTCAAATGAAACTTATGTGCCTCATTTAGAAAAGCTCCTTTTAGAATATCCTGAAATTAAGTATTTGAATTGCCCTGTTTCCGGACAATTATGGAATAAATGCCGGGCTATAAATATTGTTTTACAACAATGTAAAAGGGCTTTTTTTTTTGTTGGAGATATTGATATGCTTTTTCACTCTGATTTTATCAGCAGACTTAACGAACTTAAAAATGAATCCAGAGTAACATATTTTCAAGTTGGCTTTTTAAGCGAAAAAGAAACAGCACTCCAGAAAAATTTTGATAATGCAACAATTAGTTTTACTTCAAAAAAAGAAGCTACCGGAATGACATTGTTTCCCACTCAACTATTAAAAGAAATTAATGGGTACAATGAATTTTATCACGGCTGGGGTGCCGAAGATACAGATGTTCATTTTCGATTAGAAAATCTTGGAGTTGAAATTGAATTTTACGAAAAAGAAATTCTGCTTAAGCATCAATGGCATCCAAAAACATATCGAACAAATTTAAGTACAGATCCTTATCATTTTAAATTAGAACGCATTAATCATTCTTATATTCATATTTCGAAAACGAGTAAACAAATAAAGGTCAACATAGATCAGGAATGGGGTGTTTTGCCCGAAAAAAAGGAGTATGCCAAATTATCGAATACTCCTGACTTGACAATAGAGATTGAGCCAGAAGTATCAAAAGTGAATGCATTATTAGCGCAATTAAATAATTTTGAAGATAAAGTCGTTTCTGTAATTGTTAAAGATGTCTCCAACAACAATAAAATAAAGCAATTAGTAAAAAGAATTTTAGGGAAAAAATATCTAAAATTTTTATCTGTAAAAAATGTAAATGATATGCTTCTCCAGGAAATTGTTTTGCATTACAGAAGTTTGCCCTATCAATATTCATTTAGTCAAAATGAAAGCCTAATTCATCTTAAAATTTATTTTAAGTAATGAAAATCCTAATGGTTTCAATTCCATCACTCCATTTTTTTCGATGGACAAGTCAGCTTCAGGATTCAGGGCATGAGGTGTATTGGTTTGACATTACCGGAATGAGTGCCAGAGTTGAAAGATTAAATTGGGTCACACAGAAAACGAACTGGAAACTAAAATGGAACTATCCTGGAAGAATTTTTTTAAAAAGTAAATTTCCTGAAATAAATTATAAAATTCAAAAAATTAACGAACGGGAAACAGCTAAAGTTTTTGAAGAATATTTGAACGAAATAAAACCGGATGTAGTACATAGTTTTGCGTTATACTTATCGTGTACTCCCATAATCTCGATTATGGAAAAATATTCAACTCAAAAATGGATTTATTCTTCCTGGGGCAGCGATATGTTTTATTTTCAAAATGACTCGAAATATTTAAAAGATATAAAATGGGTTTTGCCCAGAGTTAATTACTTGTTTACAGATTGTAAGAGAGATTATGTGATAGCAAAAAAATACGGCTTTGCAGGCGATTTTCTCGGTGTTTTTCCTGGTGGAGGCGGATTTGACCTGGCCCATATGGAACAATTTAAATTCCCCGAAAAACAACGGAAAATTATTTTAATTAAAGGTTTTCAAGGGAGATCCGGAAGAGCTATTTCGGTCTTAAAAGCAGTAGAATTGCTTGAAAAAGAATTGTCAAATTATACAATTGTTGTTTTTGGTTCTGATAATGAAACTTTAGATTATTCAAAGAGGTCCAAACTAAAAGATTGGCTCAATTTTCAAATCAAAGGAAAAATGACACATAACGAAGTTATTCAGCTTATGGGACAGTCTAAAATTTATATTGGTAATAGTAACTCAGATGGAATTCCTAATACATTGTTAGAAGCTATATGCATGGATGTTTATCCTATCCAGTCAAATCCTGGTGGCGCTACGGCAGAGATTATTAATCATGGTGTTAATGGTTTGCTAATCGAAAATTGCGAAGACGTTTCTGAAATTAAATCAAATATTTTGGATGCAATTGCGTGTGTGCCTAAAATAAATCAGGATTTAAAAAAACTTCAGAAAGAATTAGAATTTGAATATTTAAAAGGAAAAGTACAGGATAGTTATAATAGTTTAAGTGATGCGTCAATAGAAATTAAAGATTGATATAAGTGAAAAAGAGTATTTCGACACAAGAAGATATTAAACAATTGATTATTGATATTGAGCAAAAGTGGCAGGTAGACAAATGGATTATTGATGATATTCATGTCTGGCCTTACATCAGAATTAAAATCTACATTTATTTTTTGAATAAGCTGTTTTCAAGTTCAACGGAAAATAACGTTGCAAAAAATAAAGCTGTCACAGGATCGGTACTTGTAAAATACTTCGCGAAATGTATAAAGTTAGTAAGTGCTTTTTTTACCGTTATTTCTTTCTTCCTAAAATTACAAAATAAAAAGATTATTTTTTTTGGAGCACATTATCACCGCATTCTGCATAAAGGCGAGTTTTTTAACCGTTTTTATGATTCAATGATCGATTCTCATAATTTAAAGGAGGATGTTTATATGATTGAATACAGAAAAGTTTATGAAAAGAATTACAATAATAAAGCTATAATAAATTTAGACAAATATTTAGGTTGTTATAAGTTAATAATGAGTTTGATGAATAAATCAAGCCGTAAAAAAAGTGTTTTTAATTTAGAAGGATATGATGAATTTTATGAAACATTAAACATAAAAACACTTAGTATTGACAAAGTCAGTCTATTAAAATGGAGTAAGAAAATAATAACATTAGAAGGATTTTATAATCGTTTCTATAAAAAAGTAAAACCAGAAAAAGTAGTATTTTTAGGTTATTACGGTTTAGAAGATTTAACGGCTGCAATTGTTTTTGCCCGTAAATTAAATATAAAAACGATTGATTTGCAGCACGGAACTCAAATTAATAATATGGCATTTAGCAATTGGACCAAGATTCCACAAAATGGATTTAATACGGTTGTGAATGAATTTTGGACCTGGGACGAAGAATCAAAGAAAAATATTGAAGAGTGGGGTAATAAAAATAATATTGCAAAAGCCAAAGTAATAGGACAGCCTTATGTTTCATACTGGACACATCTTCACAGTAAAGTTGTAAGCACTAACAAAAAGATACTTTATACTTTACACCTCTCCAGAATTGAAGAAATGGTGAATAAGGATTTTATTTCTATAATTAAAAAATTAAATTATCAGTGGGTTCTGAGATTACATCCAAGAAATTCAATGAGTATTAATGAAATAGAAGAATATCTTTTTGCTAACGGAATTAAAGATAAAGTAACGGTTCAGAGTTCAGTAGAGATGCCTTTGCCGGAAATATTAAGCCAGTCTGCTCTACATCTTACAAATTATTCAGGTTGCTTGATCGAAGCGCGAATGATGAATATACCAACGGTAATTATTAATAAGTTAGGACTAGAAATCTACAAACAATACTTAGATAATAAATTAGTGTATTTTGTTGATTTTGAAGAACCAAATTTTAATTTAGTTTTCGAAAACTTAGTTAAGGATGTAGAAATAAACAAAGTTACTTCTGCTAAATTAGAAATTTATAATCCTCTCTCATAATCAGGAATAGTTTTGTACCCAACAAATAATTACTGTTAATTAAAATTTGAATTTTGAATATAAAAGAAAATTTTCTGTGGATTTCAAACCTGCGAGTTCTTGCTGTTATTGCAGTTATTTTTGTGCACACAGCCTCGCCTTTGGTTACCAAATTTGGTTTGTTACCAAATGCATTTTGGAATTATGCTAATTTTTATGATGCTGTATCTCGTTTTTGTGTGCCTGTGTTTGTAATGATTTCTGGAGCTTTATTGCTTAATAAAGAATATGAGATTGTTACTTTTTTCAAAAAACGCTTTGTTCGTATTCTCTTGCCTTTTTTATTCTGGAGTATTTGCTATGTTTTATATTCAATTTTTATAAAAACCAGTGATTATCAAAAAATGCATATTTTTGATATAATTAAAAAACTAATTAGATCTGTTTATTTTGGAAGTGCCTATCATCTGTGGTATGTTTATATGCTTTTAGGATTAATACTGATTATTCCAATACTTAATGCCTGGATAATAAAGGCAAAGAAAAATGAAATTCATTATTTTTTATTGTTGTGGTTTGTAACACTTTTATTTAAAAACCTAGGCCTGGAAAATTACAAACCACCAATAGAGTTGCTTTATTTTTCAAGATATGTGGGTTATTTAGTATTAGGTTATTATTTGTCTGTTATCGAAATTAAGAATACAAAAAAGTGGAAAATAGTAGCATTGCTCTTTTTTATTTCTGGTTCCTCTATTACTTTTTTTAGTACTTATTGGTTTTCAGTCTCAAAAGGAAAAACAGACAGTTTGTTATATGATTTTTTTAGTTTTAATGTACTTCTCGCTTCGATTGGAATCTTCGTTTTTTTTAGATTGTCTGATTTTTTTAATCGAAAAAGCAATTTAGTTATAACTCAAATAAGTCATTTTAGTTATGGCATTTATTTAGTTCATGTTTTGGTTTTATGGATATTAGATAGTTTTGCGATAAATGCTTCGTTGATTACTCCATTAATAGGTATTCCAATTACAGTTTTGTTATGTTTAAGTATCTCAACAATTATAATAAAAATTATTAATATGAATAAGTTTGGCTCTTATATTTCAGGCTAGCTTTGTTCTCTTAGTATAACCTTTTTGTTATATACTTGTTTCATAATTCATTTATAAGCAGGTGCTTTGACGCTGTAAGGTAAGAAGTTTTTTTTATTCTGATAGTTATGTGCCTGATGAGCATAATTTTAATTAGTATAATACATCGTTTTTTAAGTTTAAAAGTTATTTTTGGGTGCATTTAAAATGTTATATATGAAAAAAACAGCAATAATTCCATTACGTAAAAACTCAAAAGGGATTCCGGGGAAAAATAAAAAGAAAATGCTTGGACGTCCACTTTTTTCCTGGGCTCTTACTGCCGCTATTTTTTCAGAATTAGATGAAGTATATATTTTTACAGATGATGAAGACATAATCAATTATGTAAACAAGGAATATTTTTGGTCTTCAAAAGTAAAAGCACTTTTACGAAATGATGAAAATGCTTCTGATACGGCATCTACAGAAAGTGTTTTGTTAGAATTTACAGAAAGTCTTCAAAATGATTTTGATATTTTATGTTTATTACAGGCAACTTCACCAATGACAACAGCACAAGATATCAATGCTGCGTTAAATGAAATTATTGTAAACAAAAAAGCTTCTGCATTGACTGTTGTCAATACGCATCGTTTTATTTGGAATTCTGACGGAACTCCACAAAATTATGACGTGTTTAAAAGACCAAGACGCCAGGATTTTGAAGGTTTATTGATCGAAAATGGTGCTGTTTATACAACAACAAAAGAAGCGTTTTTATCTTCTCAAAATAGAGTAAGCGGTTCAATTGGTTTAGTAAAGATGCCTGAAGAATCACTTGTAGAAATTGATAGTTTAGCTGATTGGGAGATTGTGGAAGGTTTGCTTGCTGATCATCAGAAAAAGAAGAAAGTACACCAACGAATTGAATATTTAGTATTGGATGTTGACGGCGTTTTTACAGATGGATGTGTTTATTATGACGCCAAAGGAGAAATGGCCAAAAAATTTGATATGCGTGATGGAATGGGGTTAGAAATAATCAGACAAAATCAGGTTGAGGTAATCGTAATGACTTCAGAAAATTCTGAGTTAGTAGCACAGCGAATGAAGAAATTGCAAATAAAACATACTTTTTTAGGGGTTAAGGATAAGTTTTCGTTTTTAAGTCAGTTTCTTTTAGATAGAAATAGTAGTTTTGGAGCTGTTGCTTACGTGGGTGATGATGTAAATGATTTAGCAAATATTTGTAGTGTTGGATGGTCGTTTACACCAGCTGATGCAACAGAAATAGTCAAAGCAAATGCAGATTATATATTGACAAATGCTTCGGGAGATGGTGCAATTAGAGAAACTTGTGAAATTTTATTGAAATATAATAAACGTTATGAAGGATTATAAAAAACCTTATGTGATTGCTGAAATTGGATGTAATCATAAAGGCGAAATGGCCATTGCCAAAGAATTAATTAAAATTGCTAAAATCTTTGGAAATGCGGATGCAGTTAAATTTCAGAAACGTAACAATAAAGAACTTTTAACAGAAGAGCAGTACTATGCTCCACATCCAAACGCTTCAAATTCATATGGAAACACTTACGGTGAGCATAGAGAATATTTAGAGTTTGATGTAGAGCAGCATCGCGAACTAAAGACGTATTGCGATGAAATTGGAATTGTATATTCAACATCAGTTTGGGATACAACTTCTGCAAAAGAGATCACGTCATTAAATCCAGAATTTATTAAGATTCCTTCAGCCTGTAACAACAATTTTGAAATGTTAGGCTGGTTATGCGATAATTATCAGGGTGAAATTCATATTTCTACAGGGATGACTACTAAAAATGAGACGGAAATTTTAGTAGAGTACTTTACTGAAAAAGGAAGAAATAAAGATCTTGTTTTATACAACTGTACTTCAGGATATCCGGTTCCGTTTGAGGATGTTTGCTTGTTAGATATTAATTTGTTGAAACAAAAATTTGGGGATAAAGTAAAACATATTGGTTTCTCAGGACATCATTTAGGGATCGCTGTCGATATTGCAGCCTATACTTTAGGTGCCAATATTATAGAAAGACATTATACAATTGACAGAACCTGGAAAGGTACAGATCACGCGGCTTCATTAGAACCAATGGGGCTACGTAAATTAACCCGCGATCTTCATGCTGTTTATCAGGCATTAACTTTTAAGAGTTCTGATATATTGCCAATTGAACAAGTTCAGAGAGATAAACTAAAAAACAAAAAAGTCTAACCGGATGTTTTTTTCAAATAGAATAAGACTTTTTTGGTGGAATGAAAAATTAATTCAGGGTAAGTCCAAAGAAAATTACGGCGACATTTTAGGGAAATATCTTGTTGAAAAAATTTCAGGAAAAAAAGTTGTTTTTGCCTGGCCAAAGAAGTTTTCTATTCTTGATTGGTTTGCGCCCATTTATGTTACTGTAGGAAGTATTCTAGCCAATGTAAATGATAAATGTATTGTTTGGGGAAGTGGTATTATTGATCAAAAAGCAAAAATTAAAAACGCTGTTTTTTTAGCCGTTCGTGGTCCACAAACGCGTCAGTATTTGTTGAATTTGGGTTATACTGTTCCTGAAGTTTACGGAGATCCGGCCTTATTGCTGCCAAGATATTTTAATCCAAAAATTGAAAAAAAATATAAATTTGGTTTCGTACCGCATTATAACGATTACAAACTAGTACAGCATTGGTTTAAAGATACTCCAGATGTTTTGCTGATTGATATGATGACAAATGATATCGAATCTAAAACTATAGAGTTTTTACAATGCGAAAAAATAATTTCTTCTTCTTTACATGGAATTATTATTGCTCATGCATATGAAATTCCGGCAGTCTGGCAAAAAATTTCAGATAAGGTTTTCGGAGATGATATAAAATATCAGGACTATTTTGAATCGATTCAGTTGCCATTTTATACTCCTGAAATTAGAATTTCTCCTTTTACAGATACTCAAATGGAAAACTTGTTTGCAGATTTACCAAGTTTACCTCTAAAAGAAAATGTAGAAAAATTATGTGATGGCTTAATGGAAGTATGCCCCTTTAAATAAGGAACTTTTAGAAAAATCATCAAAGATTTGAATATGAAATAGAATGAAAAAAAAAATATTTATTTTCCTGCCAGATGGTGTTGGGCTACGAAATTTTGCTTTTACAAATTTTAAAGAAATTGGAGAAGAAAAAGATTATGAAATCACGTACTGGAATAATTCGGTTTTTTCTTTAAAAGATCATTTAGGATATAATGAGGTCGAAATTGAAAATCATACGACACATTCTTTAACGCCTCTTTATTCGAGAATTAGAAAACATATAGAACTTAATGTTTCTCAAAAAAAGTTTAAAGACTCAGTATACCAAACTTATAAATTTCCTTTTAGTTATAATGGCTTTAAAAACACTTTAAAAACATTATTTATTAAATTACTAATAGGTTTTAATTCGTCGGAGGATGGAATTTTAAGAATCAGAAAACGTATCAATGCCCTGGAACGTTCGACATCAAAATATCAATATTGCAAAGCACAATTACAGGAACACAAACCTGATTTGGTTTTTTGCACTACCCAAAGAGCGACACAATCTATTAGTGCATTACTGGCAGCTCAGGATCTTAACATTCCGGTAGTTTCCTTTGTATATTCGTGGGATAATGTGCCTAAAGCAATGCAGGTAGTCGAAGCTGACTTTTATTTTGTCTGGAGTGATTTAATGAAACAGGAAATTTTAAAATATTATCCTTTTGTAAAAGAATCTCAGGTTTTTGTTACGGGCACGCCTCAATTCGAGCCTCATTACAATTATAATTTGTTTAAAAGCAGAGAAGTTTTTTTTGAAGAAAATAATCTTGATATTTCGAAAAGATATATTTGCTTTTCTGGTGATGATGAAACAACCTCACCTTTAGATCAGTATTATTTGGAAGATTTGGCAAAAGCCGTAATAAGTCTAAATGCTAAAGGCGAAAATGTTGGTATTATCTATCGTAAATGCCCTGTTGATACAACATCTCGTTACGACGACATACTTAATTCTTATAAAGATGTAATAACTGTTGTGGATCCATTATGGAAAGTAGTGGGAAAAAAATGGAATGAAATTTTACCAACAAAAGAAGATTTGGGATTATTGCATAATGTATGCGCACATTCAGAATTTGTAACAAATGTCTGCTCTTCTACTGTATTTGATTTTGTCGCTCATGATAAACCCTGCATCTATTTTAATTATGAACAACCCCAATTAAAAAAGGGTATTAGAGATATAGGTCAGAATTATAAATATGTTCATTTTAGAAGTATGCCTAGTAAGGAAGCTGTTGTTTTCTGTAATAACAAGCTAGATTTGGAGAATCAGGTAAAACAAATTTTAGATAAGAAATTATCTAATGTTCCAGATGGTAAAAAATGGTATGGGATTGTTGCAGGAGAAAATCCAACTCTTGCGTCAGAGAACATATGGGACGCTATAAATAAGATTGTAATAAAATAATTATGTTTTTTAACTCTTTAGCTTTTGCTATTTTTTTGCCAATAGTCTTTTTTCTGTATTGGTTTGTTTTTAATAAAACGAAAAGCTCACAAAATGCCTTATTAATTGTTGCTAGTTATTACTTCTATTCTTGTTGGGATTGGAGATTTTTATTTCTGTTGGTTTTTTCTACATTCCTGGATTATTATACCGGAATTCAAATCGAAAAAGGAAAATCAGAACAAAGTCGAAAATTCTGGTTTTGGTTAAGTATAATAGTCAATTTAGGTTTCTTAGGGGTTTTTAAATATTATAATTTCTTTGCATCTTCTTTCGCAGAATTGCTAAATTCGGTTGGTGTTCAGGCAAGTCCAATTCTATTGAATGTTATTCTTCCTGTTGGAATTTCATTTTATACTTTCCATGGTTTATCTTATGTAATCGATATTTATTTTAAGCGAATCAAAGCCGAATATAATTTTATTGATTATTCACTTTTTGTTAGCTATTTTCCGCTTTTAGTTGCTGGGCCAATAGAAAGAGCGACTCATTTATTGCCGGAAATAAAAGTAAAACGAGAATTTGATTTAGAAAAAGCCAAAGAAGGTGTTTGCCAAATTATTTGGGGATTAGTCAAAAAAGTGGTTATTGCTGATACTTGCGCTACTTATGCTAATGCCATATTTGATAATTATACTTCAATGAACTCTTTCTCCCTTATCTTGGGAGCCGTTTACTTTGCTTTCCAGATTTATGGAGACTTTTCAGGGTATTCAGATATTGCATTGGGAGTTTCAAAATTATTTGGTTTAGATTTACTCCGAAATTTCAATTATCCTTATTTTTCAAGAGATATAGCAGAGTTTTGGCGTCGTTGGCACATTTCGCTGTCTTCTTGGTTTCGTGATTATTTGTACATTCCATTAGGAGGAAGTAAGGGCGGAATCTGGATGAAAATAAGAAATACGTTCATCATTTTTGTAGTTAGCGGATTTTGGCATGGAGCCAATTGGACCTATATTGTTTGGGGCTTCATAAATGCCGTTTATTTTCTTCCATTGCTATTGTCAAAAAGTAACAGAAATAATATGGATGCGATTGTATTAAAGCGGAATTTTGATTCAGTCAAAGTAGTAATGAGTATTCTTTATACCTTTTTATTGACGTGTGTTGCCTGGGTGTTTTTTAGGGCCAGAACAATCACGGATGCCGTTGCGTATTTAAAACGTATTATCTATAATAGAGAGTTTAGCTTTCAATATTTAGAAAATGAAAGGTATAATTATGAGTTGTTATTATTGATTGGCCTTTTTGTTCTGGTTGAATGGAATAATCGTACCAAAGTTGAGCCTCTTTCAGGAAGAAGAAATACTTTGAAAATGGCTTTAGCAGTTGGGGCAATCCTGGCTTTTGGAACTTTTTCAGATTATAAAGAATTTATATATTTTCAGTTTTAATGAAGAAATTTTTAATTTATACAGCCAAAATTATTGTTATAACTGTTTTGATAGCTGTTGTACTTGACGGATTGTATACAGCGGTTTTTATGCAATCTCAAAATAGAGGAAAAGTCGAAACTGTTTTTAATTCAAAAGCACAGAAATTTGATGTTGTAATGTTAGGTTCATCACGGGCAAATAACCATTTTGTAACGCAGATGTTTGAAGATAGAGGTTTAAAAGCTTTTAATTATGGTATGAGCGGGGGGCATTTGTTTGAAGCTTCTTTGTTATTAAAATTAATGGTTGAAAGAAAATATGTAATTAAAAATGTCATTTTAGAAGCTGATTTAAATCTTGCCAGTGATCATGGAACGGAAGGTATTTCAGCTTTATATCTTCCGTATATTCACAATTCAAAAATTATAAGAGACCATTTTGTATCACAAGAAGATTTTAATGAGGTGTATTATATTCCTTTTTATAGATATATCAGATATGAAACTAAAATTGGAGTCAGAGAGGTATTTTTTACAGCTATTCATAAAAAAACAAATCAACTGGAAAATTTCGGATATCATCCTTTGCAAAAACACAAGAATGGCAATATGAAGAATAATATTGTCAATTTAAACCCTTTGTCTCATAATAAATATTACGAAGAAATAAAAAACATCTGTAAAGTCAATAATATTAATTTTATTGCAGTAATGACTCCTATGTGTGAGAATGTTACGGGTATGAATTATTTTGATAAAGTTAAAAAGTTTTATCCAGAGATTCATAATTATGAAAACGTAGTAAAAGAAGATAAATATTTCTCGTCTTGTGGACATATGACTGACGAAGGGGCAAAAATATTTACAGGCAGAATTATTAATGATTTTTTCAAGAAATAAATGCATATAGCCTTTTTAACACCAGAGTTTCCCCATCCTAAAGTTACACATGCAGCAGGTTTAGGTACCAGCATAAAAAATCTTACAACCGCTTTAGTCAAAGAAGGACTTAAAGTTACTGTATTTGTTTATGGTCAGAAAACTCAGGAAATTATTACTGACAATGGAATCACCCTTCATTTAATTAAAAATAAGAAATATAAATACTTTGGGTGGTTTTTTCATAGAAAGCATATTCAAAAGTATTGTGATAAAGTCATTAAAGAAGAAAAAATAAGACTTTTAGAAGCACCAGATTGGACGGGAATTACTGCATTTATGAAGTTTTCAATTCCTTTGGTAATTCGTTTTCATGGTAGTGACACCTATTTTTGTCATCTGGAAAAAAGAAACCAAAAGCGCAAAAATTTTTGGTTTGAAAAATTGGCAATAAATAATGCAAGCGCATTTATTGCACCAACTGACTTTGCCGGAAATGTTTCAAAAGAACTTTTCAAAATAAAATCAAAGGAGATAAAAACTATTCATTATGGCTTGGAGTTAGAAAATTTCACAAATGATTTTCCAGACGTTTTCGAAAAAGGTTTAATTCTCTATGTTGGAACTTTGATAAGAAAAAAAGGGGTTTTAGAATTGCCCTACATTTTTAATAAAGCGCGAAAAGATTTTCCTCAGGCTAAATTAGTTTTAATTGGCAGTGATTCTTTTGATATAAAAACAAAATCAAATTCAACCTGGCAATTGATGCAGAATCAGTTCACAAAAGAGGATTTGAAAAATGTGGAATATATGGGTAAAATTCCATACAGTGAAGTTCAGAATTATATAAAGAAAGCAAATGTATGTGTTTTTCCAACCTTTGCAGAAACCTTAGGAATGGTGACTATCGAATCTATGGCAATGCAAAAAGCAGTTGTTAATAGTGATATAGGATGGTCTCAGGAATTGATTATAGATGCCGAAAGCGGTTATTTGGTCTATCCGAAAAATCATGATTTATATGCTAATAAAATTATTGAATTAATTCAAAGTGATACAGTTTGCCTGCAAATGGGTAAAGACGCGAGAAAAAGGGTTGAATCTAAATTTGATATCAATAAATTAGTAAATGAAAATATTAAATTTTATCAGAAGCTGATAAATCAAAACGCAAAAAAGCAATCATGATCGTTGTTTATCATAAAAATAATAGAATTATTACCATTGAATTTGGCGAGGAAAGACTTGTTTTTTCATCGATAAATATTTCCTCAATTTTATTTGAGATTGCTGAAATTTATTCCGATCAGTTAATAATTTGGTGTCATTTCGATTTAAAAGCTAGTTTAAATCTTTTAAATATTGATACTATTTTTCATCACAATAAAATAATGGCTTCCTATAATTTAGCAGGAAATTCATTTTTATCTGATGCTATTGGTTATATCGAAGAATCACCTTTTATAAAGGTTAACAAGGGTGTGAGTTATCCAACATGGCAAATGAGCAGTTCTGTTGGAGGAATTCATGCTTCAGTATTATTGGAATTGGGAAATAAACTCCATGAAGATAAAAATTTTGATTACTTTTTACACTCACTGGCAAAACTAGCAATGCCAAATGGACTTTTGTGCTATTCCGAACCTGGATTAATAAATGATTTTTCGAACAGCTTGATAGAATACCAAAATAGTAAATTTCAACTGTTTAGATTTGTGAAACAGCATTATAAAATGCGTTGGATATTTTTATTGTTTTTGAACTTATTTCTGTATGAAAGGAAAATGGCTTTTTTACCTCTTGTTTATAGTTTATTTTATAGAAAAAGAGAATTAAATGACACTACTTTAAAGATGATTAAAGTTCAGTCGACAAATAAAGTTGTTGAATTAGGAACGATTGATGTAATAATTCCAACAATTGGCAGAAAAAAATATTTATATGATGTATTGAAAGATCTTTCCTTTCAAACACATTTGCCTGAGAATGTTATAATTGTTGAACAAAATCCCGTATTAGGAAGCACCTCAGAATTAGACTATTTAACCAATGAAAAATGGCCATTTAAAATAAAACATATATTTACACATCAATCGGGAGCATGCAATGCTCGCAATGTTGCACTGAATGAAGTTTCTAGTGAATGGGTATTTTTGAATGATGATGATAATAGATTTGATCAAAGTTTATTGAGTAAAGTACTGGTCAATTTAAAAATTTTTGGTATTAAGTCTCTGTCTTTGTCCTATTTGCAATTAAATGAAATAAAACGAAATCTTATAGTATATCAATCTCCTATTTTTGGTTCGGGAAATAGTTTTATTCAGTCCAGTTTGTTATCAAAAATTAAATTCAATATGAAATTTGAATTTGGGTACGGTGAGGACTCAGATTTTGGCATGCAGCTTCGAAACCAAGGCATTGATGTTGTTTATTTTCCTAATCCAGAAATAACACATTTAAAGGCTCCAATTGGAGGTTTTAGAACTAAACCTGTTTTGGAGTGGGATAATGACGAAATTCAGCCGAAACCTTCGCCAACAATTATGTTAAAGAAACAACTGCATTTAACAACCAAGCAGATAAAAGGATATAAGACTATTTTATTTTTTAAATTTTATAAAGTACAGGAAGTAAAAAACCCAATTCAATATTTTTTGAATTTTGAAAAGCAATGGAAGCAAAGTTTGTATTGGTCAAATGAATTAAATAAAAAGAAATGAAATTTTCATTAATAGTTTGTACCTATATGAGACCGGAACCCTTGCTAAAATTATTAGCTTCAGTTCAGGCGCAAAATTTATATCCGGATGAAATTCTAATTATTGATGGATCTCTCAATGCTGATACAGAAAATGCCTTAAGTCAAAATCAAGTTAAAAATCTAAAATACTACATGGTAAGCAACGCAAATCGTGGACTTACCAAACAACGTAATTTCGGGATTTCAAAAGTGAATAACGATACGGAAATAGTTTGTTTTTTAGACGATGATACAATTCTTGAATCAAATTACTTTGAGAAGTTACTGTATACTTATGAATTGTTTCCTGAGGCACTTGCTGTTGGAGGCTACATTTCTAATGAAGTAGCATGGCAGAAAGTTCAGGAAAATTATATTTCAAAGATAAACGAATTTTGTTTTGATGGTTGGAAACGAAAAGATGGTAGTCGTTTTGTACTGAGAAAAAAAATGAATCTAGATAGTGATTGCCCACCAGGTTTTTCGTCTTTGTTCTCGCACGGAAGAAGTGTCGGATTTTTACCGCCAAGTAATAAAATATATGAAGTTGAGCAGTTGATGGGAGGAGTTTCTTCTTTTAGAAAATCTGTTTTTGAAAAACTTTCATTTTCTACCTATTTTGAAGGTTATGGTTTATATGAAGATGCTGATTTTACCTTAAGAGTTGCCAAAACTGGAAAATTATATTTGAATACAGAAGCTAAATTATCTCATTTTCATGATGAATCAGGGAGACCAAACAAATATAAATATGGTAAAATGGTCGTAAGAAATGGGTGGTATGTATGGAGAATTAAAAATCCAAATCCAAAGCTTAAAGACCGTTTTAAATGGAATGCGATTACGATATTATTAACGTTGATTCGATTTAGTAATGTATTTACTGACAAGAATAAAAATGAAGCTTTTACAGAAGCTTTTGGAAGAAGTATTGGTTGGTGGAGTTTGATTTTTAATAGACCACGTAAAATATGAAAAAAAATGTATTTATTTCCTTTTCGCTAGGTAATGGTTCAGTCTCTGATTATTTTATTTTGCTAGCTGAAAAACTAAAAAATGAATATCAAGTAATAATTTTTTCAGATACTGAAATTAAAGAAGATACAATAATTCCATCTGAAATTATTGTAAAATATTGGCCATCAAAGAGACCAACAAAAATCGCAGATGCATTTTTTTTATTCCGTAATATAAAAGAATATAAGCCCGTAATGACAATATCAGTCTTTGGTTCCGTAAATATGTTTTTGTTAATTGGATTTTTGTGTAGAATAAAAATAAGAATTGCCTGGATTAGAACTTTAAGCTCTCAGTTTCAACAAAAAAAAAGGCTTGTATACAGAAAATCTTTAGTTTACAAATTAGCCACTAATATTATTTCAAACTCTGAGGCAACAAGAGCGGATGCAATAAAAAGTTACTTTATTGCTAAAGAGAAAATAAAAGTTTTGCCTAATTCAGTGAAAAACCTATATTCAGAAATCAAGATTAATAGTTCTAATAATTTAAATGTAATTACATATGTGGGACGATTACATAAATCAAAAGGTGTAAGCATACTTATAGAAGCATTTTATAAAATTCATTTACTTTTTCCAGATTTTAAATTAATAATTATCGGTAATGGGGAAGAAGAAACTAATTTGAAGAAATTAGTCTATGATTTAGGGATTGACTCTTTTGTAGATTTTAAAGGGAATTTATCTAAAATTGAAGTTTTAGAAAATTTTAAAAAATCATATATGGCGGTTATTCCAAGTTTGTCTGAAGCGTTTGGCTATACTGTTATTGAGGCAATGAGTATGAAAACTTTGGTTATCGGATCTAATAACACCGGTATTAAAGAGATTATTCAGGATAATAAAACAGGTTTTTTATTTGAAAGTAGTAATGTTGATGATTTGGTAAAAAAAATCACTTTTGCTATACAACATTATGAACTAAGAGATAAGTTGGCCTTGCAAGGCTTTACTCATTTTAAAAATAATTACGAAGTAACACTAGCAGCCGATAGGGATTTATCGTATTTTAAGAGTTTAATTATAAAACAAAAATGAACAAATTTATTAAAGCCCAAATAATTTGTAAATACCTTCCTCCTATAATTTCACAATATATAAGAGATAAAGTCATATCTACGAAAGATGGAGAGTTACTTTCCCTTAACTTTAAAAAGAAAGCCATCACTGGAAGTTATTTTATAGGAAATACAAATGATTTTCACGCATTGAAATTTGGAGTACATGGTTATTTTGATTGGCGAAATGTAGTTCTGGTAAATGAAATTTTAAAATTAACTAAAGGAACCATAGTGGAAGTAGGTGCCAATATTGGAACCGAAACTATTTGTTTTGCAGATATTGCAGCAAAACAAAACATACAACTAATCGCCTTTGAACCTGTACCAAAAAATTTTGAAGCACTGGTCAAGATAAGCGATGAAAATAATTTTAGTAATGTTAAAATAATTAATCAGATAGTATCAGATAAAAAAGGTTTTTCCTATTTTAAAATGCCAACCGGAAATGATTCTGGTTCAGGTTTTATAACTACAACATCTGGTAAGGAAGGGTTTGAAGAATTTAAAGTTACTACTTTGAATTATGAATTAGCTAATGAAATGAAGAATGCAGTCTTTGTAATTGATGTTGAAGGATTTGAATTTAATGTGTTATTAGGAGGAACTAATATTATAAAAAAAGACAGACCTTTCTTGATAGTTGAGGTCAATAAAAATTATTTAGAAAAAAGGGGAGGAACAACATTGGAAAAATTTAATGATTTTTTATTAGAATTAGATTATATTCCATTTTATATTAATAAATTAAATATTAAACAAGTAGATATATTAGATTTTAAAGTAAAGCCAAATAAAAATTGGATATGTATTCCCAGAGAAAAATTGCTATTTAAAAAGAAGCTGTCGAATTCTATTTTTTTAAATGCATTAAACCCTTTTATAAATTATAAGATTCTTTAATGAAATTTCTGATTATAACAAATGTTATTCATATAAAGAACGACCAATACTTTGCTTATGCACCTTATGTTCGTGAAATGAATGTATGGCTTAAATTTGTGGATGAGGTAATAATTATTGCTCCTTTAAGAAAAGCAAAATCAACTGAAATTGATATTTCTTACAAAAAAGATAAAATAAATTTTATAAAAGTTCCAGATTTTAGTTTTACTAATTTTAAGAATAACATAATCTCAATTTTTAAATTACCATTGATTTGTTGGAGAATTTTTTGGGCTATGAAAAATGCAGACCATATTCATTTGCGTTGTCCTGGAAATATGGGAATGCTGGGGTGTTTTATCCAGATTATGTTTCCTAACAAAAAGAAAACTGCCAAATTTGCCGGGAATTGGGATTTTACAAGTAAACAGCCATGGACCTATAACTTACAAAAACGAATCTTAAACAATACATTCCTTACCCGAAATATGACAGTTTTAGTCTATGGTGAATGGGAAAATCAAACTAAAAATATAAAATCTTTTTTTACGGCGACTTATTCAGAAAATGAAAAAGAAATTGTTCAAAAAAAGGATTTAGACTCAGTTATAGAATTCATTTTTGTGGGAAGTTTAGTTACGGGTAAAAATCCACTATATGCTATAAGGTTAGTTGAGAAGTTAGTAGGAAAAGAAAATAATGTGATTTTAAATTTATATGGTGAAGGAATAGAGAGAAATATATTAGAAAATTATATAAAGAAAAATAAATTAGAAAAGAATATTTTTTTACATGGTAATAAAAATCAAGAAACAATAAAAAAAGCCTATCAAAAAAGTCATTTTATAATATTACCATCTAAAAGTGAAGGTTGGCCGAAAGCAATTGCTGAAGGAATGTTTTGGGGCTGTGTACCTATCGCGACTGAGGTTTCCTGTATTGCTCAAATGCTCGATAATGGACAAAGAGGAGTCATCTTGCAAATGAATTTAGATAAGGATGTGGTGCAACTTGAAACTATAATAAAAAATAAAATAGAGTTTTATACAAAAAGTGATAATGCTTCAAAATGGTCAACAAAGTATACTCTGGATTTTTTTGAGGATGAAATTAAAAAAGTAATAAATTATTAAATGAAGCATACCACCAAAAGCAGAATATTTAAAATACTTTCATTTTTTCCTAATCGTTTTGGATATTTTCTATATCATTTTTTGCAAAATATTGGAAGCAATTCAACATTTGATAAAAAAGTTCATGCGACATCCAATACCTATAAAACCGTCACAAGAATATTAAAAACCAATAATGTTGATATTGAAGACATAAGAATTGCTGAATTAGGATCTGGCTGGGTACCTATTTTTCCTTATCAGTTGATTCTGGAAGGAAAAGCTATGCATGTTGATACCTATGATATTAACGAACATTATAATACAAAAGAAATAAAAAAACTTAATCAATATTATAAAGACAAATATAACTTCGATATTGAAAGTAAAAAAAAATATCCTTTACTCAATAAAGTTTCCTATTTTCCTAAAACTGATATTTGCAAAGGAGATCTTAAAAATACAGACCTCGTTTTATCAAGATTTGTTTTAGAGCATGTGCCACCAAATATAATACGTGAGATTCATGATTTTCTTTTTTCAAAATTAAAATCGGGAAGTTATATTTTGCATTTAATTTCTCCAAGTGATCATAGGGCTTATAGTGATAATTCTTTGTCATTGCAAGATTTTTTAAAGTATAGTGAAAAAGAATGGAATCAAATACAAACCAAATTTGATTACCATAACAGATTAAGACTTCCGCAATATTTGGAACTTTTTAAGAATGATTTCGAAATAATTTTTTTTGAGCATGACATTATTAACTATGAATCAGAAAGTTTTAAAAAATTTAAAAAATTAAAAATCCATAATGATTTTGCAAAGTTTACAGATCAGGAATTAATGGCAGGAAGTATAAATATTTTATTGAAGAAGAAATAAATACATGAGAATTGTTCAAATCATAGATTCTTTAAATCCAGGTGGTGCAGAACGAATGGCAATAAATTATGCAAATGCTTTAGCTCAAAGAATTGAATTTTCGGGCTTAATTTCGACTCGTACTGAAGGTATATTAAGCAATCAGATAGAATCAAAGGTTTGCTATCTGTTTTTGAATAAAAAAAAACGTATCGATTTTTTTGCTATTAGTAGATTGAGAAAGTATTTAAAGAAAAACAGAGTTGATATAATTCATGCACACAGTTCTTCTTTTTTTATAGCTGTTTTAGTAAAATTCACTATGCCTAAAATAAAAATTGTTTGGCATGACCATTATGGTACCAGAGTAAGGGAAACTAAAAAAGAAAATAGGGTTTTGGTTTTTTTATCCATTTTCTTTTATTCTATTTTTGCGGTTAATCATGAACTTATTGAATGGAGTAAAAAAAACATGAAATGTTCACGAGTGATTTTTATTCCTAATTTTACAAGATTTCCTAAAATAGTTAAGCAGGAAACTAATTTAAAGGGAAATGATGGTAAAAGAATTGTGATCTTAGCAAATTTGAAAAATCCTAAAAATCATATTTTAATTTTAAAAGCCTTTTGCGAATTAAAGTTAAATGAAATGGGGTGGAGTTTGCATTTAATTGGGAAGGATTACTATGATATTTACTCTGATATTCTGAAAAATTTTATTAAATCAAATTCACTTGCTGACCATATATTTTTATATGGTGAAAAAAATGACATCAGGTATATTTTGTCACAATCAACGATAGGAGTTTTAACTTCAACACAGGAAGGTTTTCCTGTTACGTTATTAGAATATGGTTTAGAAAATTTGGCTGTAGTTTCTACCAATGTTGGATACTGTTCTATAATAATAAAAAATGAATTTACTGGTTTGTTATTTAATCCTTTTTCTGAATTTGAAATAAAAGAACAATTGTTAAAAGTTGTTGAGGATGATTCGGCAAGAATGAAAATGGGGAATAATTTGGGGCAATTAATTGATGAAAAGTATTCTGAGAAAAAAGTGATCGAGCAAATAATTTTGGCTTATAATAAAAAATGAAAAAAGGAATATTCTCATATGCTTTACTTCTCTTGTTGCATACTCTTGTAGCACTGGTAGTTTTTGTTGTGCCCTTTTTATCAAAAGTAATAGCGCTTCTAATTCCTGTAATTGGTTTTTACATTGTTTACAGAAATAAAAATGCAAACAACGAAGTTCTTTTAGTGACAGCATATTTGGTTGGTATAGAAGTTTTTTTGAGGATGACAAATGGGAATTATAATAACGAGTTTGTAAAGTTAAATATAATTGCTTTTATGTTCATCGGTATGATATATAGTAATTTTTCAAAAAATGCATTTATCTATTGGTTTTTTCTAATACTGCTAATTCCTGGAATTTTGATAACCTCCACGCATATAGATTATAATTTGGATGTTAAAAAATCATTAGTCTTCAACTTGTCCGGTCCATTGTGTTTAGCTATTTCAGCTATTTATATGTTTAAGCGGCGGGTTTTATTTTCAGATTTGCAAAAAATCATTGCCACTATAGGGCTGCCAATTGTTGCAACAACAGTTTATCTATTCTTATATAATCCAAGTGTAAAAGATGTCGTAACGGGTACACAATCCAATTTTGAAACATCAGGAGGATTTGGACCCAATCAGGTCTCGACAATTTTAGGATTAGGGATGTTTATTTTCTTTACTCAATTAGTTTTATTTTCTAAAACAAAAAAAGAGGTTTTACTAAATGGGTTTTTATTTCTTTTCGTTAGTTATCGCGCAGTGGTTACTTTTTCTAGAGGTGGTGTTATAACCGCAGTAATAATGATTATTTGTTTATTGTTTTTACTGTATTATTTCTCTAATGCAAAAGGCAGAACTAAATTTAGTTTAGTTTTTATATTAACAATCTTAATGACTCTGGGAATTTGGTCATATAGTTCCGTACAGACAGGAGGTTTAATTATTAAGCGATATTCCAATGAGGATGCAATAGGAAGGACTAAAAAAGACAAGCTGGGAGGTAGAGAGATAATTATGGATACAGAAATAAAACTCTTTTTAGATAACCCTGTTTTGGGTATTGGTGCTGGTATGGGAAAGGAAATACGAAAAGAGTCTTTTGGGATGGAAGTCGCTTCTCATAATGAAATTACGCGCATGCTAAGCGAGCATGGTTTATTTGGCATATTTGGATTATTGATACTTTTGTTAACCCCACTTGTACTCTATATAAATAACAGACAGCATCTCTATTTTTTATCCTTTTACGTTTTTTGGCTATTAACGATAAATCATGCTGCAATGCGAATTGCGGCTCCTGCATTTGTGTATGCATTAACTCTACTTTTTGTGCAGGTTAAACTCTCTGAAAAGGAAGAAAATTCGGTCGAGTAAATTCTATTTTTTATAATACATTTGTCGCTAACTAGAGAGACCAAAAGAAAATAGATTACATGAAATCAAATAAAAAAATGCATTTCGAAATATCGGAAAGGAAAATACTTCTTAGAGTTTTTGATGTTGCTTTTATTTTGTCAGCGCTGTTTTTGCTGAATTTTTTATTTGAGGTCCAGTATTTCAGTTTAAGTAGGACATACTATTTTAGGCCCATCATGTTAATTGCATACCTGACTGTTTTCGGATCAATTTTCGAAATGTACAATCTACAGGTTGCCAGTAATCAGTTTCAGATTCTTCGAAGTGTCATTCTTACCGTCACAACGACTGTTTTAGTTTATTTATTTACCCCCATTTTATCACCAGAGTTACCAAAAAAACGTTTGGTTATTCTGGCTTTTTATTTTACTATTCTGGGAGCATTATTAGCCTGGAGATACTTCTATGTGTATTTTCTGGCATCGCATCGTTTTTCGCAAAATGTAATTTTAATTTGTGATCAGAATCAGGTTGAAGAATTGGTTTTAGGACTTGAAAATGTCGATCCTCACTATAAAGTTTTAGGATTTGTTAATTCCGATTTAGTTTCAAATGAAGACTCAGATTTCTATTATGTAAAAGAAATTAAAAAGAATGATTTAGAAGTATTTGTTGCCAAAAACAATATTTCTGAAATTGTAATTGCATCACAAAAAACAGATGGTATTACTGCTGATTTGTATCAACAGCTGCTTCACTTGTTAGAGTCCGGAAATATTATTCGTGAGTATACGCAAGTATATGAAAGTAAAACACAACGAATCCCGGTGCATTATATTTCAAAAGATTTTTATCGTTTTTTCCCTTTTAGCAGAAGCAATAGTAATAAATTGTATTTGTCTTTAATTCGGGTACTTGAGTTTTTGCTTTCGTTTACGGGCTTGCTAATTTGTATTTTATTTATCCCTTTAATTTTAATCGGAAATCTTCTGGCTAATAAAGGAAGTTTGTTTTACACGCAAGAAAGAGTAGGGAAACACGGGGTTGTTTTTGAGATTTATAAGTTCAGGACAATGACGGAAAACACGGATATAAATGGTGCATTTGCTTCTTCAAATGATAAAAGAATAACTCCGTTTGGTAAATTTATGCGCAAATCAAGAATAGATGAACTTCCTCAGTTTATCAATATTTTGAAGGGTGATATGGCGGTAATCGGGCCTAGGCCGGAACGTCCTTACTTTGTGAACGAAATTGCTAAGGTTATGCCTTTTTATGAAACGAGACATGTTATTAAGCCCGGGCTTACGGGTTGGGCACAGGTAAATTATTCTTATGGAGAATCAATTGAGGAAAGTTTAATAAAGTTGCAATATGACTTATATTATATTAAACATCGAAGCATTTTCCTCGATTTGAGTATCACTTTTAAAACCATTACTACCGTTTTGTTTTATCGAGGACAATAAATGGTTTAGATAATAATCGGAATGCGTTTTTTATTTCTGATCACAACTCTTACTAAAACAAAACCACTTGTTAGTATCATTGGTGAAACAATTAATAGGTGTGCTTTGTTGATCATAAATAAGGTGTAAACGATCAAAAAGAGGATATGTAAAACCGCAAATCGATAGGTCCATCTTTTGTTTTTAAGAATTGATAACAAGATTAAAATCAACAGAAGAGGGCTGAATAAAAGCACATTGTAATTCATCGCTAACTCCTGGTGAAAAGAATAAAATCCCACCACTACAAAGAAGACCCCTATTAAAGATAAAATTGAGAGATAAATTTTGTCTACTATTTTATTATGTGCCAAAACTACAAATGCGAGTATAAAAAGATAAGTATAGACATTATTCCACCACGATGTTGGTGTTTCTTTCTCAAAAAGTAGTAATGTTTTACTTTTGTCAGCCAAAGGATGGTTTTGAAAAGTTGTTTTGTCTAAACTGTTTTTTAACTCAAACGGCAGGAATATCTTCGTTCCTAATTGATCAACTTTGGTTCCGAAAATAATACTGGTTCCCAATTGCTCATAAAAATGTCCGTTGAAATAAGGGAATAATATAGAGCGATAAGTAATATCTGTTTCGCCTTTTTTTACAATTACATTTTCATTTAAAGTCGAATTGATAACATCGACAACCATTGATGTACAGTTTTTATCAATAAATTTGTAGGTGTAATAACGGTCGTCAGAAAATATCGTTGCATTTAATTTGTCAAAAAGTTTTTGCTTCAATTCTGGTGATATAAGCAATTCCTGCTCAAAAACACTTCTTTTTTCATAGGTGTAATCATTTATAAAATCCCCATAAGAATGGGCAGTCGCAAAATATTGCAAGTCACCTTTGGCAAATTTGGCAACAAAATTGGGTGTTCTAAAATCGAATGTGCCATAGTTATAAACCACATCAATATTGTTGACTGGATCAGCTATTCTAATGGCTGTATGTCCAAAAAACGAATAGGATTCATTCCCAAGTCCACAAGTAAGTACGCTTACTTTGGCATCTTTTGATAAAGGTAAATTCTGGCTGAAACCAATAAAACTCAGTAATAATAGTAAACTAAAAAGTGTTTTTTTGAAAATGACATTTTTCATAATTTAGAATTTTAAGAAGTTTGATGGTTTGTAAAAATTATCTAAAGATACCTAAATCGACTTTTAAAGAAAAAATATTCGAATAAAGAGCGGTACTTTGGTTTCCTAAATCAGTTAGAGCGTAATCGACCTGAATACCTTTATATTTAAATCCTAATCCAATATTAGGCTGAAAATTTACTTTTTCAGTATTATCTAATTGCATTACGTTCTGGAAATTTCCAGCTCCGGCTCTTAAGAAAACCAAATCGGTATATCCAAACTCAAAACCAACTGCAGGATCAATACTTACTATTTTTGATGAAATAATATCGTTTGTCTGTTCAAAACGCATATTCAAATTTGTAGCGACCAAAAGACTATAATCATTATGAAAGTGAAAAGTTTTTGAAACTCCTAATTGTGCTTTTGGTAAAGTAATCTCTGTGCTTTCTGGTAATTCGTTATTTTCTCCCGGAATAGCGTTGGCAATTTTTGCGTATTCTTCTTCATCAATATTCCAGACATTATAAGTTGTTGTAATATCACGAAGCATTAATCCGAATTTCCAGTCATTTCGTTCAAACTGTAATCCAAAATCAAAACCAAATCCCCACGAATTAGCAAATTCTCCAATAATTCGACGAATTACTTTTGCATTAATACCGTATTGAAAACCTTCTACAGGCAATTTCCTTGCGTATGAAAAGGTAAAACCATAATCGGCAGTTGAGAACAAACGAATTCGGTTGTAATCAATATTTCCCTGGCTGTCAATTAACTCAGTTGTGTCCATGATGTCATCAACTCCAAAACGAATCATCGAGATCCCCCAGGCACTTCTGTCATCAATGGGGCTCGCATATCCTATATAATCATACTGCGCTATATTGGCAAAATAATTGGCATGCATTAAAGAGATCTGATGATCTTCAAGATGTGTAAGACCTGCCGGATTCCAATACACAGCATTTACGTCATTGGTTGAAGCAACCACGGCACTCGACATTCCTAATGCAGCTGCGTCGACTCCAATATTCATAAATTCATTCGAATATTTTCGAACAGTTTGTGCATATTGTTGCGTGCAGCTCCAAAACAATAAAAGCAGTAAGGTTTTCTTCAACGTATATTTTTTTGCAGACTGAGGCCTATTTTAATTTTTATCAAAAATATAATATTTTACTCATCTAATTTATTCCTTTTGATAATTATTGCGAAAGTCAAAATTTCAAATAAAAAACTCTTAAAAAAACGGCTTGTACATGCAGTTATTATACTAAATTTGTTCCTCACCATTATCAAATTTTATAAAGATGAATATTAAAAAACACATTCCTAATTTAATTACATTAATCAATCTTTTCTGCGGTTGTATTGCAGTTGTTTTTATTTCTGAAGCCAATTATGAAATGGCTTTTTATATGGTTTGTTTAGGAATCTTTTTCGATTTTTTTGATGGTTTTTTTGCCCGATTGTTCAAAGTTTCAAGCCCGCTTGGTTTACAGTTGGATTCTTTGGCTGATATGGTAACTAGTGGTGTTGCTCCAGGTTATGTAATGTATAGTTTGTTTGCAAACAGTGCTCACGAATTGGGAAACAATCCGGCGATTCCGTTTTTAGGATTTATCGTGACTTTAGGTTCTTGTTATAGATTAGCAAATTTCAATATTGATACTCGTCAAACCGATTCGTTTATTGGCTTACCAACGCCGGCAAATGCATTGTTTATTTTGAGTTTGCCTTTAGTTTTGAAATATTCCGATTCATTAATGATGTTAGAAATTCTAACCAATCAATGGGTTTTATTGGTTATTACTTTATGTAGTGCTTATATTTTGAATGCTGAAATTCCGTTATTTTCTTTAAAAATCAAGAAATTTAGCTTTAAAGAAAATGCACTTCAAATATTATTTTTGATAGTGTCTGTTTTAATGGTGCTTTTGTTGCATTATATAGCTATTCCGTTAATTATCATTTTTTACGTGTTGTTGTCAGTTGTCAATAATATTTTTTTGAAAAAGTAGTTTTATCCGAATGGCAAGAAAAACGACAAGACGAACTTCTTATTCCCGAAAAACACAACCAACTCGTTCTGCTTTTAGTAGATTGATCCGCTTTATCGCATACTCTTTTTTAGCATTGCTTTTCATTGGAACTGTTTATCATTATCGCGCCGGATTGGCTTATTACCTCGGATTTAAATCGGATAAAGTTTTAGAGGAAGATGAGGTTGACAAGCATCTTTCTGATGTTCGAAACATTCGGGTTTTGGAGAATCATAAAGGGAAAGTGATTGGTATTGATGTGTCTGAATTTCAGGGAAAGATCGATTGGGAAGAGGTTGAAGTTCTAGAGGAAAAATATCCGGTTCATTTTGTGTTTGTTCGTGCTACTGCCGGAAACGATCGGGTAGATGGACAATTTAAAAAGAATTGGGAAGGCGCAAAAGAGAATAAAATAATGCGTGGCGCGTATCATTATTATCGGCCAAACGAAAATTCTATCGAGCAGGCCAATCTTTTTATTAAAACTGTGAAATTACAAAAAGGAGATTTGCCTCCTGTTTTAGATATTGAAAAATTGCCAAAAAATCAACCTTTGGATAGTTTGAAAAAAGGTTTGAAAAGATGGCTAACTAAAGTTGAAAAGCATTATCAGGTTCGCCCAATAATTTATACAGGAGAAAGCTATTATGACGATTTCTTAAAAGAGGAATTCAGCGAGTATTTGTTTTGGATTGCCAACTACAATTTTTATAGAGAAAAAATCGAAGACGATTGGCTTTTTTGGCAATTTACAGAGAAAGCTTCTTTGCCGGGAATCAAACACAGAGTAGATGTTAATATCTATAATGGCGATTTAGAACAGTTGCAGTTTATTACAGTTGAGTAATGGTGTTCAGTGTTCAGTTTAATCGTGTTCAGCGAAAACTGCTAACTAACAAACTGAACACTAAATAGTATTTAGTGTTAGGGCTTTTAGTGTTCAGTGAAGAACTGATAACTAACAAACTGAACACTGAACACTATTTATTAAAATTCAAGTTTCTTTTTACGTAACTCGAAGTTTTGTCCAAGATAAACGCGGCGAACCATTTCATCTTCAACTAATTCTTCCGGAACTCCGGCTTTCAAAATTCCTCCTTCAAACATTAGATATGTTTTATCTGTGATCGCCAGGGTTTCCTGAACGTTGTGATCGGTAATTAAGATTCCGATGTTTTTATTTTTTAATTGTGCCACAATTCTTTGGATGTCTTCAACCGCAACCGGGTCAACTCCCGCGAAAGGTTCATCCAATAAAATAAATTTAGGATCTGTTGCTAAAGCGCGTGCGATTTCAGTACGACGACGTTCTCCTCCCGAAAGTAAATCGCCTCGGTTGGTACGGATATGCTCTAAACTGAATTCTTCAATTAGGCTTTCCATTTTTGCAATTTGCTCATCTTTCGTCAGTTTAGTCAATTGCAAAACACTTAGAATGTTATCTTCAATGCTCAATTTTCTAAAAACCGAAGCTTCCTGTGCTAAATAACCAATCCCTTGTTGTGCACGTTTGTACATAGGGTAATCAGTAATATTCAGATCGTCCAGATAAATGTTTCCCTGATTTGGTTTTACCAATCCCACAATCATATAAAACGAAGTTGTTTTCCCAGCACCATTTGGACCCAAAAGCCCCACGATTTCTCCTTGATTTACTTCAACAGAAATTCCTTTTACAACACTACGTCCCTTATAGGTTTTGATTAAATTATCGGCTCTTAATTTCATTTTCTTAGTTTAATCGTTTAAACGTTTGAATCGTTTATTCGGCACAAATTAACGAATAAACGATTCAACAAATTAACCTATTAACAATTATTTAGTTTCAGCTTCTTCTAAAGCTTCCCAAAATTCGTAAGCTCTCCTTAAATGCGGAATTACAATTGTTCCTCCAACCAAAGTTGCGATACCCATTGCTTCCATCATTTCTTCTTTGGTAACACCTTCTTTGTGGCTTGTTTCTAAGTGATATTTTACGCAGTCATCACAACGCAAAACTGCCGAAGCCACTAATCCTAAAAGTTCTTTTGTTTTTACATCAAGAGCTCCTGGCGCATAAGCGTTGGTGTCAAGGTTGAAAATTCGCTTTACAATTTTGTTATTGTCAGCTAATAGTTTTTCGTTCATTTTAGAACGATAGTCGTTAAATTCTTGAATTAATTCAGACATTTTCTTTTAATTTATTTCTATAAACAACTTTTGAAATCAGGATACTCACCTCGTAAATTAGCAACATTGGTATTGCTACAATAGTCTGGCTTACTACGTCCGGAGGAGTTACGATTGCGGCAATAATCAAAATGATAATCACAGCATACTTCCAATATTTTCTTAAAAAAGCAGGAGTTACTAATCCTAATTTGGTTAAGAAATAAATAGCGATCGGCAATTCAAAAAAGATTGCACTTCCTAAAATACTTGTTTTTACCATTCCCATATAGGAGTCGATTGTAAACTGATTCTTTACGACATCACTTATAGAGAAAGTCGCCACGAAATTAACTGACATCGGAATAACAACAAAATAGCCAAATAATACCCCTAAAAAGAAAAGTAAAGAAGAAGTGAATATAAATACTCTCGCATTTTTTCTTTCTTTCTCATATAAGGCAGGACTAATGAATTTCCAGATTTCGAATAAAATATAAGGAAAACTTAAAATGAAACCAGCCAAAATACACATCCAGACAAAGATGTTTACCTGACCTTCCATTTCCGTATTCTGAATAATGAAATTCAGTTCGGTGATACAGATGCTGTCGGCAAAACCTAGTTGATGTGATAAATCGCAAAACCAGCGATAAGTAAAAAAAGATGGTTTGGTCGGGCCTAAAATAATTTCATCAAATAAATAATCACTAATAAAATAAGTTACAAATGCCATAATCAGTGTTGCAGTTGTACTTCTAACTAATAACCATCTTAGTTCTTCAAGATGGTCTAAAAATGACATCTCGCCAAGGTTCTTTTTTGCCATTATACGATTCCTTCTTTTAAAATGTCATGTAAATGTAATACTCCTTTGTACTCACCATTGTCAGCGACAATTAATTGTGTTATTGAAAAATCTTCCATCATATTCAAAGCGTCTACCGCCATGGTTTCGGAAGAGATTAATTTAGGGTTTTTAGACATAATATCTTTTGCCGTTAAGTCTGCAATAGTATCTACGTCGTTTAGCATTCTTCGGATGTCTCCATCGGTAATAATTCCAATAATTTTGCCCTCTTCGATTACGGCAGTAACGCCTAATCTTTTCTCAGAGATTTCAAAAATAGCTTTTTTGATTGAAGTCTCTGGTGTAACCATTGGTTTTAACGAATGTTCAATCATGTCTTTCACACGAAGTAATAGTTTTTTTCCTAAAGCACCACCTGGGTGATATACGGCAAAATCTTCTGGTTTAAAATCGCGCATTTCCATCAAACAAACGGCTAATGCATCACCTATTACAAGCTGTGCTGTTGTACTGTTTGTTGGGGCAAGGTTTATTGGGCAGGCTTCCATCTCAACTGTAGTGTTCAGGACGTAATCAGAGCCTTTTGCTAAAGATGAAGTTATGTTTCCTGTGATGGCAATTAAAATGTTTCCGAAACGTTTCAATAAAGGAACAAGGACTTTTATTTCAGGACTGTTACCGCTTTTTGAAATGCAAATAATGATGTCTTCTTTTTGAATCATTCCTAAGTCGCCATGAATAGCTTCTGAGGCATGTAGAAACATAGAAGGGGTTCCGGTTGAGTTAAAAGTAGCAACCATTTTTTGGGCAATTATTGCGCTTTTTCCTATTCCGGTAACGATCAATCGGCCTTTGGTTTCGTAAATGCGTTGAACAGCTTCGTAGAAATTTTCGTCAAGAAAATCAATTAACTTTGTAATCGCTTCACTTTCAGATAGTATGGTTTTTTTGGCGATCGCCAATATATTTTCTTTTGAAATCAAAACAGAATATTTAAAATTTGTATGTATAAAAGAAAGTTGTATCTTTATGTGTTGCAAATTTATACAAAATATCCATTAATATAAAGAATGAATTCAAACGAAATTGAAATACACAAGGAATTAAAGAAGTATTTCGGCTTTAGCCAATTTAAGGGCTTGCAGGAGCAAGTCATTACGAGTATTTTAGATAAGAAGAATACTTTTGTAATTATGCCAACCGGCGGTGGAAAGTCTCTTTGTTATCAATTACCCGCTTTAATTCAAGACGGAACAGCTATTGTTGTTTCTCCTTTGATTGCTTTGATGAAAAATCAGGTTGATGCGATTCGAAGCCTTTCTTCAGAAAACGGAATTGCCCATGTGCTAAATTCCTCCCTCACAAAAACAGAAATTGCACAAGTAAAAAAAGACATTACCTCAGGTTTAACCAAACTATTGTATGTGGCGCCGGAATCTTTGACAAAGGAAGAATATGTGGCTTTTTTACAGAGTGTGCCCATTTCGTTTGTCGCAATTGATGAAGCGCATTGTATTTCAGAATGGGGACATGATTTTCGGCCGGAATACCGAAATCTAAAAAATATAATAAAACAATTAGGTCAGGTACCAATTATAGGACTTACCGCAACTGCAACCCCAAAAGTTCAGGAAGATATTCTGAAAAACCTTGATATGTCTGATGCAAATACTTTCAAAGCATCATTCAATAGGCCGAACTTGTACTACGAAGTTCGCACAAAAACGAAAAATATTGAATCGGATATCATTCGATTTATCAAACAACATAAAGGCAAATCCGGAATTATTTATTGCTTAAGCCGTAAAAAAGTCGAATCTATTGCCGAAGTTTTACAAGTAAACGGAATCAGTGCTGTTCCTTATCACGCAGGTCTGGATGCTAAAACCCGTGCCAAACACCAGGATATGTTTTTGATGGAAGACGTAGATGTGGTGGTAGCAACAATCGCTTTCGGAATGGGAATTGATAAACCAGACGTTCGTTTTGTAATTCATCACGATATTCCAAAATCACTTGAGAGTTATTACCAGGAAACGGGTCGTGCCGGTCGTGATGGAGGAGAAGGACATTGTTTAGCTTATTACTCTTATAAAGATGTAGAAAAGCTGGAGAAATTCATGTCAGGAAAACCAGTCGCTGAACAGGAAATTGGTTTCGCCCTTTTACAGGAAGTTGTGGCTTACGCCGAAACCTCAATGTCACGAAGAAAGTTCCTATTGCATTATTTTGGTGAAGAGTTTGACAGCGAAACCGGAGAAGGCGCAGATATGGACGATAACGTTCGTAATCCGAAGAATAAAATCGAAGCACAAGATCAGGTCGTTAAATTGTTGGAAATCGTTCGTGACACCAAACATATTTACAAATCAAAAGAAATTGTGTTTACTTTAATTGGTCGCATAAATGCAGTTATTAAGGCACATAAAACAGATACACAGTCTTTTTTTGGTTCAGGATCAGATCATGACGAAAAATATTGGATGGCTTTGCTTCGACAAGTTTTAGTTGCAGGTTATTTATCAAAAGATATTGAAACGTATGGTGTAGTGAAAATCACTAAAGAAGGTTTGAACTTCATTAAAAAACCCGTATCCTTTTTGATGTCTGAGGATCATGAATACAATGAATCTGAAGATGAAGCAATCGTAACAGCATCAAAATCATCAGGAACAGCTGATGAAGTTTTAATGGGGATGTTGCGCGAACTTCGTAAAAAAGTTGCTAAGAAACTAGGAGTTCCTCCATTTGTGGTATTTCAGGATCCTTCTTTAGAAGATATGGCTTTGAAATATCCAATTTCCTTAACGGAATTGTATAATATCCATGGAGTTGGCGAAGGAAAAGCAAAAAAATACGGTGGCGAATTTGTAGCTCTGATCAGTCGTTATGTTGAAGATAATGATATTATCCGACCAGACGATTTAGTAGTTAAATCTACCGGAGTAAATTCGGCCAATAAACTATATATCATTCAGAATATAGATAGAAAGTTATCTTTAAATGATATTGCTTCTGCAAAAGGTTTAACGATGGACGCTTTGATCAAAGAAATGGAACAGATCGTTTATGCTGGTACAAAACTGAATATTAAATATTGGGTTGATGATATGCTTGATGATGATCAGCAGGAAGAAATTCACGATTATTTCATGGAATCAGAATCAGATAAAATCGAAGATGCATTGAAGGAATTTGATGGTGATTATGATATTGATGAATTAAGGTTGATGAGAATTAAGTTTATTAGTGAAGTAGCTAATTAGTTATAAGTTAAATGTGAGATGTGAAATGTATTTTTGATACATACATCTCACATTTTTCATTTCACATCTCACTCAGAATAAACCTCCCCACGATGCGGTTTCAAAGCATCTCTTACCGAAATCATATTTTCTTCTGTAACCACCATAAAAGCAGTCGCGTGCATGTCGTTTACAATTTTAAAACCTGTAATATTTAGCGGAAGCTTTTCTATAGCGATATATTCTTTCAAATGAATTTCGTGATGTTCGGCTGTTTTTGCTGATGCCGGACCACGAAAATCCCAAATTAATTTTATTTTTCTAGACATTTTTTTAAGGGGCATAGGTTCAGAGATGCAAAGGTACAAAGTCTATTTCTACGAAGAAGAGAAAAGTTGCTACATAATTAACCGCAAAGTGCGCTAAGATTTTTTAAAGGTATGGTTTTACGAAAAAAAATACACAAAGTAAAATTAAATCTTTGCGCACTTTGCTGTTAATTATATAATCTCATTTCAAAATGTTATTTTTGCATGTTCTTTTCATAAATAGAAAAGCTAATTGAAAAATAAAATACAATGCCAAGAGAACTTTTACTTCAGGTAACTCCGGAAATAGCTGCAAACGAATTGTTGCTAAAAGACTATTTGTCTAAACAAATAAAGGTTTCTCCTAAGGAAATTCAACATATTTCTATTTTAAAACGTTCGATTGATGCGCGTCAAAAAGCGATCAAAATCAATTTGAAAGTAATTATCTATTTGCAGGGCGAACCTTTTCAGGAAACTAAAATCGAATTACCTCTATATAAAGACGTTTCTTCTGCGCAGGAAGTAATCGTAGTTGGAGCAGGTCCGGCTGGACTTTTTGCTGCATTGCAATTAATTGAATTAGGCTTAAAGCCAATTGTAATCGAACGCGGAAAAGATGTCCGCGGTCGCCGACGTGACTTAAAAGCAATCAATGTGGATCATTTAGTAAACGAAGATTCTAATTATTGTTTTGGAGAAGGCGGGGCCGGAACCTATTCTGACGGAAAATTATATACACGTTCAAAAAAACGTGGCGATGTTACCAGAATTTTAGAACTTTTAGTAGCTTTTGGAGCTTCTGAAGATATTTTGGTTGAAGCGCATCCACATATTGGAACGAATAAATTACCTAAAATCATTGAAGATATTCGAAATAAAATCATCGAATTTGGTGGTAAGGTTTTGTTTGATACCAGAGTAACTGATATTTTGGTGAAAAATAATGAAGTTGAAGGAATCGTAACGCAAACAGGAGACAAAATTCTGGCGAATAAATTAATCTTGGCAACAGGACACTCGGCGCGTGATATTTTTGAATTATTAGATAAAAAGAAAATTTTTATAGAAGCAAAACCTTTTGCTTTAGGGGTTCGTGCAGAACATTCGCAAGAACTAATAGATAGTATACAGTACAGTTGTGATTATCGTGGCGAGCATTTGCCTCCGGCACCATATTCTATCGTAAAACAAGTAAACGGACGGGGAATGTATTCGTTTTGTATGTGTCCGGGTGGTGTTATTGCACCTTGCGCTACAAGTCCGGGTGAAGTGGTTACAAATGGCTGGTCGCCATCTAAACGGGATCAGGCTACGGCAAACTCAGGAATTGTGATCGAATTGAAATTGGAAGATTTTAAACCTTTTGCAAAATTTGGAGCTTTAGCCGGAATGGAATTTCAAAAAAGTATTGAACAAAAAGCATGGCATTTGGCAGGAGAGACTCAAAAAGTTCCGGCTCAGCGTATGGTTGATTTTACCCAAAATAAAGTTTCGGCTGATATTCCGAAAACGTCTTATGTTCCGGGAACAACTTCGGTTGAAATGGGGCAGGTTTTCCCTGGGTTTTTATCACAGATTTTACGTGAAGGTTTTAAAGAATTCGGAAAATCGATGCGTGGTTATTTGACTAACGAAGCGATTTTACATGCTCCGGAAAGCAGAACATCATCTCCCGTTAGAATTCCGAGAGATCCTTTAACTTACGAGCATTTACAAATAAAAGGTTTGTATCCATGTGGAGAAGGAGCGGGTTATGCGGGTGGAATTATTTCAGCTGCAATTGATGGTGAAAAATGTGCTTTAATGATTGCTGAAACTTTAAAATAATATATTTTGATAAAAGATTTCTTTTCTAATTTATTTGGCAGAAATAATGATCCAAAATCGATTGTTTCTTTTGATGTTGTTGATTCAATTTATTCTTATTTATATGATGAAGAGAATAAATTAGAGATTAAACTAATAGGGATTTATGATACGGTTTCGGTAAATTTATATTCGTTTCCAAATTCATTTAATAATGAAGAAGCGCAAAATGGAATTAAGAAAGCGGGATTGAAAAATGCTTATGAAGTTTTAAATGAATTGTATAAAAAACTCAATATTGGAGCTATCTCAGAAGAGGATATTCAGGCAGAATTAGAATACGATTATATTCATATTCAATTTTATACGGAGCCGCCAACTCCGGAAATGAAAAAACATTTAAAACATGTTTTGCATAATTTCGTCATTTTCTTTTGTTGCACCAATAGTTTAGAAACTAATGATTTTAGAATTTTGTACAATAATAGTTATTTTCTTGATTATGTCAGAGGAATACTTGATACGGAATATATTGACATTAATGACCCGAAAAATGATGTTCAGAAAATAGGTTTTAAAGAATTCGGAAGAGTTTTGCAAGGCATTTGCCAGTATATGCAAATCGAATTACCTGAGGGTATCGAGCTTCCATCAGAAGATAATTTATTACCGGAAGAAATCGAGATAAACCAGGGAACTTTTGAAGAATTTATCACGCTGGTTTCAAGAGGAAATGTCGAAGAAAAATTACTTCAAAAACAAGCTAAAAAGCTTTTGAAGAATTTTAAAAAAGAATCAAAAGAATATCATAAGATTGTTGAAAATCATTGGAGTTTTTTTGAAAGTATAGATTGCTGGAACAGTGATTGGAAATTTGATCCCGAAGATGCAGAATATTTTATCTCAGAAATGATTGGCGAAGATTTGAATTTCGAATATCCAGACGAAACATACAGTCATGATTTGTTCCCTTATCTTCAATCGGCTTTAGAGAAGCGTAATTTTGAATTAATGACCTACAATACACAGGGGGATAATTATTTGTTTTTTGTAGCCAATAAGAATGAGGTTGACAGAATCTTAGAATTGTCTGAATTGACGAAGATTGAGATTAATCAGTTGTAGTATAAAGTGTTTTAGAAAAAATCGCCACGAATTCACGAATTATTATAAAAATTAAAATTCGTGAATTCGTGGCGAAAAACTTAAGTGAGTCTTTGTTTTACGGAATCAGAATTATTTTTCCGGTACTTTTTCGGCTTTCCAGAAAATCGTGCGCCAATTTTCCTTCAGATAATTTGAAAGATGTTGGTGTTGAAAGTGTAATTTTTCCTTCGGTAATCCAATAGAATAACTGGTTGGCTCTTTTGATTCGTTCTTCTTTGGAGTTTAAATAACTCCACAAATCGCCACCAGTTAAAGTTTTAGAACCATCCATCAACATTCTTGGATCTACCGGCGCTGGATCACCGCCTGCCATTCCGAAGAAAACGACTTGTCCGCATTCTTTTGTGACTTCGAAGCTTTCTATCAATGTGCTTCCTATACTGTCATAAACCACATCCACGCCTTTTGGTGCTATTTTGAAAACTTGCGATTTCCAATCGTCCTTATAAAGAAAAACATGATCTGCACCTTGCTCAAAAGCTACTTTTGCTTTGTCTGATGATGAGGTTAAACCGATAACATTGGCGCCTGAAAGTTTGCTGATTTGTGTTAGTGTCTGACCAACTCCACCAGCAACGGCATGAATTAAAACCGTTTCGCCTTTTTGAGTTTTATGACTGTCTGTTGCTAAATAATGTGCAGTTAAACCTTGCAATAAAATAGCGGCTGCGGTTTCAAAAGAAATGGCTTCTGGTAAGGGTAAAACATGATTTGTGTTTACGGCAACCATTTCGGCATTGGCGAAGGGAGCATCGGCGAAAGCCACACGATCTCCAACTTTATACTCCGGATGATTATTAGCGTCAACTACAATCCCGGCACCTTCATAACCGGCAATAAAAGGCGGATTTCCTTTTAAGTGATAATTTCCCTTTCGTCTGTAAACATCGGCAAAGTTTAATCCGATGGCTTTCATTTCGACTAAAATTTCATCGCTTTTTAGTTGTGGATTCGGTATTTCTATATATTCTAAAACATCTGAATTTCCAAAAGAAGAAAAGGTAAGTGCTTTCATTTTTTTATATTTTTAGGAATACAAAAGTACGGTAAAATCCACTTTAAGTTTGAAAAGCTTTTCTTAAAACTGCATAAAAAAACCTCGTTTAAAATTGAAACGAGGTTTTGTTTTTTTGCTACAGATTAAAAGATTAAAGAAAGATTTTTCGGCGTAACTCTTAGATTATAAAATTTGTGAAAATCTTTTAAGCTGTGCCTAAAAATTATAAATTAAATTTTAGGGAATTTCATTTCATTGAAAGTACTTTTTTGTGCTGCCATTTTTTCGACTTCTTCCCATTTTCTAGGTGATTCTGCTGATAGATTTTCATAGGAATCTTTTTTGATTGCAATGTCATCTTCGATTCGAACACCAATATTCCACCATTTTTTATCGCATTTACTGTTTGCCGGAATATAGATTCCCGGTTCAACAGTAAGCACCATGTTTTCTTTTAAGGTTCCTCCGTAATTTCCTTTATCATGAACGTCTAAGCCAAGGAAATGGGAACAGCCGTGAGGATAATATAGTCTGACATCTTTAGGATCTGTAATGATTCCTAATTTAATTAATCCGGCAGCGATTACTTCTTTTGATTTTTTATTTAAATCCTGAATAGGAGTTCCTTCTTTACAGATTTTAAAAACTTCTTCCTGAGCATCATAAACCAATTGGTAAATGGCTTTTTGTTCTTCAGAAAACTTGCCATTTGCCGGAACTGTTCTCGTTACGTCTGCAGAATAGCCATGATATTCTGAGCCAACATCCATTAGTAATAATTGATTATCCATTTTTGTGCTGTTGTTTTCTCCATAATGCAAAATACAGCCATTTGCGCCAACACCTACGATTGGTGGATAACCTTCGCCCTCGGCACCGTATTTTTTGTGAATGTAAGCGTGAATTCCGTCAGCTTCGTTTTCGCTCATATCCGGGCCAACAGCTTTCATAACTTCGTTGTGGGCAACACAGGAAAGTTTAACAGTTTTGCGCATTAATTCCATTTCTTCAGGAGTTTTGATTTCTCGAAGGGAGTTGGTAATTTTGGTGAAAGTTTTTGCTGAAGCTTTATCGTCACTTACAATACCGGCTTTTGTTTTGAAAATCTGAATTAGATTAAATAAATCTGCAGGATCGTAGGTATTGTCTTGAATTCCAGGTGATGATTCGTCAAAAATAATTTCATCAAATTTTTTGAAGTCAATAGCAAAGGCATTAAAATCGGAACCATTATAAGCTTTTGGAAATCCTAATTTAGATTTGGCTCCTTCAACGCCTAAACGTCTTCCTGTCCACATTTCTCTTCCAGCATTTCTTTCTCTGACAAAAAGTACTTCGTTGTAAGTTTCACCGGTTCCCTGATTTTCTTTAAAGATTAGTAATACACCGTCTGGTTCTTTGTAACCCGTTAAATAATACATATCAGGATTTTGATGGTAGTTGTAATTAACATCTTTGGAGAAAACTCTTTCCGGGTAAGAGAAAACAACTGCGACAGAATTAGCTGGCATCAAATTTCTAAAAGCTTCGCGTCGGCCTTTGTGAAATTCTTTTGAAAGATAATCTGCTGGAAGGTTTTCTTGTGCCTGAATAGGGACGGCACTAATTAATAAGGTAAACAATAAAAGAAATTGCTTCATTTTTTTGGTTTTTTATTGATGATTTTAGTTTTTTGATCACCGCAAATTACAAAAAAAATATAATTGTATGTTTTAATTTAAGTGTTTGATCTATAGTTTTTTAATTAAAATAAAGTAACTTAGAGATCAGAAATTGAAATTTCATAATCAAATCTGAGGTCTTTTTATGAAATATTAAATTTTTATAAAACTTGCAGTCGGGCACGAATATTGAGAAGTACCATTCTATAAAAACAATTTTAATCTTTTAAAAACAATATTTATGAAAAAATATACTATTGCAGTCGTTTCAGTTTTAACATTATTACTTACTTCATGTATGGCATCAAAAGAAGTCAAAAACACAGCTAATATTTATGATACAACTTGGGAATTAGAATATATTTCAGGACCAAGAATTGCTTTTGAGGGATTGTATCCAAATAAAAAACCACAAATTACTTTTGACCAGAAAGAAACAAAAGTGTTTGGGAACAATGGATGCAACGGATATAGCGCACCTTATACCTTAAATGGAAAATTATTAACTTTTGGCGAGCCTGGACCAGCAACGATGATGTTTTGCGAAGGTGGGGGAGAGCAGCAGTTTTTGCAGCAAATGAAAAAAATAACAAGTTATGCTATTGATAAAGACGGAAAACTAAATTTAATTGAGGGCGATGTGCCAATGATGAGATTTAAAAAAGTGGCTAAACAATAGTTTTAAGACCAATAAAAAAAGGGAAATGAGTTAATTCATTTCCCTTTTTTTATGGTTTATTTCTTTTTGAGTTTGTCTTTGAAGACTTTTTCAAATTTCTCTATTTTCGGCTGAATTACCATTTTGCAATACGGTTGATTTTTATTGTTTGCATAATAATTCTGGTGATAATCCTCGGCTTTATAAAACTTTTTAAAAGGCTCTACTTTTGTAACAATCGGGCTGCTATAAACTTTTGCTTTATTGAGTTCAGCAATGATACTTTGAGCTGCTTTTCTTTGTTCGTCATTTTTATAGAAAATGACAGAACGATATTGTGTTCCAACATCTGCACCCTGACGGTTTAAAGTGGTTGGGTCGTGAACCGTAAAGAAAACCTTGAAAATTTCATTAATATCTGTTACAGTTTTGTCATAAGTAATCTGAACAACTTCGGCGTGACCTGTTTCACCTGTGCAAACTTCTTCATAAGTAGGATTCGCGATATTTCCTCCGGAGAAACCAGAAACAACAGATTTTACTCCATCCAAATTTTCGTAAACTGCTTCAACGCACCAGTAGCACCCACCACCAAGCGTTATAGTTTCAAGGTTTGAAGCTTTTTTATTTTGTGCAAATCCGTTTAAGGATAAAGCAAGTAAGCAAATTAAAATCGTATTTTTCATTTTTTTATTATTTGTTATCAGGAATAAAGTCAAGGGCAATTGAGTTCATGCAATAGCGTTTTCCTGTTGGTTCGGGGCCATCATCAAATAAATGGCCCAAATGCCCGCCACAGCGTCCGCATAAAGCTTCAATCCTTTCCATTCCAAGTGAATTATCTTCTTTATAAACCACGCTCTTTTTATTGTCTTGTTCAAAAAAACTTGGCCATCCGCAGCTACTGGAAAATTTGGCTCCAGATCTAAAAAGTTTGTTTCCGCAAGAAGCACAGTAGTAAGTTCCTTTTTCATCGCTATTCCAATATTTTCCTGTAAAAGGTCTTTCGGTATCGGCCTCACGCATTACTGCGTAAACATCTTCTGGTAACACTTTTTCCCATTCTGCATTACTTACGTGCAATACAGTTGTATCAGTATTTGAGTAATAAGGATTTCCGGACTTATTTATTTTGTTTTCCATAACAATAGTTTTTGTGTTTTGCTTTTTTGTTGATTGGCCACATGCCTGCAAAATAAAAAGCGGAATTAAAAAGCAAAGGCTGAAAAATTGGGTTCTTGTTTTCATAATTTTTGAGAGGCTGTAATTTTATAAACCAAAGGTACGACGAGAGTTACTTTGGAAATGTCGTCTAATTTACAATTGAGATTTTTTTAAGTATGTTTTAACTTTTTTTTATTTACGTAAAAGTAATGCATATAGTTTTTTAAGCTTATTTTTAAACGTTTTTAAATAAATAGGTGTTTTTAAAGTCTTGAATAGTAAAGACTTGTGAAAATGTAGGCTCGTTAAACTTTTCACAATCTTTTTCAGGATTTTCAAGCCATTTCTTTTTTCGTATTTTTGTTTTGTACAAAACGCCATATGATAGAAGAAAACGTAATATTAGTAAATCAAAATGATGAGCAAATTGGCTTAATGCCAAAATTAGAAGCGCATGAAAAAGCACTTTTGCACCGCGCATTTTCTGTTTTTATCTTAAACAGTAAAAACGAGGTAATGTTACAACAGCGTGCTCATCAAAAATACCATTCTCCTTTACTCTGGACAAACACCTGTTGCAGTCATCAGCGTGAAGGTGAAAGTAACATTGAAGCCGGAAGCCGAAGATTATTTGAAGAAATGGGGTTTAAAGCGGAACTGAAAGAACTTTTTCATTTTATATATAAAGCTCCTTTTGATAACGGATTAACAGAGCATGAGCTCGATCATGTTATGATTGGGTATTTTAATGAAAACCCTGAGATTAACCATGATGAGGTAGAGGACTGGAAATGGATGAAGATTGAAGATATAAAAGAAGATATTGAAAGACAGCCCGAAATTTACACTGTTTGGTTCAAAATAATATTTGATGAATTTTATCATTATTTAGAAGACCATAAAATTTAACCAAGACAACCAAAAGCCCAAATGAAAGTAACCATATCAAGAAAAGCACATTTTAATGCTGCACATCGATTGCACAGGAAAGATTGGACGTTTGAGAAAAACAATGCTGTTTTTGGAAAATGTAATAATCCCAATTTTCATGGTCATAATTATGGTTTAACAGTGAGTGTTACAGGAAAAATTGACACAGAAACTGGTTTTGTTTTAGATGTGAAAGTATTAGCGGATATTATACATGAAGAAGTAGAAATACCGTTTGATCACAAAAATCTGAATCTGGATGTTCCGGAATTTCAGGATTTGAACCCAACTGCTGAGAATATTGCGGTTGTGATATGGAATAAAATTAGAAAAAAAATTCATGCCGACTTTGATTTAGAAGTTGTTTTGAATGAAACGGACCGCAATTTTGTAACTTATAAAGGAGAATAGTAAATGTCATTAAAAATAGGAGATATCGTTCCGAATTTTACTGCTAAAGATAGTCATGGAGAAGTTTTTGAAAGCCAAAGTTTTTTGGGTCGAAAGCCACTCGTGATCTATTTTTATCCAAAAGATAATACTCCAGGTTGTACTACTGAAGCATGCAGTTTTCGGGATCAGTACGAGGATTTCAAGGATTTGGGTGCTGAGGTAATCGGGATTAGCAGTGATAGCGTAAAATCGCATCATAAATTTGCCAAGAAACATGAATTGCCTTTTATATTGTTATCAGATCCTGATAAAAGACTGAGACAAGTTTTTGGAGTTCGAAATAATTTATTTGGTCTTTTGCCGGGAAGAGTAACTTATATTATAGACAGAAATGGTGTTGTAATTTATATTTTTGATAGTATGAATGCAGCCAAACATATTGAGAAAGCCTTAGAAACAATTAGAGAATTAGTATTATAAACTAAAGAATTAGTATTAGTTCAAAAACGATTTAATAAAGATATTAGCCGAAAAAAAATGAAACCAAACTTATACCCTTTACAATTCGAGCCCATTTTAAAAGACAGAATCTGGGGCGGAGAAAAATTAAAAACCATTCTGAATAAACCAATAGTTTCTAAAATTACCGGTGAAAGCTGGGAATTATCAACTGTTGAAGGCGATGTAAGTGTTGTTGCAAATGGCTTTTTAAAAGGAAAATCATTAATGGATCTTATTGATGAAACGCCAAATGAAATTTTAGGAACAACAGTTTACAAACGTTTCGGAAAACAATTCCCATTACTTTTTAAATATTTAGATGCTCGTGAAGATCTTTCTATTCAGGTTCATCCAAATGATAAATTGGCAAAAGAGCGTCATAATTCTTTTGGTAAAACGGAGATGTGGTTTGTAACTCAGGCTGATGCCGATGCAAGAATTATTGTTGGTTTTAAAGAAGATTCGAGTAAAGAAGAATATTTAAAGCACCTGAACGACAACACACTAGTTTCTATTTTAGATGACGTTAAGGCAAAGGTTGGAGATGTTTTCTTTTTAGAAACGGGAACCGTGCATGCAATTGGTGCAGGATTAGTTGTGGCCGAGATTCAGCAAACTTCTGATATTACCTATCGTTTATATGATTTTGATCGTGTAGATGCTCAGGGGAATAAAAGAGAATTGCATGTAGATTTAGCTCTTGATGCTATCAATTATAAAAAAGTAGATACGCAGAAGAAATACGATACAAAAGCCAATACTTCAAATACTGTTGTAGATTGTCCTTATTTTACGACCAATTTTATTCCGTTAAAAGATAAACTGGAAGTTTCTAAATCAGGAGAAACATTTACCGTTTATATGTGTATTGAAGGAAGCTTTGAAATTGAATTTGATGGTTTTAGACAAACCTATATAAAAGGAGATACAGTTTTGGTTCCAGCTGAGATAAATGCATTTATTTTGAACGGAAAAGCTTCTATTTTAGAAATTTACATTTCATAGGGCTAAATATAAAGATTATATGTACTTTTGCAGACGCAAATTAAAATTAAAATAAAAATGGCAAACGTTAAAAATTTAAAGAAAGACATCAACTTCGTATTAGGAGATATTATTGAGGCAATTTACTTATTTGAAATGTCTACTACAGGAAATCCTACTCCAGAAACGAATGCTTTGATCGATCAGGCTATTGCTGCTTTCGATACTTTGATCACAAAAGTGAACGCAAAGAACGTTGAAAACAAAAAAGCGCACTTCAAACAAATCAATGTTGAATTGGAAGAAACTGCTAATCAATTGATTGCTAAAATCAACGAATTGTAAGCGAAAAAAAGTATAAAAAAGTGCAAATTTATTTTGGTAAAACGAAAAACCGCTTTATATTTGCACCCGTAATGAGTCGCCAGCGTAGCTCAGTTGGCTAGAGCAGCTGATTTGTAATCAGCAGGTCGTGGGTTCGAGTCCCTCCGCCGGCTCAACATAAAACCATCACTTTTTAGTGGTGGTTTTTTATTTAAATTTATTGCAAATTTATTTTGGTAAAAACGAAAATCCGTTTTATATTTGCACCCGTAATGAGTCGCCAGCGTAGCTCAGTTGGCTAGAGCAGCTGATTTGTAATCAGCAGGTCGTG
>NZ_JAUTYT010000011.1:0-211335 GCF_041946075.1 Flavobacterium sp. LAR06 | reverse complement strand
CCAGCGTAGCTCAGTTGGCTAGAGCAGCTGATTTGTAATCAGCAGGTCGTGGGTTCGAGTCCCTCCGCCGGCTCAACGTAAAACCATCACTTTTTAGTGGTGGTTTTTTTGTTTTAAACTTTCTGTAAAAACTCCAAAATTGAAATCCTGAAATCCAATTGTAGGGATCAATACGAAAAGCTGTGGATAAAAAAAAATAGCTGTTTTTACTTCTGTTAAGTTAGAATTTGGAATTTCATTCCATAAAAAAAGTCCTGAAATTATTCAGGACTTTTTTATGAGTGTTGCAAAAACTACTTTTGTTCTTGCTTTTTAATGTCAGCAACATATTTGGTTAGCTTTTTTCCGTAAAGTGATTGTGCTACTTTTGGAGTCATTGATTTTTGAATGGTATCAAGAAACTTAATGTTGATGTCATAAATCTCAGCTAAAGCGATATACGGTGCTATTTCGTGATCTTTGTGGTTAATGGCGAAGTTTGTAGCGTACAAGTATTTTCTCTTGATATTAGATTGTTGTTTTGCATCAATACTATCCACTGCTTTTTGATCTTGTCTTTTAAGTGCTCTAAATTTTGATTCAACCATGTTTAGGTTTTCATCATTAAAACGAGAGTTTATCTTTTTGTATTCTTCATACAATTCCTGATTTCTTGATCCTGTTATTTTAGCACCGTAAATAAAATTATCCAAATTAGTTTCGATATTAATATTTCCAGGTTCTGCAAAGAACAGAATGTTATTATCCATTGAGTTGCTTACTCCCCGATCCAGGAATAAATAAAGCATTTCTGGAGATTCTAATTTGATATCACGTTCAAAAGTTGAGTTTCCGTCGATTTTGACACTATCTATTGCGACAAGTGAGGTGTCAACAATTCTTTGAATATATAAAGTTCCGTTTTTTAATCCTTTAATGTTTCCTGTGATGTGCAGGTTGTCAGCAGATTCTTTTTTGCTGCATGATGCTAATAGGGCAAGGGCAACAAAGGCAATAATTGATTTTTTCATTGGTTTTTAGATTTTGGTGCAAAATAAAGAAAATAGTTTGAATGTAGTGTTTGGGATTTAAATTTTAATAAAAAATAAATCCCAATTTATTTCTAAATTGGGATTGCTGTATTTTTATAAAAATGAGACTTTTACATGGCTAAAGTATAGCTAATGCCACTTTCATGAGTATAAGTGAATATACTATCACAATCATTGTTTCCGTAGTCAATAACACCTTTAAGAAACCCGCCTTCTACTTTTAATTTTCCTTTAGAGATATAAGCACATGATTGTTTTTTAACTAATGTTTCCTGAACGGTCAAGGTTAGGGTTGCATCCTTGTCTGTTGTTACTGTATGATTTCCTTCTGTCATTTCATATACATTATCTGTTAAAATATAAGGGGTGTCAACACCTGCTGTTTGTTTTACAGTATGCATTCCGGAGTTTGTATACACTCTTCCCTGAAGATCAGTAAATTTTCCGTTAGTAACTTTTCTACTCCATTGTGGTACAGTTGGAGCAGTAGTAGTATTTGTGTATTCAATTGTTCCTTCTAGTTTTATTCCGTTAATAGAATAGTCGATTCTCTCGATAGTTAACTTGCTTCCTTGAGTGGTAATTGGTCCTGAAAGTGTAATTTTTAGTTTACCTTTTCTAATAAGTTGGTTATCGGTACAGCCTGTTGTTCCGTAATCAACGGTAAATATTTTGGGATAAGAATCTCCAGAAACTGTAATTGTAGCACATACGCCTGCAATATCAGTAGTTGATTTTGCAGTTGGTGAACTGTTTGTTACTAGTAGTCCGGTATTGATGTCCATTTCGTTCGCTGCGTCAATTGCGACAGAGGCTCTTACAGCGGTAGTGTCAGTTTCATTAACAACATCATCATTATTTGAACAAGAAACATAAATTAATGCTGTAGCGCAAAGACTTAGAAGTAAAAAAGCTGTTTTTTTCATAGTAGTTTTAGTTTAAGATTAGATTAAAAGGCTTTCAAATGTAATAAAAAAAATAATTCCAATAAAAAAATCCTGTGAGTCAGACCCACAGGATTTTAAAAATTATTTTTTTTGAAAAAAAACTTTATTTAATCATTTCGAAACTTCTTTTTACAAAAGCTGTTAAAGCTTCACCTTTTAGTAGGTTTTGCGATAACTTCGCTAAGTCTAAAGCTTGTTTTACCAAGTGTTCCTGATGTGTTTTGTCCTCTGTATTTAAGATACTTGTTGCTAAATCAGAATTTGTATTTACAACTAAATTGTACATTTCCGGCATATTACCCATTCCGAACATTCCGCCGCCGCCTGACTGGCTCATTTCTTTCATTCTACGCATAAATTCTGGTTGCGTGATAATGAACGGAGCTGCCTGGCTGTCCATAGCTTCTAATTGTACAGAATATGCTTTTGGAATATAAGCTTCTAATGAAGTTTTTAGTGTTTCTTTTTCTTCATCAGATAATTTAGAAATCGTGTTTTCGTCTTTTTTGATTAAATTATCAATATGATCAGAATCCACGCGAACAAAAGTCACATCTTTATTATCACCTTCAATTTTTTGAATCAAATGTGAAATAATCGGAGAATCTAAAAGCAATACTTCGTATCCTTTTTCTTTTGCTGTTTCAATATAAGAGTGTTGTGCATCTTTATTTCCAGCATACAGCACTACCAGTTTTCCGTCTTTATCCGTTTGGTTTTCTTTTAATTTTTCTTTTAATTCTTCAAGGGTAAAGTAAGTGTCATCTACAGTTGGATACAATACAAATGCACCTGCTTTTTCGTAGAATTTATCTTCAGAAAGCATTCCGTACTCTAAAACAATTTTAATATCGTTCCATTTTGCTTCAAAATCAGCACGATTTTCACTGAATAAAGCTTTTAGTTTATCGGCAACTTTACGAGTAATGTAGTTTGAGATTTTCTTCACTGAACCATCCGCCTGTAAACCTGAACGAGAAACATTCAAAGGGATATCCGGAGAGTCAATCACACCTTTTAACATCGTCAAAAATTCAGGTACAATTCCCTCTACGTTATCTGTAACGTAAACCTGGTTTTGGTACAATTGAATTTTATCTTTCTGAATTTGCATGTCAGAACCTAACTTAGGGAAATATAAAATTCCGGTTAAGTTAAACGGATAATCTACATTTAAATGAATGTTGAATAACGGTTCTTCAAACTGCATTGGGTATAACTCTCTGTAGAAGTTTTTGTAATCTTCCTCAGATAATTCAGATGGCTGTTTTGTCCATGCCGGGTTTGGATTGTTGATGATGTTGTCAATTTCAACAGTTTCATTGATGTAATCTTCAGGAGCATCTTCCGGTTTTGGAAGTGTTTCTGTTTTTGTTCCGAATTTAATCGGAATAGGCATAAACTTGTTGTACTTGCTTAGTAAACCAGCAATTTTTGAATCTTCTAAAAATTCAAGAGAATCTTCAGCGATATGAAGGATGATTTCAGTACCACGTGAAGTTTTGTCAGCTGGCTCTAAAGTAAATTCAGGGCTACCGTCACAAGTCCAGTGTGCAGCTGGCTCATCTTTGTATGATTTAGTAATGATTTCTACTTTTTCAGCAACCATAAAGGCAGAATAGAAACCAAGACCAAAATGACCAATAATTCCAGAATCTTTAGCGGAATCTTTGTATTTATCAAGGAATTCTTCAGCTCCGGAAAAAGCAACCTGGTTGATGTACTTTTCTACTTCGTCTGCAGTCATACCTAAACCTTGATCGATAATGTGGATTTTTTTCCCTTCTTTATCAACTTTGATTTCAATAACCGGATTTCCGTATTCAACTTTAGCTTCGCCAATGCTAATAAGGTGTTTTAATTTTAAAGTAGCATCGGTTCCATTTGAAACCAGCTCACGCAAGAAAATTTCGTGATCGCTGTATAAGAACTTTTTGATTAAGGGAAAGATGTTTTCTACTGAAACATTAATTTTACCTGTTGTCATATTTTTTAATTTTTTAGTTTAATGTGATGATTCTCATTCCTTCAAATAGAATACCAATTGTTTTTTAGGTGACAAAATGACCGAAGTGTTAATTTTGAAAGAAAATAATTAGATTTTGGAACTGTTAATATTTCAATGAATCGTATATTTGTGGTACAGTAATTGTAAAACCTGTAAGTATTAACTTAAAAAATGTACAAAATGAAGAAAATTCTTTTCATTTGCATGATCGCCACAATGGTATTCGCGTGTAAATCAGCTTCGTCTACAACAGCTTCAACAGAAGCACCAACGCTTTCGACTAAACTTGACAAATCGACTCAAGTAGCGCTTAAAGGAAATTGGGTCCTAACTAATGTGTCTTACCCAGGTTCAGAGTATATTAAAGTAAATTCATTTGATCTTGCGGATTCTAAATGTTTTATTGGTAGTACCTGGAGTTTTATTTCAAACAATAATAAAGGTACAATGACATTGACAGCTCCAAGTTGTACGGCATTTACTTCTCCAATTGTGTGGAGTATAAATAATCAAGGTCTTTTTGTACTAAAAATTGTTAATCCTGGAACAAAATCGAAAAACGTTAAGGAAGGCTATTTACTAAAGGTTGCCGGTGTAACAGACAACTCTTTTGAGTTAATAGACAACATTAATGTAGGTGGACAAACTAAAGATGTTACTTACCAATTTCAAAGAGCCAATTAATATTAAAATATATACACATGAAAAAGATAACAGTTTTAGGGTTGAGTAGTTTACTTGTATTAGTTAGTTTTTTTACAAGCTGCGATTCAGTTAAAAATGCAAATAACACACAAAAAGGAGCCGGAATCGGAGTAGTTGCCGGTGGTCTTATTGGTGGTATTTTAGGAAATAATTTAGGGAAAGGCGGAAATGCTGCTTTAGGTGCTGCAATTGGTGCTGCCGTTGGTGGTGGAACCGGAGCACTTATTGGAAATAAAATGGATAAACAAGCTCGTGAAATCGATCAGGCCTTACCTGGTGCTGATGTTGAAAGAGTAGGTGAAGGTATTCACTTAACTTTAAACGAAAATGCAGTTCGTTTTGATACTAATAAATCAACTTTGACTACTCAGGCAAAAGCGAATTTAGATAAATTAATCCCTGTATTTACTGAATACGGAGATACTAATATCGAAATTTTTGGTTATACAGATAACACTGGAAAACCGGAATATAACTTGACGCTTTCAGGACAAAGAGCTGCTTCTGTGCAAGCTTATTTAGTTTCAAAAGGATTAAAATCAAGCCGTTTCAAAACTTCAGGTTTAGGAATTGCTGATCCAATTGCAACAAATGATACTCCGGAAGGAAGAAGCCAAAACCGTCGTGTTGAGTTTGCTATTACAGCAAATGACAAAATGGTAAATGATGCTAAAACTGAAGCTGGAAAATAGTTTCTAAGACAATAAAAAATTTTAAAAGCTGTTTCTTAATTGAAGCAGCTTTTTTTTTGACTTTAGAATTTAAACATTGTAAATTTGTACTCTCAAATACAACCCATGCTCGACATTCAGAATATTTCTTTCTCCTATACCGATAAACCCGTTATTAAAGACGTTTCCTTTACTATAAACAAAGGTGAAAATATTGCCATTATTGGCGAAAGCGGCTGCGGAAAAAGCACGCTTCTTAAGCTTATGTATGGTTTGTATGATTTAGATGAAGGCAAGATTTTTTATAATGAAAAACCAATCTTAGGTCCGAAATATAATTTGATTCCGGGAATGCCTTACATGAAATATCTGGCACAGGATTTTGATTTGTCTCCTTACGAAACGGTTGCGGAAAATGTTGGAAAATTTCTTTCGAATGGTTTCGCCAACATGAAAAAATTGCGTGTTCAGGAATTATTGGAGATGGTCGAAATGGAATCGTTCTCTAGTGTAAAGGCTAAATTTTTAAGTGGAGGACAACAACAGCGTGTCGCTTTGGTAAGAGTTTTGGCTTTGGAGCCGGAAGTAATTTTACTTGACGAGCCGTTTAGTCAAATTGATGCTTTTCGTAAAAATGCTTTGCGCCGAAATTTGTTCCGATATTTAAAACAAAAGGGAATTACCTGCATCATTGCAACACACGATAGTACTGATGCATTATCGTTTGCAGATGAAGCGATAGTAATGCGTAATGGAGAAATTATAGTTAAAGATAATCCAACAAAGATTTACGAGGATCCTCAAACTAAATATGTAGCATCCTTATTTGGTGAAGTAAATGAAATACCAACTCATTTATTGCTCGATTATGAAGATGAAACACACAAAACGTTAGTTTATCCACACCAGTTGAAAATGCTTTCTGAGTCTAAATTACCAGTGAAAATCAGAAGAACTTATTTTAGAGGAAATCATTATTTAATTGAAACAGTTTATAAAAGGCAATTGATCTTTTTTGAAAGTGAAATTGATTTGCCGCTGGAACAAGAAATTTTCTTAGGCTTGAATTATCTTTAATTAAAAAATGTGACAATTAGATAATTAGATAATTTTCGGAACCGTTAAAAATAGCAAACCCGACAGTTTTTTAATCTGTCGGGTTTTTTATACCTACAATATTAGATTGTCTAGTTTTTTAAATACTTCTCTAAGAACTGATCTTGTTCCCAAAGTAAGTGTAGAATGTTTTCTTTGGCCACGTAGCTATGTGCTTCTTTCGGTAAAATGACCATTCTGGCATTAGCTCCTAAACCTTTCAAAGCCTGGAAATAACGTTCTGTCTGCAAAGTAAAAGTACCCGGATTATTATCGGCTTCACCATGAACCAATAAAAGTGGTGTTTTCATTTTATCAGCATTCATAAAAGGTGACATTGTATTGTAAACTTCCGGAACTTCCCAGTAGTTACGCTGTTCAGTCTGGAACCCAAATGGGGTTAGTGTTCTGTTGTATGCACCGCTTCTCGCAATTCCACACGCAAAAAGATTAGAATGTGTCAATAAATTTGCCGTCATGAAAGCACCATAAGAATGTCCTCCAACGGCTACTTTCTTGCGGTTAATATATCCTAAAGCATCAACAGCATCAATTGCCGCTGCTGCGTTATCTACCAACTGAGAAATGAAATTGTCATTAGGTTCTGTTGTTCCTTCTCCAATAATTGGGAAAGCAGCATCGTCTAAAACTACATATCCTTTTGTTACCCAATAAACGAAAGATCCGTAATAAGGAAAAGTAAATTCATTTGAGTTTTGAGTCGATTGTCCAGCACTGTTTTTGTCTTTGTATTCTGCCGGATAAGCCCAGATCAATAACGGTAATTTTTCTTTTTTTACTTTGTCATAACCTGCAGGCAAATATAAAGTTCCGGATAATTCAACACCGTCTTTACGTTTGTATTTGATTACTTCTTTGCTGACATTTTTAATACTTTCAAACGGATTTTTAAAAGTTGTTATTGGCGTCAGACTGTTTTGTTTTTTGATGTTTCTGAAATAATAATTCGGATATTCATTTTTCGATTGAATCTGAACTAAAACTTTTCCTGATTTGAAATCTTCGATTTCTAATAAATCTTCTTTTTTGTCTTTATAAGGAGAAGTATAAATACGTTTTGATTGATAGGTTTTTAGATTGAACTGATCAATAAAAGGAAATTGACCTTCTTTTGTATAACCATCTCCAATACGGTAAGCATTGTCATTCTCGATAGCTAAAACATATTTGTTGTATTCGTTCTTTTTAGTTTCAAAAATACCTGGATCTGAATATACATCCTGAGAGTTTCTGTCTGTAATTACTTTTGGCTGTTGCGCAGGATTTGAAGGATTTATGACATACGTTTTAGTGTTACGAGTGTCATACCATTCGTCAGAAACCATTGCAATATTGTCATTTCCCCAAATAATATCGCTAAAACGCTGAGGTGTCTTTACCAATGAAGTGGCTTCATTTGTAAAAGGAGCGTCCCAAAGAAAAACTTCGTCTCTAAAATCAACTTTATTAGCAGGATCTCCTTCGTCTAAAGCTACAGCATAATATAAAGTCGCTGGTTTATCAGTTCTCCATGCCATATCTCTTTTTCCTTTTCTCACTGCCATGAAACCTTTTGGAATCACTTCGTTAAGCGGAACTTCGTTTACAGTTTTGATCTCTTTTCCCCTAGCATCATAAACAATAGTTTTAGACGGGAATCTATATAAAGGAACTACATAGGAGAATGGTTTTTGAATCGTAGTTAGCATGATGTAATTTCCGTCTGGAGAAATTTTTTCACCAAAATACATAGCTGTATCTTTAAACAAGGTTGCAGTTCCGTTTAAATTTACTTTGTATAATTCAGACGTGGTAATGTTCTCAAAGTTGATTTCATCATTCTGATTTTTTAGCATATCAGGATATGTTCTGTTCTGAGATTTTGTCCCGGATGTATTTGAGATGATTGGTCCGGTTGGTAAATCTTTTTTAGAATCTAATAATGGTTTTCTGTCTTTGGGAAGCATTTTTACCAAAATCGTTTCGTTGTCTAAAAACCAGTTAAAAGGATTTCCTAAGTTGGCGTTTACGTTTGCCTCTGTAAGTTTTGTGGCTTGCGCCGATGCAACATCCAGAACCCAAAGTTCTACGCCAGTAGCAATAGTGTTTGAGAATGCTATTTTTTTATCGTTTGGCGACCAAAGAATATTGCTTATTTTAGGATTACTTGGTAATCCGGCAACCTGAATCTCTTCCTTACCATTTACTTTTCTAACTTTTAAATTATTCAGATAGGTAACTGAACTTGATATATTCGTTATTGGATTAATTCTCAAACCTCCCAAACGAAGTTCTTCCTGATTTAAATCGTCTAATGTTTTGTAAGTACTTCTATACATAAACAGCATGTATTCTTTTTTAGTATCCATTGATACTGTCGGAGCCCTTTCATAATCGGCTAAATCTAAAATAGATTTAGATGGTTTTTGGTAGGTTAAATTTTCTTGCGCAAAAGTAAAAAAGCCAACATTTAAGAATAATAATAATGTAACCTTTAATTTCATAATTTGAATTTTAGTGGTTTAAAAATGGTATTCAGGATGTTTGACTAAAGTACTTCAATATTGTTACATTTTTTGAACTATTTTCATACTTTTCAGGCTTTCGATGCTAAAACTGTTTTTTCGATCAATAAAAGAACATTATCTAATGTATAATTAAATTATATTAAATTGCTAATAACGAAAAAAATAGTAATTTGGACGCTTATGTTTTAAAGTATACGTAAATTTGCAATCCAATTTTTTAACAAATAATAAAAGAATATGTATCATTCAAAAATAGCGGGCTTAGGATATTATGTTCCTTCAAATGTTGTGACCAACGATGATTTGTCTAAATTAATTGATACCAATGACGAATGGATTCAGGAACGTACCGGAATTCAGGAACGCAGACACATCATTCGTGGAGAGGATACCACAACTTCAATGGGAGTAAAAGCAGCTAAAATTGCAATAGAACGTTCTGGCGTAGCCAAAGAAGATATTGATTTTGTAGTTTTTGCTACATTAAGTCCAGATTACTATTTTCCAGGTCCCGGAGTTTTAGTACAACGTGATTTAGGATTACGAACAGTTGGAGCATTAGATGTAAGAAATCAATGCTCTGGTTTTGTTTATGCAATTTCTGTTGCAGATCAATACATTAAAACCGGAATGTATAAAAACATTTTGGTAATTGGTTCTGAAGTGCATTCAACCGGATTAGACATGACAACTCGTGGACGAGGAGTGTCGGTGATTTTTGGAGATGGAGCAGGAGCGGCAGTTTTAAGTCGTGAAGAAGATTTATCAAAAGGAATTTTATCCACGCATTTACATTCAGAAGGACAACACGCTGAGGAATTAGCTTTGCAGGCACCCGGAATGGGAGCGCGTTGGGTAACTGATATTATTGCAGATAATGATCCAAATGACGAAAGCTATTATCCTTATATGAATGGGCAGTTTGTATTTAAAAATGCAGTGGTTCGTTTTGCTGAGGTCATCAATGAAGGTTTAGAAGCAAATGGCTTACAGGTTTCAGATATTGATATGTTGATTCCGCATCAGGCGAATTTGAGAATCTCACAATTCATTCAGAATAAATTCAAATTGACAGATGATCAGGTGCATAATAATATTCAGAAGTACGGAAATACAACTGCAGCATCTATTCCGATCGCTTTGACAGAAGCTTGGGAACAAGGCAAAATCAAATCTGGAGATACAGTAGTTTTAGCAGCTTTCGGAAGTGGATTTACTTGGGCGAGCGCTATTATTAAATGGTAATTTAATTCATCTTGCATTATATTTAAAACCTGCTCTGTTAAGAGCGGGTTTTTTTATAATTTAGTGGTTTGTAGTTTTTGAGAAAAATATATTCAAAATGAAAAAAAATCAACTCGAAATAGCATGCTTCAATTATGAATCGGCCATAATCGCTCAGGAAAATGGAGCAGACCGAATCGAACTATGCGATAATATGAAACTTGGCGGAACAACTCCAAATCCAATCTTAGCGGTTAGGGTGCGTGAAAAATTAGCTATAAAAATGCATGTCATTATACGACCTCGTGGTGGCGATTTTATTTATAACGATGATGAATTTGTTGAAATGAAACAAGATATCAAACAGTTCAAAAAACTGGGAGTTGATGGTTTTGTTTTTGGAATTTTAAAGGAAAACGGAAATATAAATAAAAGACGCAATAAGGAATTGGTTAATATGGCTCATCCTCTTCCGTGTACCTTTCATCGTGCCTTCGATGTGGTGAAAGATGTCAAAAAATCTCTTAAAGATGTAATTGACTGCGGTTTTACAACCATTTTGACTTCTGGTCAGGGAATAAATGTGGAGGAAGGGATATTTGATTTAGAAAAAATTCAAAAATGGGCGAAAGGCAAAATTGAAATTATGCCAGGTGGCGGCTTACGGTCCTCTAATATTAAATTATTGCAGGATAAATTGGAGCCGACCTTTTATCATTCATCGGCAATAACAGACAATACGGAAACTGCAAATCCGGAAGAGATAAAAGAATTGCGAAACTTTTTATAAGCTGTTTATAAAATAGAAAAGCCTGGAGTTGGCATACTCCAGGCTTTTCTTTTCTACAAGAACTATTAAAATCTACTAATAAAAGTGGGATTAAAACATTCCACCACCACCTTTGTTAGTGTTATCTTCTCTTTGTTTACGTTGTAAGTTTTTGATTTTTCCTCCACCAAAGTTGTAAGTTAAACCTACATAAACGGTTTGGCTTTCCCATGAAAACTGTCCTGTTTGCGGGTAAGGATAAATTCCGTCAAATGAAAATTTCATGGTGTTGAAAACGTCATTGAAACGTACACTTATGTTCATCTTGTTGTCTAATAATGTATAACGTGAACCAATGTCTATTTTGTACATTTCGTTTCTGTGTTGTTGAATTTCTTCAACACCACCTCTGTAAAAACCGAATAATAAAAAGCTTAAACGTTTTGTTGGTTTAAAGTTTGAGTTCATACGAGCATTAAATGCTGATGTTGTAACAGTGCGTTCATAAGGTAAACTTTCACCTGAAGCAGGATCTAATTGGAAAACTACACCATGCTGTTTTATGCTTGAAAAATCAATCGATGGCTGAATATCCCACCATTTTGTAAGTTTGTAATTTAATGAAACATCAAATCCATAAGAGCTGCTATTGTCATAATTTGTAAAACCTAAAACTTGTTTATATCCTGAATCGTCATTTGGATCAGGACTTAATGTTCTGCTGATTTGATCGTTAATTCTTCTTACGAAAACACCTGCTGTTACACTTCCTTTTTCAAGCGTTTTAGTATAATTCATTTCTACAGAATTCGTAAACTGAGGTCTTAATTCCTGATTTCCGTAAGACGTTACCAATGGGGTAGAAAACTCACGAATAGGTTTTGTCTGTTCTAAACTAGGGCGGTCAACACGACGGCTATAACTTAATTGCAATACATTTTTCTCATTTAAATTATAAGTTAAATAAGCTGAAGGATATAAAGTGATATAATCATCATTAAAAGTTTTATAACCATAATTAAGATTTGAAGTAACCTTATAGCTTTCAAAACGAGTTCCAACCTGGTAACTGAATTTTTTGAATTTCTGACCAAAAGTTACGTAAGCTGAATAAATATCAGTGTCATAAATATAGTTAGAAATTTGATCCTCAGTAGCTACTAAAGGATTTTCAGTAGTATAATCATTAGTTGTTCTTGTAATTCTGGCTTCAGCACCAGCTTCAAGAGTCGTTTTATCATTTAACGGATTTACATAATCAACGTTAATAGTGCTTAATTTTCTTTTGTCATTAATAAAATCATTGTAAACAATGTCATTTACTGTGTTGGCAGGACTAGTTGTTTGAGTATCAAAATTTGAATTTTGAATCTCTTTAGTATCACTGTAGTTTCCTTCAAAATCTAAAGTATGTCCTTCTTTCTTAAAGATATGTTTGTAGGCTAAATTGTAAGTTCCGGTTGTACTTGGCCCTTGATATTTAGAATCTTGGTAGATGTTTAAAATGTCCGGGTCACCGTTATTATAATTAATATCAGTAAGAACAATTCCCGTTCCGGTAGATTTATTTTGGTTGGTATAAAATGACAAAGTATTGTGATCATTGATCAAGTAATCCATACCCACTTTATACAAGTAGTTGTCATTATCGTTTGAAATATCTAATTTTTGGTCTACATCCTGATCTAATCTTACGATATGACCTTCATTGTAATAAGTACCAAAATTTTGCCCTGCATTTCCAAAGAAATTTACTTTCCCAGTTTTATAATTCAAATCTAATGATTGATTGTATTTGGCCGTTTTTCCAAAAGTAATACCGCCACTATAGCTTCCGTTGAAACCAGTGTTAGCATTTTTGTGCAAAATAATGTTGATGATACCCGACATTCCTTCCGGATTGTATTTCGCACTTGGGTTTGTGATCAACTCAATTTTTTTGATAGAAGTTGATGGAATTTGTTTTAACAACTGCGCAGGATCAATATTTGATGGTCTTCCGTCAATTAATACACGTACATTATCGTTTCCACGAAGTGAAAGTTTTCCATCCTGATCTACGTTTACTGATGGAATGTTGCTCATAATGTCAGATGCAGAAGCTCCTGCAGTAGTCAAATCTTTACCTACAGTAATTACTTTTCGGTCAATTTTTTGTTCCATTGTTGAACGTTCAGCTACTATATTTACACCTTTAAGCTGAGTCGCTTCTTCTTCAAGAGAAACATTCACAGTTGCCGTTTTTTTACTGTCGCTTAAAATTACAGAACCAATGTATTTTCTAAATCCAATGTATTGAATTTCGATTGTATAACTTTTTAAAGCTAGATTTTTAATTGTAAAGTCCCCATTGTCATCTGTGTTTACTCCTGAAACCACTTTTCCGTTGTCTTTAATAGAAACTGTTGCGTAAGAAATAGGTGCGTTATTCGATTTTTCAGAGATTTTTCCAGACACTGTTCCGGTGTTCTGGGCCTGAGCTGTTGCGATTACTGCCAGTAATGCAAACAGAAAGAGTTTTAATTTCATAATAGTACTAGTTGATTATTTTGATTTGATTGATGATGATTGTTTTTTTGTTTTTGTTAGATTTTTTGGCTTCAAATGAATTCAAAGTTCCTATTAAGACTCTTTTGTTATCGTTATGTTACAGAAAAAAACGAAAAAGATTAAGTTTTTTTGAAGATGCCCTGTTGTTTAATAGATTAGCATTTTAGTTTTTTGATAATTTTAACATTCTATTCAAAGTGATTTTTAAGAAATTCTAAGTGTTTTGTTTAATTTTATATGTTTTTCATTTTCTGTAATTGGTGAATAAGCAGTATCTTTGCTCACTTTAAAATAAGTTTACATGTCATTATCACAAATTCTTACTCCTTCTATACAAAGCGCCATTAAGGCATTATTTGATGTTACTGTTGATAAAATCGAATTTCAAACTACCAGAAAAGAGTTTGAGGGTGATATTACAATGGTAATTTTTCCATTGCTGAAAGTAATCAAAAGCAATCCAGTCGAACTTGGAAATAAAATTGGAGATTATTTAGTTGAAAACGTTTCTGAGGTTGCCCGCTTCAATGTGGTTTCAGGTTTCCTGAATATTGTAATTGCAGATAGTTATTATTTGAATTTCTTTAATGAAATAAAAGACAATATAAAATTTGGTTATGTAACGCCAAATCCGGAAGATAAAGCTATAATGGTGGAGTATTCTTCGCCAAATACAAATAAGCCTTTGCACTTAGGTCACGTTCGTAACAATTTGTTAGGATATTCTGTAGCAGAAATTATTAAAGCATCTGGTAAAAAAGTATACAAAACGCAAATCATCAACGATCGTGGAATTCATATCTGTAAATCGATGTTGGCGTGGGAGAAATTCGGAAATGGAGAAACTCCTGAAAGTTCGAATTTAAAAGGAGATAAATTAGTTGGTAAATATTATGTAGAGTTTGATAAAGCTTACAAAGCAGAAATTAACCAATTGATAGAAACAGGAAAAACCGAAGAGGAAGCAAAAAAACAAGCGCCTATTATTGTTGAAGCACAAGATATGCTGAAGAAATGGGAAGCTGGTGATGAAAAAGTAATTGAGCTTTGGAAGATGATGAACCAATGGGTTTATGATGGTTTTGCTACCACTTACACCAATCTTGGAGTTAATTTTGATCGTTATTACTACGAAAGCAATACTTATTTGTTAGGAAAAGATGTCGTTCAGGTTGGACTTGATAAAGGAGTTTTTGAAAAAGATCCTGATGGTTCAGTTTGGATAGACTTGACAGACGAAGGTTTAGATCGTAAAATCGTATTACGTTCTGACGGAACTGCGGTTTATATGACACAAGATATTGGAACCGCAATTCAGCGTGTAAAAGATATGCCAGATGTTGGCGGAATGGTTTATACAGTTGGTAACGAACAGGATTATCACTTTAAAGTGTTGTTTTTAATCTTGAAAAAATTAGGTTTTGACTGGGCTTCAAGCTTGTATCATTTATCGTACGGAATGGTTGATTTACCTTCAGGGAAAATGAAAAGCCGTGAAGGAACTGTTGTAGATGCTGATGATTTGATGCAGAATATGACCGATACGGCTAAACAAATTTCTGAAGATTTAGGGAAATTGGATAGTTATTCTGCAGAGGAAAAAGCAAAATTGTATAAAACAATAGGTCTTGGTGCTTTGAAATATTACATCTTAAAAGTAGATCCTAAAAAACGTATTTTGTTTAATCCGGAAGAATCTGTAGATTTTGCTGGAAATACAGGTCCGTTTATCCAATATACATATGCAAGAATTCGATCGATAATCCGTAAAGCTGATTTTGAATTTTCAGCAAAAACAAATACAGAAGAGCTTCATGAAAAAGAAAAAGAATTGGTAAAACAAATCGAACTTTTTCCTGAGATAATTCAAAACGCTGCTCAAAATCATAGTCCGGCTTTGATTGCAAATTATACGTATGATTTGGTAAAAGAGTATAATTCATTCTATCAATCGGTGCATATTTTAGGAGAAGTCGATTTAACTAAAAAGATTTTCAGAGTACAGCTTTCACAAAAAGTTGCAGAGGTTATAAAATCTGCTTTAACATTATTAGGAATTGAAGTTCCGGAGAGAATGTAAACGTATGGACATAAAAAGTAAAGAGCCGGTAATTTAATTATCGGCTTTTTTTTATATCCTATTATCAGATACAGTTTGGAGATTATTGCGTTTATAACAAAGTAAAAATAAATTAATTATAATGAATTGGTTAAGGATTTGTTAAGCTGAATTTTCTTCTAAAAATATTGATTTTAGATTTGCAGCTGTGAATTTTATACTTATGTTTACAGTAAGAAAATGATTTATAAAAATACCATGATAAGCTAATAAACAAAGAAGATCCCCAGATCTTTTATGCTTTAAATAATCGAGGAAGCTGAAAATCGTAAGAGTAAGCAAAACCAAAAACATGAAAATAAATGATTAAAAAACCTTTTTTCGTATTAGCATTTTTATTTGCGCTAAGTACAATGAATGCACAAGATTTAATTAATCCATCTTATGGATTCTCTCACAGTAAAACAGCCTACATTACTTTGGCAGATGGAACAGAAATCAATGGAACTATCAGAGATATTGATAGAGAAAAAGGATTAATTGAGTATATTAAATTACAAGACGCAACTGGAAAAAAGCACAAACTTAAACCAGAAGATATTAAGTTTATGTACCTACCACCAAGCGGACTTGATAATTTAACTAAAAGTCTGGATTTTATTTCTGATTATCAAAAATGGAGTGACGATAAACTGAACCAAGCGTACATAAAAGAAGGTTACGCCTATTTTGAAACAGCTGATGTACAAGTTAAAAAGAAAACTTCAAAATTATTAATGCAACTCTTAAACCCGGGATTTAGTAAAGAGTGCAAAATATACTGTGATCCAAATGCAAAAGAAACTACTGCATTAGGAGTTGGCGGAGTTAACTTTATTGGCGGCGATGCAAAATCTTATTACGTAGCTAAAAAAGATGCACCAGCAGTTTTATTAAAGAAAAAGGAGTATAAAAAAGAGTTTGCACCATTATGGGGTAGCTGTGAGAAAGTGATTTCTGCAAATCCTGAGCCTAAATGGACAGATTTAACAAAACATGTTATTACTTACTCTGAGTGTGCAGAATCAAAATAATTGTTTTGTAAACTAAAAGATATAGAATAAAAAAGCCGATAGCATTAAAACTATCGGCTTTTTTACAACTAACACAAACCATTTTTTATTTTACGAACTTGTCGATAATTTTGTCTGTTTCTGCTTTTGAAGCGTCTGGTTTTAGATCAAACAAAAGAGAATACAATGCTTTTCTATCCACTTTAGCTTCTAAGTTTAAGTCTTGATGTCTGTCAAACAACGTTTGCCATTTGTCACGAACATTTTTCCAAAGGGCGTTGTTTTCTTTCCACCATTTTTGAGCAGCAGCACATTTAATATCCGGAACTTTAGTGTAAACATCGAATCCTTTTTCTTGTGCTAGCAATACATCTTTTCCACTGTCATCTCTAACCAGTTTGTCATTGTCTTGCTCGTGATTCCATCCAGTAGAAGTGATTTCATGAATGTTTCTTCTTTTCAAAACATTGTAGTCATTACGTTTTGTTTGCTCTCTCCTTGGTAGAGGAGCGTCAGCTACATTAGCCCAGTAATCTTTTCCGTCAACATGTACCCATGTTGATGATCCTTCATATCTCGGACTATCATCCACCTGATAAACTTTTTGAGTCCATTGTCCTTTAACTGCTTTTTTATCTAATTTTTGGTATTTCCAGGATGTTCCTTTATTGAATGAATATAAGTCTGTGTTTTCAAAAAGCCAGTCTTGTCTCCAGTGTTTAATGATCATATCGTCGCTCACAATCAATAAATGTTGCATTACAATTTTATTTGGTGTGTCTTCCAGTAATTCAACCCATTCCAAAGCCGATTCATGTTTAGTCTCTGATGGCTTGTAAGTAAGAGTATCTTTTGGATATTGAAAAGTTTCAGTAAAATTAAATTTCACTTCATAGCAACCACACATTGATTTGATCGATTTGATGTCTTGTTGTTTTTTATCCTGGCTAAATCCAAGAGTACAAGTCAAAGCCGTTACGGCCGAAAAGAAGAGGCTTTTTGTAATCATAACTTATTATTTTGTTTTAAAATTTTTTTGCAAATATATAAATTTTATTTAGAACAAATAAAAATAGTTATATATTTGCAGTCTTATTCAGACTTAATAAAAATAATGAAAATTAAAATTACCCTTTTTGCAGCAGTTCTTTTTTGCCAAATTTCTTTTTCTCAAGAAATTAAAAAAGATAGTGTTTCAGCAAATGAATTATCAGAAGTTAAAGTTACAACCGCAACGAGAACAGAAAGGGTGCTTTCGTCATTGCCTTTACCGATGACAATTATTACATCAGAAGCAATTATTAAATCTGGTGTTACAAGATTAAATGAAATTTTAAGTGAACAAACAGGAATTATTTTGATTCCAGACGAAAGTGGCTTTGAGGGTATTCAAATGCAGGGTTTAGATGCTGCTTACACGATGATTCTAATTGATGGCGTGCCGCTTGTAGGAAGAAGTGCTGGTGTTCTTGACTTATCACGAGTTTCGGTTGGAAATATTGAGAGAATTGAAATTGTAAAGGGAGCCTCTTCTGCGTTGTATGGTTCTGAAGCAATGGGAGGGGTAATAAATGTTATTACTAAAAGACCTAAAAAAGACATGTTTTCGGGTAGTCTTTCTTATAGGTATGCGACTTTTAATACTAGTGATGCGAATACAAATCTTCTTTGGAAAAAAAAGAAATTTTCGGCTAATCTTTTTGCTAATTTTTATTCTACTGATGGTTATGATTTAGATAAAAGTACACCTTTAAAAAATGTAGAACCATTTTATAATTTTACAATTCAGCCTAAAATATATTACGATTTCTCAGAGAATTTAAAATTAATTATGAGTAACCGTTTTTATGATATGAAAATGGATAACGTCGCTATTATTGATTCTGAAAATTATAAAGGTGATGCGAAAGAAAAAGAGTGGAATTCACAGGTTAAATTAGAACATAAATGGAGTTCTAAAGTATATTCTGAATATGAATTCTATGCTACCAATTACAAAAATGATTCGTTTTTAAACGATGAGAATAATGTTACTTATGAAAGTGCTTATTACAATCAATGGCTTCTTCGTCCAGAGATTAGAACTACACTTTCACTAAAAAATGATAAATTGACTGGGGGTCTTGGCTTAAATTATGAGACTTTGGATAGAACTTATTTTGATAAAAAAGTTGAGTTTAATTCACAATATGTCTTTTTGCAATATGATTATAATCCAACAGAAAGATGGAATATAATAGCTGGTTTTAGATATGATAATCACAGTGTATATGCTTCACAATTCAGTCCAAAACTCGCGGCAAACTATAAAATCAACGAAAATTTATCTTTAAAATCGTCAGTGGGTTATGGTTATAAAGCGCCAGATTTCCGTCAATTATATTTTGATTTTACAAACCCCTCAGTTGGATACACTGTTTTGGGGTATAATGTAGCCGAAGCCCGATTGGATCAGCTTCAAGAGCAAGGACAGATTTTGAGTAGAGCTGAAGGAATAAATTTCAACAGTCCATTAGAGGCTGAAAGTTCTATAAACTTCAATTTTGGAACTTTTTACAAAAAGAATAAGCTTAGGATAGATGCTAATGCTTTCTATAATTCAATAGAGAATTTGATTGACACTCGTGTTGTAGCTCAAAAAACTAATGGCCAAAATGTTTTTAGCTATTTTAATATAAGTCAAATTTTTACGTATGGTTTAGAATTTAATTCCACGTATGACTTTACTAAACAATTATCGGTTTCATTTGGATATCAATATTTAACAGCAAAGGATAAATCGGTTTTAGATAATTTCGAAGACTATCAATATATCCGTAACTCCGATTTACAAACGGTTCAGATTAATAAATCGGATTATTTCGGATTGTATAACAGGTCTAAGCATACTGCAAATATCAAAGTTGCTTATTCTATTCCAAAAAGTAAGACCGATATCAATTTGCGTATTTTTTATAGAAGTAAATATGGAATGTTTGATACTAACGGAAATCAAATTCTGGATAAATACGACACATTTGTTGCTGATTACTTCATAACAAACTTATCTATTTCAAAATATATCGGAGATAAATTTATGCTTCAAGGAGGAGCAAACAATTTACTTGATTTTACAGATCCTAGTCAAATTAGTAACCTAGCAGGAAGGCAGCTTTTTGCACGAATTCAATATAATTTTTAATCAACATTTATTTAAACACTTTTATCATGAAAACAAATTTTTTAAAACTTTCGATTTTAGCTCTTGTACTTTTTACTGCATCTTGTAGTAGTGATGATAATAATGATAATACAATTCCGGCTGTTGAAACAAAAACAGTATCAAATCTTTATGCTCCTCAAACTGGGGGACAAGGACAGCCAGAAGGTGGTGAATTTACAAAATTCAGTTTTTCTGAAAATAAAGTAGTAACTGACGGTAAGTGGGATATTGCCTTTCGTGGAACAAAGATTATTGTAAACGGAGGAGCTAAAATTGGTATTACTGACGAGCCAGGAAGAACAGGATCTGCTGCTGTTAGTATTGTTTCAGGTACATTTGCCAGCGTAACTGCATTTCCTGCAGCCAATACTTTTGCTCAAGACGCTTCTACTGTTTACGCATTTCCTACTTCAGGAGAAAATGCTTGGTATGATTATAATTCTACTACTCATATTATTTCTGCAAAAGCAGGAAAAGTATTCGTTGTGAAAACACACGATGGTAAATACGCAAAATTAGAAATCCTTAGCTATTATAAAGATGCACCGGCAACTCCCGAGGCAACTTCCGCTTCAAGATATTTTACTTTTAAGTTTGCTTATCAAGCTAATAGCACAACAACATTCTAATAAAATATTTAGTTATTGAGAATTAACTTTCCTTCCAATTGGTATGTTTAAAATTAATACCCAATTAAGTGAACTTGCTTTGCTTTTTTGAAAATTAGTTAATTCATTAGCTTTGTTTTTTTTTATTTTTTTTGAGAGAGGTTAGATTTATCTAGCCTCTTTTTTTGTTTTTTATTTTAATGTTAAAAAGGGTTGTAAATTAATGTTTAACTCTATCTTTGCACATGTTTTTTTAATATGGAATTAACAGGAAATTTTAATATTTTTCAGTCCAGGCCATTCTTCAAATTATAAATAATAAGTGAATACAAAGTCCTATTTTTTTCAGTCTTTCGCAATTGTCGCACTGGCATTTATCGCCTTTATCGGATTCAAACAAGTTTTACCGGATAAAATCTTTTCGGATAGTAAAATAGATTCTAAAAATGTATTAATTGATAGTATGCTTTTGGAGTCAGTTGCCAATGACTCTTTGTCTTTGGAAAACGACAGCATTGCTGTTGCAGAACAGGAAGAAGCACAACAGGAAATTGTTTTTGAAAATACAGAAGGAATCGAATTTCCATCAGAAACTTTCGAAAACTATAAAGGATACCAATATCTGGTTTCGTTTTACGAGAAGTTATATCAACTTGAAAAAAATCCACAAGCTAAAGTCCGAATCGCTTATTATGGCGACTCTATGACCGATGGCGATTTAATTGTTCAGGACGTAAGAACAAATTATCAGGAACGTTTTGGTGGAAATGGAGTTGGATTTGTATCCATAACTTCAGAATCTGCAGCATCTAGAGGCTCCGTAAAGTCGGTTTATTCTAAAAACTGGAAATCGCAATCTTATTTAAATGTAAAAAGACCAACAAGTCCTTTTGGAGTAAATGGTCACGTGTTTTTTGCTAATGATAAAACCAATGCAACCTGGGTTCAATACGAAGCAGGAACGAATAAATATTCAACGACTTTAGATAACCCGGTATTGTTTTATGGTAAATCTACTAAAAGAGGAAATATAAACTTCATCATTGGTAAAGATACACTTCGAAAAAATCTTGTTCCAAGTAATTTGGTTAATAGCCTAAAAGTAACTTCAGGCAGTATAAAAGCATTCAAAGCTAATTTTGTCCATGCCGATTCTATTCCGATTTACGGATTTAATTTCGATAATGGAAGCGGGGTTCACGTTGACAATTTTTCACAAAGAGGAAATTCAGGATTACCAATTTCAATGTTTGATGCCGATGTAATGAGAGCGTTCAATAATAATCTAAAATACGATTTGGTTGTCTTGCATTACGGAACAAACGTCTTGAATTACGGAACCAAGAATTACTATTGGTATGAAAAGGGAATGAAAAAAGCCGTGAATAAAATAAGAGAATCTTTTCCGGGAGTTTCAATTCTGATTGTTTCGACTGCTGATAAATCAACGAAATATGATTTAGAGATGAAAACAGATTCAGCTGTTGTTCCTTTAATGAAAGCGCAAAAAAGATATGCCTTAGAATCAGAATCCGGATTTGTCAACTTATACACTTTAATGGGTGGAGACGGTTCTATGGTAAAATGGGCTGATGAAACTCCGGCAAGAGCCAATAAAGATTATACGCATTTTAATCAGCGTGGTGCAAAAGCAATCGGAAGATTATTATACGATCAGTTGAATAAAGGTTACGAAGAATATAAAATATTGCGAGAGAAACGTGATGTTGTTTCTCGTCAGCAAAGGGCCGCACGAAAAACAAACACAGACTCGGTTTCTGTCATAAAAGATAGTGTAAATGAATAAACTAATTATTTTCTTTTGTTGTCTTTTTTTATCTGCAAATAACAAAGTGCAAAAGACAGTTCCACTTCCAATAACTAAACCCATGACTAGTAAAACGGATACCACTACAGTCGATTCTTTTTCTGATGAAAAGATTTATAACGCAAAAGCATTGGAAAGTATTTTTCAGAAATTAAATGAAAATGATAGTCAGAAAAGTCAAAAGATAAATATGGTTCATATTGGTGATTCTCATATTCAGGGTGACCTAATGACCAATGAAATTAGAAAAAATCTGCAACAGCGATTTGGAAATGCAGGAAGAGGTTTGGTTTTTCCGTATCAATTGGCCAAAACAAACGGATCTTATAACGAACGTTTCCGCTCGAACAGAACATGGGAAAGTTACCGAAACATTCATCCGCATAAAAATTATCCGGTTGGTCTAAGCGGAATTGGACTTTGGAGAGATAATGGCGGATTTGCAGTGGAGTTGAATGTGAAAGATCCTGCTTATAAGTTCAATACAATTAAGATTATAACACCTCAAAACCAGAATATGTTTGATTTGGCAACATCATCTCAAACCAATATTATTCAGTCAACAGAGCGAAAAATAATCACACATAAAATCAAAAAAGGAGAAGCGATTTCGACTATTGCCGATAAATACAATATTTCGGTTGCGGATATTAAGAAAACAAATGGTTTAAAATCAAATAATATTCGTGCCGGAAGAACATTGAAAATTCCAACGAATGAAACAAAACCAAAAGCAATTAAGAGTTCAGCTTTTGTTTCTTTAGATATAGAATCAGATTCATTTTGCCATTATTACAATTCTGAAAAAGCATTAGATAAAATCTTCCTGATTCCGAATAAAGATGCTTCAAGATTCGAACTAAACGGAATTGTTTTAGAAAAAAATGTACCAGGAGTGCTTTATAGTAGTATTGGAGTAAACGGAGCCAAATTTTCAGATTATAATAAATATCCGTTATTCTTTGAACAGTTAAAAGCGTTGCATCCTGATTTGCTGATTTTTTCTTTGGGAACAAATGAAAGCTATGATCATATGGAAGCTTCGGCTTATATTAAGGAATTGCGTCAGTTTATAAAAAACATAAGGGATCAGAATATCAATGTTCCTATAATTGTGATGACACCACCGCCTTCTTTTCTTAAAGCTAGAAGACCTAATATTTACGTTCATGATTATGCGAAAAGTATCCTCGGAATTGCAAAAGAAGATGGTTTTGCAGTTTGGGATTTATATGATGAATTTGGAGGAATGGAAGGTGTCCGAAAATTAAAAGCGGAAAAATTAATTGGTACGGACTATGTTCATTATTCTAAAAAAGGATACGAAAAACAAGGGAATTTGTTTACACAGGCGTTTTTAAAAGCATACGATAATTTTAAATTAAAAAATTAAGTTGATTACAATTGATAGCATAAATAATTGGTTTGTTCAAAACTTTGGGGAAGTTACTTTAGAGCAGGCTAAAAGCTGGTTTATTTATAATCCCGACGAAAAATTATTATTTAATACCGGTTTATTTCTGGGATTATTTCTGGTTTTTTATTTTGTGTATGGCTTTTTACGCAAAACATTTTATTTGAGATTAACGTACGTTATTCTGTTCTCGCTTTTCTTTTATTATAAGTCAAGCGGAATTTACTTTTTGCTTTTGTTACTTTCTTCTGTAGTCGATTATGGACTGAGTCAGATTATTTACAACACAGCGAAAGACAGTACCAAAAAAGTGTATTTGGTTATAAGTGTAATTCTGAATTTAGGATTACTGGGGTATTTCAAATACATGAACTTTATGATTGTGACGTACAATGATATGTTCAATGGTCATTTCGAACTTCATAATGTTTTTCTTCCGGTCGGAATTTCATTCTATACTTTTCAGTCGATGAGTTATATTATTGAGATTTACAGGGAAGAAATTAAACCAACAAAAAACTATATTGAATACCTGTTTTTCGTTTCGTTTTTCCCGCAATTAGTTGCCGGACCAATTGTTAGAGCGAAAGACTTCCTGCCTCAGATTTATCAAAAATTAAACCTGACTAAGCAAGATGTAAACAACGCTTTGTTTTTAATTATTGGTGGTTTAATTAAGAAAACGGTTATTTCAAATTATATATCAATAAACTTCGTAGATCGTGTTTTTGATACACCGATGAGTTATACTTCATTCGAAAATTTAATGGCATCTTACGGATATGCTATTCAAATTTATTGCGACTTTTCAGGATATTCAGATATGGCAATCGGAATCGCTTTATTGCTAGGATTCAAATTACCAGCCAACTTTAGAACGCCCTATAAATCGGTTTCGATCACCGATTTCTGGAGAAGATGGCATATTTCATTATCAACCTGGCTGAAAGATTTCCTGTATATCTCTATTGGAGGAAACAGAAAAGGCTCATTTGCAGGATTCTTATTCCCAAGTTTATTCTTCTTCGGATTATTGCTTTGGGGAATTACAAATAGGAACACCAGCATTATTCCATTAGCAATTGCAATTGGGTCAATTGTTGTTTTTTGTCTTTCGTTTTTGCTTTCAAAAAAGAAAAACCAAACGTTGGTAACCAATTTTAATTTGTTTACTACAATGCTTTTAGGAGGGTTGTGGCACGGAGCCGGAGCACAATTTATCGTTTGGGGAGCTTTACACGGATTAGCATTGGCCGTTCATAAAATTTTCATGGAACTTTTTCCTTCTAAAAAAGAAGGCCCAAGTTGGTTATGGACATTCTTTTCTATCTTAATCACGTTCCATTTCGTAGTTTTCTGCTGGATCTTTTTCCGAGCCAGAGATTTCGAAACAGCGTTGCAGGTAATCAACAATATTGGTCAGTTAACTTTCGAACCAGAAAATTGGAAAGCTATAGTTTTAGGATATAAAAATGTATTTTTATTAATGTTGTTCGGGTACGTTTGGCATTTCTTACCAGAAGTTGTTACAGATAAAATGAAATGGGTTTTTGATAACACACCTTTATTACTAAAAGCAGTAATTCTGGGCTTCGTGTACTGGATCGTGTACGCAACAGCAGTAGCAGGCTCACAGCCGTTTATTTACTTTCAATTCTAATTATAAGGTTCAAAGGAACAAAGTTACAAAGGCACAAAGGTTTATTCTTTGTGCCTTTTTTGTTTCTCGCAGATTTAGGAGATTTAGCGGATTTTTTCATGCTTAATCTAAAAAAAAATAATTTGCCTAATCTGCTAAATCTGCGAAAAAAAAAACTTCGCGCCTTAGTGGCTTCGTGGCAAAAACTACCTATAAATAAAAATTGCCTGAAATATCTAATTAGATTATCTTTGCACTTCAAATAAAGAAAATAGTATGTTTGATAATTTAAGTGATAAGTTAGATAAAGCGTTTCATATATTAAAAGGACACGGTAAAATTACAGAAGTAAACGTTGCCGATACCTTGAAAGAAGTTCGTCGTGCCTTATTAGACGCCGATGTTAACTTTAAAATTGCCAAAGATTTTACAACCAAAGTAAAAGAAAAAGCAATTGGACAGGACGTTTTAACAACGCTTCAGCCAGGACAATTATTGGTGAAGCTGGTAAAAGATGAGTTGACAGAATTAATGGGTGGCGATGTTGCCGGAATTAATCTTTCAGGAACTCCATCTGTGATCTTAATGTCAGGATTGCAAGGTTCTGGTAAAACGACTTTCTCAGGAAAATTAGCCAACTTCTTAAAGACTAAGAAAAATAAAAAACCACTTCTTGTAGCGTGTGATATCTACCGTCCTGCGGCGATTAACCAGTTGCATGTTGTGGGAGACCAAATAGGTGTTGAGGTTTACTCAGAGCCAGAAAATAAAAATCCTGTTGAAATTGCTCAAAATGCAATCAAACACGCGAAAGCAAATGGTTTCAATGTCGTTATTGTCGATACGGCTGGTCGTTTGGCAGTAGACAAAGAAATGATGGATGAAATTGCTCGTGTTCATAAAGCAATTCAGCCTCAGGAAACTTTGTTCGTTGTGGATGCAATGACAGGACAAGATGCTGTAAATACAGCAAAAGCTTTCAACGATATCCTGAATTTTGATGGAGTTATCTTAACAAAATTAGATGGTGATACTCGTGGTGGAGCTGCAATTTCGATTAAATCGGTTGTAAACAAACCAATCAAATTTGTGGGTACAGGCGAAAAGATGGAAGCAATTGATGTTTTCTATCCAGATCGTATGGCTGAGCGTATCCTTGGTATGGGGGACGTTGTGTCTCTTGTAGAAAGAGCGCAAGAGCAATTTGACGAAGAAGAAGCAAGAAAACTTCAAAAGAAAATCGCTAAAAACGAATTTGGTTTTGATGATTTCTTAACGCAAATTCAGCAAGTAAAGAAAATGGGTAATATGAAAGACTTGGTTGGAATGATACCAGGTGCTTCAAAAGCCATGAAAGATGTAGAAATCGAAGATGATGCTTTCAAACATATTGAAGCAATCATTCACTCGATGACGCCAATCGAAAGAAGTAAACCTGCCATTATCGACGTAAAAAGGAAAGCCAGAATCGCTAAAGGTTCCGGAACCAAAGTCGAGCAAGTAAATCAGTTAATGAAGCAATTCGACCAAATGAGCAAAATGATGAAGATGATGCAAGGTCCAGGCGGAAAAAACCTGATGAAAATGATGGGAGGCATGAAAGGAATGCCAGGCGGAATGCCGAGATAATAAAATTAAAAGTTTCAAGTTTCAGGTTTCAGGTTTTGAAACAGAAATTTGAAACTTTTTTTAATATAGTAAATACAAGTTTCGTTTAACTTGAAACTTTAAACCTGAAACAAAAATAACAAAACGCAATGCAACTACTAGACGGTAAAAAAACAGCAGAAGACATTAAAAACGAAATTGCAGCCGAAGTTCAATCTATAAAAGCAGCAGGAGGAAAAGTACCTCATTTAGCAGCAGTTATTGTGGGGAGCAACGGAGCAAGTTTAACTTACGTAGGAAGTAAAGTAAAATCTTGCCAGCAAATTGGTTTCGATTCAACTCTGGTAGCTTTGCCTGAAGATATTACAGAAGAAGCTTTATTAGCGAAAATTAAAGAATTAAATGAAGACGATAACCTTGACGGATATATCGTTCAGTTGCCTTTGCCAAAACATATCGACGAGCAAAAAATTCTTTTAGCAATCGATCCTGATAAAGATGTTGATGGTTTTCACCCAACAAACTTTGGAAGAATGGCATTGGAAATGGAAAGTTTCATTCCTGCAACGCCTTTCGGAATTATGGAATTGTTAGAGCGTTACAAAGTAGAAACGTCTGGAAAACATACCGTAGTTATCGGAAGAAGCCACATCGTAGGGCGTCCAATGAGTATTTTAATGAGCCGTAAAGGAAACCCTGGAGATTCAACAGTTACGTTAACACACAGCCGTACTAAAAACTTAGCCGAGTTCACTAAAAATGCTGATATTATTATCACGGCTTTAGGAGTTCCTGAATTTTTAAAAGGAGATATGGTTAAAGACGGAGTTGTGATTATCGACGTTGGAATTACTCGTGTAGAAGATGCATCAAACGCAAAAGGATATGTAATAAAAGGTGACGTTGATTTTGATGGAGTAAGCAAAAAAGCATCTTTCATCACACCAGTTCCGGGCGGAGTAGGACCAATGACAATTGCGATGTTGTTGAAAAATACACTTTTAGCAAGAAAAATGAGAAGCGCAAAAAACAAATAATTTGATTCAAATAATAACAGAAAGCCTATTCGAAAGAGTAGGCTTTCTTCATTTTAATATTTAATTAATAGTTTAAACTTTCGGGTTTTAAAAATAAAGGATATTTTTGCCACGCTTAAAAAAAAACTTCTCCAATGGACGATTATTATTCGTTAGTATTAAATTAAAAGTAGCTTTTGAAAATTTCAAAATGCTGCAATAAAACCCTGTATTTTGAAATGAAAGTCTTTTACACAAACAACAACGGATTACTAGAAATACCAAAATGGATGCCAAATTGCTGGATTAATATTGAAGATCCATCAGAAGCAGAAAAACAATATTTACTCGAAGAACTTCAAATTCCCGAAGCATTTTACAATGATATCGAGGATATCGACGAAAGACCACGTATCGAAATCGAAGACGGCTGGACATTGATCATCATGCGCGTTCCCATAAAAAGCAATGACATTAAACTTCCTTTTCAGACTATTCCGCTAGGCGTGATTTTTAAAGGCGATATTTGCGTAACAATCACTTTTTACAGAACAGAAATCATACATGATTTTATGTTGTATTCCAGACGCAAAAACATTCAGGTTAACGATAATCTCGACTGGGTTTTGAGATTATTGCTTTCATCAAGTGTCTGGTATTTAAAGTATCTGAAACAAGTTAATCAGAAAATAAAATTAGCCGAAGATAATTTGGAGAAGTCCATTAAAAACGAAGAATTGCAAGCTTTGCTTCAAATCGAAAAATGTTTAGTATTCTTTATTACTTCTCTAAAAGCAAACGATGTTTTGTTTCAACGCATTAAAAATCTAAAAGCATATAAAGCAGATTATGATTTAGATTTGCTCGAAGACGTCGAAATCGAATTAAGTCAGGCGCAGGATACAGCCAATATTTACAGCAATATCCTGACCGGAATGATGGATGCCTATGCTTCGGTGATTTCGAATAATATGAATAACATTATGAAGCAAATGACATCCATTTCTATTATTTTAATGATCCCGACCTTAATCGCAAGTTTATATGGAATGAATGTCCCAAATGGTCTTGAAGCAAGCAAATACGGAATATGGATTCTTCTCTTAGTTTCTGTCATATTATCTGCTTTTGGGGTATTTCTTTTCAAAAGAAGAAGATGGTTTTAATCAAAATTTAAAATTATAAAGGCCTGTTCATTTGAATAGGCTTTCTTGTTTTATAATGCGGTCGGGCTATCCATGAGACTTCGGTAGCTTATTTCTATCCCTCACGCAGCTCCTAGCTAATAAGAACGAACTGTTCCCGCAAGGTTTTCATAACCTTGTAGGAATTATTTTTCATAGTAATAAAATAAAATTAATTTTTTGCTTGTCATTTCAAAATAAAATATAACTTTGCAATACAAAGTACTTTATTTATGAATCAGAAGCACCAAGAAGATTTAGCACATATTCGTTCCATGATGGAGCGCTCTTCAAGATTTATATCCCTAAGCGGACTTTCAGGAGTTTTTGCCGGACTCTCTGCTTTAATTGGCGGATTGTATGTTTATCAGTTGTTTAAGATAAACGGTATTGAATATTTTGCTGATGAAGTATATAGTGATAAAGTATATACAATTCCGTCAAAATTAGTTTCAGAACTGGTTGTAACCGGAATCGTTATTTTGATTTGTGCATTTGTATTTGGATTGGCTTTTACCATCAGAAAAAGTAAAAAGTACAATTTGCCAATTTGGACATCGGCTACAAAAAAGATGCTTTTTAATCTGGCAATTCCATTAACAGTTGGCGGTGTATTTTGTTTATCACTTTTGTACCATCAAAATTATGGTTTAGTAGCACCGGCAACTTTACTTTTTTACGGATTGGCATTGATAAACGCTGAAAAATATACGTTTTCTGATATTAAATATTTAGGGTATTGCCAATTAATTTTAGGATGTATTTCTCTTTTTTTTATTGGATATGGTTTAGTTTTTTGGATCATTGGATTTGGTATTTTACATATCTTGTACGGATTAATAATGTTCAAAAAGTATAAATAATCCACGCAATGGGAATCATTGATAAATTAAATAAAGATTTTGAAAGCCGTGTCAGATTGGGTATTATGTCCGTTCTGATGGTGAATGAATGGGTAGATTTTACCGAAATGAAAACCTTATTGAATATTACAGATGGTAATTTGGCCAGTCATGCTTCAGCGCTTGAGAAATCAGAATATATTGCAGTAAAAAAGGAGTTTGTTGGCAAAAAGCCCAAAACATCTTATAGTGTTACCGAAAGAGGTCGTTTGGCCTTTAAAGAGCACTTGTCGTACCTTGAAAAATTAATGAAATCCTAATAACCAAAATTTTTTGTCTAATTACTTTGAAAAACAAAGTACTTTTAAATTTATCACAATGAAAAAACATCACATTATTTTAGTCTGCAGTTTGATATTTACACTGCTTTTTTACAAAGAAGACCTGGGCGTTAACCTTGCTATTTTTGGGCTGGTCTTAACGGGTTTTGTTTGTTATTTCTTTCAGGATCGTTTTTCTGAAAGGTCACATTTGATCTTAGTGGTTACATCGGTTTTGTCTTGTCTGGCTTTTGCCTGGTATGGAGATTTTGCTTCTTTTCTGGCATTGGCACTGTCTGTTCTTTTTTTACAGTTTAAAACACAGGATCCAAAACTGAAAATAGTGCAGATGTTCCCACTTGTATTTTTAAATGGAATAACTTCACTGGGACGCATTTTAATGTTTAAGCAATGGCTTCCCGAAAAGAAAATCCATAATAATTTTGCCAAGAAGTTAATTGCTTTTTTCGTTATTCCGGCTATTTTTCTTGTACTGTTTTTTATAGTATACTCTTTTGGAAGTGACCATTTCTCTTCATTGTTTACAGATTACACATTAGATATTAATATTGGTAATCTTATTATCATTGGAATTCTGGGTTTTTATATTTCATTTAGTTTCTGGAATTACTGGGTTCCTGAAGTTTGTTATGAAAAAAATGAATTGCTGGATAATGAATTCAGTAATATAGCTGAAGTTAAAAATCAAAATACATTTTCGTTTCTTGACTTGGACTTCGAGAGAAAGAGTGGCGTGATTACTTTAATACTATTGAATTTAATGCTCCTAGTATTTATTGTAACGTATAATTACGAACAGTTTTTTGAAGTGGTAGAAAAATCAAACTTAAGTGCCGATACTCATCAAAGAGTAAATTCAGTAATCTTTTCGATTTTGATGGCAGTTGGTGTAATCATGTTTTATTTCAAAGGAGGATTCAATTTTGACAAAGAAGCGGGTTCTCTTAAAAGACTGGCAAAGCTGTGGATTTTTCTAAATGGTCTCTTAATTGTAAGTGCTTTTATTAAAAATTCAGAATATGTTTCTTATTTCGGGTTAACTTATAAACGATTAGGAGTTTACGCTTTTTTGATTTTGGCCATTATTGGTTTAGTTTATGTCTTTTTTAAAATTACAAAGCAAAAAACAAACGCTTATCTTATCAATCAAATGGTCTGGTATTTTTATGGAACGGTTCTTTTATGTAGCTATGTAAACTGGGGTAATTTAATTACGAATTACAATATTTCAGTAAATAAAACCGTAGAACCAGTATTTTTAAGCGATTTGAATTTTAATGATGAAGCCCGAAGAGCCTATTTTTTAAAGAACAATTTAGACGGACAAAAAACCGAAATCAGAAGAGAAGAAACAATTGAAGAATATCAAAACACTACGTTTTTATCGAAAGCGTTGTATTATGAGTTTTTGAATAAAAAATAATAAACAATAAAAAGCCGTTCAATTTGAACGGCTTTTTTGTATTATCATTTTAATAATCTCCTTTTTTCTTAAATCGGGGATCGTGTTTTGAAATGAATTCGGTTCTTCGTGTAGCACGTATCGGCGCTTCCGCTTTTGGCAAACTTGCTTCTTCCGTTTTACTTGACGGCTCAATCAAATGATTTAATTCTTTAATTTCATCATCTGTCAAATCGCGATAACGACCCACAGGAACATCTAAAGAAATATTAATAATTCGGATACGTTTCAAAGCCGTTACATCATAACCCAAATATTCACACATCCTACGAATCTGACGGTTTAAACCTTGTGTTAGAATAATTTTGAAGGTGTATTTGCTGATCTGTTCTACTTTACACTTTCGGGTAACAGTATCCAAAATCGGAACACCATTTCCCATGCGCTGAATAAAACGATCTGTGATCGGTTTATTAACCGTCACCGTATATTCTTTTTCGTGATTGTTTCTGGCGCGTAAAATCTTGTTTACTATATCACCATCATTCGTCATAAAAATTAATCCTTCACTGGCTTTATCCAATCTTCCAATCGGGAAAATACGTTTAGGATAATTAATATAATCGACAATATTATTTCGAACCTCTAAATTGGTGGTACATTCAATTCCGACCGGTTTGTTGAAAGCCAAGTAGACCAATTTTTCGTGCTTTTCCACGATCAATTTCCCGTCGATGCGTACTTCATCATCCGGTGAAACTTTAGTCCCCATTTCAGGTACAACTCCATTTATCGTTACGCGTCCTTCTTCAATTAATTTATCCGCTTCGCGACGAGAACAATAACCTGTTTCTCCAATAAATTTATTCAGACGTTTTAAATTCTCTTCCATACTGCAAAAGTAGGCAAAATTTAAATTTTAGAGTTTAGATTTTAGATTTTAGATTGTTGGAGTTCTTAGAATTTTAGATTTCAGACTTTAGATTCTTCTCTCTAGAATTAAAAAAAACCTTTGTCTCTTTGCACCTCTGCACCTTTGCACCTTTTAAGAATGAAAACCAGAGCTATCGGCAGGCGTCTCCTTCCGATCAAACATCCCATAATCTCTCACAACATGAGCAATTCTCAAATGATAATCTCTAAAGACTTCATTTCTCCCTTTTGCCTGGGCATGACGATGCATTTCAAGATTTCTCCATTGTTGAATACTTTCTTCATCTTTCCAAAAAGATAAGGACAAAACCTTTTCAGGATCACTAAAACTCTGAAAACGCTCTATCGAAATAAATCCTTCAATATGATCCAATTCTGGTCGCAAATTGGCTGCGATATTTAAATATTCTTCTTTTTTTCCTTCGTTAGGAATGACTTCAAAAATTACAGCTATCATGGTTTTATATTTTTAATTATTGAATTAAAATCCAGATGTTTTTTGGTAACCTGGCATTTATAAGGGGTTCGTGTTGAATTTGATTTTCTAATAATGAAATCGATTTGTAATTCTGAAACAAATACCAAATTGCTTCGGTAGCTAAATGAATCGAAAAATATTTAGCCAGACACATATGGCCGCCAATTCCGAAAGTTAGATTTTCGGTATTATTTATTCGTTCAATATTAAAATTCATTGCATTCTCAAACTTTTGAGGATCTCGATTGGCTGACGCCAGAACAATTAATATCAAATCGCCTTTTTTAATTTGGCTTTCGCCGATGTAAAAATCTTCAATAGCAATTCTTCTTGTATTATGAATCGGCGGATCAAAGCGCAAGGTTTCAATAACCGATTTTTCTATTGCAATTCTATTTGAAAATGTCTTATGTTTCAGAATCTGTAATAACGAATTACTCAAAATGCCACTACCAGCATCGTAACTCTGAATACATAAGCCAATAAAATTACTGACTGCAATCGGAATAATTTCTTCTATCGAAAGATTAAATTGATTCGAAGTTTTGATTAGCAAAGAATCATAAAAGGATAATGAAGAGAAATGCTTTTCAACGATCGAATAGAATTTTTCTGAATTATTATTTAAAAGTTCAGTTTGTTCTTCAGTTTTTTGCGGAAGCATAATTTTGATGAGAGATTCTATTTTCTCAGAAATGAAATCACAATCATCTTCTTTAAAGCCAAAACTTTTTAAGAGAACCAGAACGGGTAGTTTTTTAGAAACGGACTTAACCCAGTCGATTTCATTTTCAATTAAATCATTTTTAATTAAAGATGAAATGATTTCGCCAACGTCAACTGATTTTATATTCAAAAATAACTGCATTGCAATTTCTTTTGAAACTTCATGCTTAATTCCATTTGATAACCGGGTTAAATTACTAAGAATTTCCAAAGTACATTCATTCAGTTCTTGTTCGTTGTTTGGATTTACAAGCGGAATTTCGGCTTTGTTGTTTTTTAGAATTTCGACACAATATTCATAAGAGTAAATAGCCCAGATTTTGTTGGTTTCATCCCAGTAAACGGGATTTTCATCCAACATTGCTTTATAAATGGAATAAGGATTCTGAACGTCTGATTGAAAGAATAAATTGGAGGTCATTGTATTTTGTTTTTGGCAAAGTTATTTAACTTTACAAGGGAATAGTTCAGTCTGTATTTAACTATGAAATAAAATGGAAGATCAGTTTATAAAAATAGCAACTTTAATTGGCGACGCAACCCGTGTCTCAATTTTGTGGAATTTACTCGACGGTAGAGCTTTTACTGCAACCGAATTAGCCGTTGCAGTCGAGACATCGGCACAAAATATTAGTATGCATTTAGGAAAGCTTTTAGATGCTAATTTAATTTGTGTCGAAAAACAAGGCCGTCATAAATATTACAGATTTTCGAATAAAGAAGTGGCATACGCCGTTGAAGCTATGGCAAATCTTATTCCCAAACCTAAAGTTGCTGTAAAAATGAAATCGGAAGAATATCCTCCAATAAAATACTGTCGAACTTGTTACGATCATTTAGCCGGAAAAATAGGTGTGGCCCTGGCTGATAGTTTATTGGAACAAAAAATAATTATCGAGAAGAATGGTGTTTTCGAAATTAGTACTGACGGAGAAAAATGGTTTTCAGATTTTGGAATTAATTTAGAAAATGCTCAAAAACAAAAAAGAATTTTCTTAAAGCCATGCCTGGATTGGAGTGAAAGACGAAATCATATAGCAGGATCTATCGGTTCGCTATTATTAAATAAAATGATAAGCGAAGACTGGCTGAGAAAAACAAAAGATTCAAGAGCTATAACAATTACTGGAAAAGGGGAGAAGGAACTGCTTAAGAATTTTAAGATCGTTATTTAAAAAACCGTAGTGCCTTAGCGACTTAGTGGCTCAGAATCTTGAGTACTTTCAGAAAACAAAAACTCAAGAACCTTCTCATACAATTCATCGTCATGCATTCCGTGACCCAAGCCTTTAGTTTCAATAAACTGACTGTTCTTCCAATTGCTGGCGATTTTTTTGCCTTCCTCAAAAGCAACAATCTTGTCTGAAGTATCGTGTGCAATTAATCCTGAAACATTAAATTCAGCTGCAAATCTTTGCCCTGAGAAATCTTCGAGTTTAAAATTGAAACGTGTCATGAATTTACTTTCTAAAAGCGAAAGCATTTTGGTGTTTAGACTCAACATCGAAATGTAATTGTCAATCAATGTTTTTAATTCTGAAGGAGCTCCCAGAATCACCATTTTGTTAATACTGGTATTCGGAAATAAATATTGATGGTACACACAAGCCGCACCGCCAATAGAATGTCCAATAATAATTTCAGGTTGATATTTCTCAACCGCTTTATTAATAAACTCAGCGTAAAGCGGTACATTAAATTCTTTTCCGCTGCTTTGTCCGTGTGCCGGCGCATCGATAGCAATTATAGTACTTCCGGATTTTTGAAGATGTGGCAAAGTTTTTTTCCAGCGCGAAGCATTGCTTTCCCAACCGTGAACGAGCAGGATTTTAGTTTCGTTTCCTTTCCAGACGTATGTCTGAAAATGATGTTCGTTATGATGAAACGTTTCTGTTTCTGTATTTCTTAGGATTTTGGGTAAAGTGTCTTTTTGTAAGCGTCCAATTCTTGGCTGACTAAAAAGTGCGTAGGAGAGTTCAACCGCTTTTTGTGGGCGAACGTAACTCAGGAAGTTAATATATTGTCCGACCGATTTTAATGTAATGAAACGAATTCCTTTTTTAATTCCCACAACTTAATTTTTTTTAAAGGTAAAAAAATGAATGCTAAACTCGCGAAAAAAAAGTTTTGCCACAGATTAAAAGATTTAAAAAAGGATTTTATCTCAAAGTTTGAGTGGTTTTCCAATCTGTGTTAATCATTTAATCTGTGGCAAAAAAAATAAGCAAAAAAAAGTCCCGATTAGATCGGGACAATGTTTATTTAGAATTTAGAGAACAATTGTTCCATTTTTTCTTTTTCTTCTTCAGCTAATGCGCTGTCAACTAAAATTCTTCCAGAGTGCTCATCAGTAATGATTTTCTTTCTTGAAGCAATTTCTACCTGCGTTTGAGGCGGAATTGTAAAGAATGATCCTGCAGACGCTCCTCTTTCGATAGATACCACAGCTAAACCATTACGAACACTGCTTCTGATTCTGTTGTAAGCAGCTAATAATCTTTCTTCGATTTGACCTGAAAACTCAGCAGATTTCTCAGATAAGAAGATTTCTTCTTTTTGAGTTTCAGCCATAATAGCATCAAGTTCAGATTTTTTATGTTTTAAATGAGAACTTTTTGCGTCAAGTTTTTCTTTTAAGTTAGAAATAACTTCTTTTTTATGTTCGATAGAAGCTTTCATTTCTTTGATTTGCTTTTCAGCCAATTGAATTTCTAATTCCTGAAATTCAACCTCTTTAGTCAAAGAATTAAATTCTCTGTTATTACGAACTGATTCTTGTTGTTTTGTGTATTTTTTAATAACCTCTTTGTGCTCATCAATAGCATTTTTCTTTGCCTTGATAAGATCTTCAATCACTTCAAGTTCACTTTTCAGTTTCTCTGAACGAGTGCTCAAACCTGCAACTTCATCTTCTAAATCTTCAACTTCTAAAGGAAGTTCTCCTCTTACGTTTCTGATTTCGTCAATTCTAGAGTCAATAAGCTGTAAATCGTATATTGCTCTTAACTTGTCCTCAACACTTAATTCTTTCGTATTCGCCATATTCTATAAGTACTTAACTGGATTTGTATTTTCTTCTGATAAAATGATGGCAAAATTAAGGATTTTTTTTCGAAGATAATCAACAATATAGTTTTTTGTATAGCGTTCACTCTCAAAATGACCAATATCGGCCAAAAGTAACTTGTTTTCGGCTTCATAAAACTGATGGTATTTTAAATCAGCAGTCAAAAAAGCATCGGCGCCAGCCTGAATTGCATTTTTGATAGCAAAACTTCCAGAACCACCTAAAACGGCAACTTTCTTAATTTTTTTTCCTCTAAAGGCCGAATGACGAATTCCGTTGGCAATCATTTTATCTTTTACGAAAAGCAAAAAGTCTTTTTCGTTCATTGGACTTTCAAATTCACCAATCATGCCTAAACCAATATTTTGATGCGAATTTTGAAGTTCATAAATTTCATAGGCTACTTCCTCATAAAGATGATTATCAAAAAGAGCTTTTAAAATTCCGGATTGCAAATGTTTCTCAAAAGTAACTTCAATTTTTATTTCTTCAGTCTCTGTTAATTTATGACGCTTCCCAACCACCGGTTTGCTCTTAGAATTGCCTTTGTACGTTCCAATTCCGTTTGAGTTAAAACTGCAATTATCATAATTCCCGATGGTTCCTGCGCCGGCATCAAACATTGCCTGCCGTACTTTTTGTGCATTTTCAGGTACAGTGTAAGTCACTAATTTTTGTATGAAGTTTTGTTTCGGAATTAAGATTTTGGTATTTTCCAATCCCAATATATCGCAGAATATTTTATTAACTCCTGCTAAATGATTGTCAAGAGCAGTATGAACAGCGTAAATGGCAATGTCATTTTTGATCGCCTTTAAAATGGCACGTTCGACATAATTTTTACCGGTAATTTTTTTGATTCCGGAAAATAAAATCGGGTGAAAACAAACTACCAAATTGCATTTTTTTGCAATAGCTTCATTAATTACATTCTCAAGTGCATCGTGACAAACTAAAACTCCTGAACTTTCTGTTTCTGAATCGCCAACTAAAAGTCCAACATTGTCAAAATCTTCAGCATAAGCCAAAGGAGCCATTTCTTCCAGAACTGCAATTATATCTTTAATTTTCATCTTCTTTTTGTTTCAGGTTTCAAGTTTCAGGTTTTATGTTTTACGATGAGCCCGAAACTTGAAACAAATTAACGAAAAAAATTATACTTTCGTAAAATGAATGTACTTCGAAAAATACTTTTTCCGTTTGCTATTTTATATGGATTCATTACTTCAATTAGAAATTTTCTTTTTGATATAGGAATTCTAAAATCAACTTCATTTGATATACCGGTTATTGCCGTTGGAAATCTAAGCGTGGGCGGAACCGGGAAAACACCTCAAATAGAATATCTTATTAGATTATTGTCTGATAAATATAAAGTGGCCACCTTAAGCCGTGGTTACAAGCGTAAATCGGAAGGTTTTGTTTTGGCTGATGGAACTTCAAATGCTGAAATTCTTGGTGATGAACCTTTTCAGTTTTATCAAAAATTCCCCAATATTCAGGTTGCTGTTGATGCAAATCGAACAAACGGAATAACGCAATTACTTTCTCAAAAAAATAAACCGGATGTAATTCTGTTGGATGATGCCTATCAACACCGAAAAGTAAAAGCCGGATTTTATATTCTGCTAACTTCTTACGGAGATTTATATGCTGATGATTTTATGTTACCAACCGGAAATTTGCGCGAAAGTAGAAGCGGGGCTAATCGTGCCAATATTGTAGTGGTAACAAAATGTCCAAAAGATTTATCGGATCAAAAGCAAGAAGAAATTAGATTGAAATTGAACTTAAATTGTTTACAGCAAATCTACTTTACTTTTATAGAGTATGATGATGCGATTTATAGTAAAGAGGCGACAGTTGCAGTAAAGGATATTAAATCAGAAGCCAAAATACTTTTAGCCGGAATAGCAAAACCAAAGCCTTTTTTTGATTATTTAAAGAATGAAAATGATGAATGCCTTACTTATCCGGATCATCATCATTTTTCGGATTCTGATCTTGATGAAATTCAAAACAAAGGAAACGACAAAAAAATCATTACTACAGAGAAAGATTATGTTCGTCTAAAGGATTCTAAATTGGTTTCAAAATTGTACTATCTTCCTATAAAAAGTACTTTTATCAATCAGCATCAAAACTTTGACGCGACGGTTTTGGAGTATGTGAAAAAAAACTCAGAATCTTAGCGACTTGGTATCTTAGAAACTTGCTTAATCAAAAAACTTAGCAATTATAGTATAGAATTCGTCCGGAACAAAAGGTTTAGTAATAACATCATTCATTCCAAAAGATAAAAGCATCTCTCGATTTTCATCAAGCGAAATAGCAGTTAAAGCAATAATTGGAGTGTTTTTATCAAATTCCCTGATAAGTTTTGTCGCAGTTGTTCCGTTAATGCCTGGTAAATGCACATCCATTAAAACCATGTCGAAACGTTTCACTTTTAAAAGTTCTACAGCTTCTTCGCCATTATCCAGGATTTCGCAGAGTATAGCTTTGTTTTCCAGCATTTTTCTGGTAATCATTTGATTGATTTTGTTATCCTCAATCAATAAAATTGATTTGTGTTTTAATTGTTTGTCGTTATATGGTTTTGCTTCTTTAGCCACTTCTAAAGGTTCTTTATTAATACTAAAATCTAATTTAAATGTAAAGGTAGATCCTTTTCCAACTTCACTTTTTAGTTTTATCTCGCCTCCTAAAAGTTCAATCAATTTTTTTACGATGGTAAGACCTAAACCGGTTCCACCATATTTTCGATTTACTTCGATAGAGCCTTGTGAGAAGCTTTCAAATACCGTTTGTAATTTATCTTCTGGAATACCAATTCCGGTATCAACAATTTCAAAATAAACGGTTGCAGTTTCGTCCTCAATGGCATATAATTTTGCAATTACATTGACATTTCCATTTTGAGTGAACTTAAGGGCATTATTGATTAAGTTTAAAATGATTTGAGATAACTTAGTAGGATCTCCAATTAAATTGTCCGGAATAGTTTCGTCTATTTCGAGATTGAAGTAGTTTTTGTTGGCGGTTGCCAGTTCTTTTAAGGAGCTTTGAATATTAAATAAAAGTTCTTTTAAATTAAAGCTTATGTTTTCGATCTCTACTTTAGTAGAGTCAATTTTATTGATTTCAAGAATTTCATTGATAAAGGTAGTAAGGTAATTTCCTGAAAATTTTAAGGATTCTAAATACTTTAGCTGATTTTTTTTCGGATTGTCTTCGAGTAGTAAATGCGTTATTCCATTAATTGCATTCAGCGGCGTCCGCAGTTCGTGACTTACAGTAGATAGAAATTCAGATCTGGCTTTTGATGCTTTTTCAGCTTTATTTTTAGCAAGAATAAGCTCTTTGTTTTTTTCTCTTAAAAGTAGATTATTCTGATTTCGAATAATGTTGTTTTTGTATAAAGCCAGACTTAAAAGCGATAAAATCGAAATCAAAGCAATAGCCAGAATGCTAACCAATTTTGAATATCGATAGGTTTTTAACTGTATTTTTTCTTCACTTTCACGTTTAAGTGTGTTGTTTATAGACTGTGTTTTTTTGAACTTTTCATACTCATTCAAATCTAGTTTTGCATTTTTTAACTTGAGAATATAGTTCTCAATTTGGTAATGTTCGTCAAGGTAAGAGTAAGCAAGATCAAAGTTTCTTTGTTTTTTATAGTATCTGCTTATGGCTAAAATGATCTGTGATTTTTGAGATAAATTATTGTTTTTGATACTATAATCTAAAGCATTCTCGAAGTGTACAAGTGCCGAATCGTTTCTCTTAAGTTGAGTTTCAATCAAGCCAAGCTGATAATAAGAATCTGTTTTGGTTTTAAGGATCTTTGGATTGTCCGGTTTCTTTACTATTTGATGGAAAGTTTTTGCCGCAAGAGGTAGATTTTTGCTGGCTTTTAAGGCCATTGCTTTTTGATAATCTAAAATTTCAGCATGGTCAACAAGTTTTAATTGTTTAAGTAAACTATCTGCTTTTTGATAGTAAACATTCGCAACATCATAATTTCCTTTTGCAGTGTTACTGGCACCAATGTAATGCAAAGCTAAAATTTTGGTACATGTTGGTTTGACTTTGTCAAATAATGAAACACTCTTGTGAAAGTTTTTTAAGGCTTCATCATAATTTTGCTGATTGTAGAAAATTTTTCCCAGCTTAAAAGTTTGATTGGCTAAATTTTCACCCTGACCACTTGTCTGACAGAAATCGATTGATTTTTTGGTATAAAAGACAGCCTGATTGTACTTTTTCTTATCAAGATTTGAGTTTGCTAATTTATTATAATAGGAAATGCTATCTGTATTCTTCTTTTGAGTTTGAGAATACAAAAATGAATTTAAAAAACAAACAAGAATAAGAAGATGGTATTTCATGTATGGCAATGCTTTTACAATGAATCTTATGTTTTCCTTATCAGTAAAATCAAATCTATTAATCTTGATGAATAACCAATTTCGTTATCGTACCAACCCACAACTTTTACCATTTTGTCAATAACGGAAGTAAGTTGCGCATCGAACAAACACGAATGTGTATTGCCAATTACATCGACAGAAACAATTGGATCTTCTGTGTAATCTAATATTCCTTTTAAATGCGTTTTTGAAGCTTCTTCAAATGCTTTATTAATCTCTTCTATAGTGACAGCACGTTTTACATTAAACGTGATATCGGTCAATGAACCATCAGGAACGGGAACACGAATACCACAACCTCCTATTTTTTGATGCAATTTAGGAAAAATTTTTGTTAATGCCTTAGCTGCACCTGTAGTTGTTGGAACAATTGACTGACTAGCGCCTCTCGCCCTGCGTAAATCCTTATGTGGCTGGTCATGAAGACTTTGGTCGGTTGTGTACGAATGTATCGTTGTAATGTATGCTTGCTCGATTCCGCATAATTCATCAATGATTTTTATCATCGGAGCAGCATTGTTTGTCGTACAACTTGCATTCGAAACGATTAGCTCATTTCCGTCTAAAATACTATCATTTACTCCTAAAACGACTGTTTTTATTGTATCAACTTCTGATGGGGCCGAAAGAATTACTCTTTTTGCTCCAGCTTCAATATGTGCATTTAATTCTTCGTGCGTTTTATATTTTCCTGTTGATTCTATTACAAAATCAATAGAATGGCTTTTCCAGTCTAAATTTGAAATGCTTTTTTCATGAAAAAAGACAAAATGTTTTCCGTCAACAATGATACCTTCTTCGTCGTGACTTACTTTAAAAGGTAGAACTCCATGAATACTGTCGTATTTTATCAAATGCGACATAGTTTTGTTATCAGCAATATCATTAATTGCAACTACTTCAATTTCTGGGTGGTTTATAAGAAGGCGAAACAAATTTCTGCCAATTCTTCCAAAACCATTAATAGCAATTCTAGTTTTCAAATGCATTGTTTATTCAGTAAATCGTTTATTTGTTTAATAGGTTTTGCTATTAAACAAATAAACGATTAAACTATTTTTATAAAATATGTTTTTGTGCTTTATAGGAAGAACGAACCAAAGGCCCGCTTTCTACGTGACGGAAACCTAATTCAAGACCAAATTTTTCATATTTAGCAAATTGATCCGGGGTTATGAATTCTTTTACAGGTAAGTGTTTTTTACTAGGTTGTAGGTATTGACCAATAGTTACAACATCAACATTTGCATTACGCAAATCGGTCATGGTTTGAAAAACTTCTTCTTCAGTTTCACCAAGTCCCAGCATAATACCCGATTTAGTTCTGTTGATTCCTTTTTCTTTTAAGTAACGTAAAACTTCAAGACTACGATCGTATTTTGCCTGGATACGAACCTCACGTGTCAGGCGACGAACGGTTTCGACATTGTGCGAAACTACTTCTGGATTTGCCTCTACAATGCGGTCAATGTTTCTTTCGATTCCCTGAAAATCCGGAATTAAAGTTTCAAGTGTAGTATTTGGATTCATTCTGCGAATTGCTTTCACAGTTTCAATCCAGATAATTGATCCGCCATCTTTTAGGTCGTCTCTGTCAACACTTGTTATAACGGCATGTTTGATGTTCATTATTTTTATAGAACGTGCTACTTTTTCAGGCTCGTCCCAATCAACCGTTTCTGGTCTTCCGGTTTTTACACCGCAGAAACCGCAAGAACGTGTACAAACATTTCCTAAGATCATAAAAGTGGCTGTTCCTTCGCCCCAGCATTCTCCCATATTTGGGCAACTTCCTGACGTGCAGATAGTGTTTAAGCTGTATTTATCAACTAAACCACGAAGTTCAGTATATTTTTGTCCAATTGGAAGTTTAACCTTTAACCATTTAGGTTTTCCAGTTGGTATGTTTTCAATGACTGTTTCCATATATCAAAATTCAAAGTACAAAGATAAGCATTGTAGTTTATTTGATGATTTGTTTATAGTTTAATTTGAAATTGTATTGTTACAATTTTGCAAAACTGTTTTGGTGATTATTTTATCAAATTGTTAAAATATTGTTTTTTGGAAGTAACATATGTCCAAAAGGTGTTGTTTTTGGTTGTTTATTAGAAGAGAAAGGCTAAATATGCTATTCCTTTGACTTTTACTCATTTAAAATTTATATCTTTATTTGTTAAAAAATGGACTTAAAAGAAGTCTAAAAAGGAATATTACTGTACTACATTTGTTGTTAAATTGAAATAATAAGAAGTATGAAAAAGAAATTTATTGTATTAGGAGTTTTATTTGCCGCTTTTGGTTTTACTAAGGTCAATGCGCAAATTAACTTTGGAGACAAAGCGATTGGTGCTGTTCAAAAAGGTGTTACCGGTTTTACATTTAGCAATGCCGATGCTGCGGCATTGTCTAAAGCGGCGGTAGATAAATTGGATACCGAAAATGAAATTGCCGGGCCCACAGATGGATACACTTTAAGATTGAATAAAGTTTTTGGAAAATATACTGCTGGTGAAGGCTATACATTAAATTATAAAGTATATAAATTAAAAGAAGTAAATGCGTTTGCAACTGCAGATGGTAGTGTTCGTGTTTATTCAGGATTAATGGATATCATGGATGATAATGAGTTACTTGCTGTAATTGGTCATGAAATTGGGCACGTGGCGAACCATGATTCACAAGATGCTATAAAAGCGGCTTATAAAAAAGAAGCTTTAATGGATGCAGCTGCTTCACAATCAACAACTGTGGCTACTGTTACAGATAGTCAGTTAGGGAAAATAGGAAGTGCTATTATTGATAGTAAATTTAGCCGTAAACAAGAAGCAGAAGCTGATTTGTTTGCGTATAATTTCATGAAAAAGAATGGTTATGACGTAAATGCAGAAGAATCTGCTTTTAGAATTTTATCCAAAATGAGTGAAGGAGCAGAAGCCTCATTTATTGATAAAATGATGAGCTCACACCCAGATTCAAAACAAAGAGCTGAAGATGCTAAAAAAAGAGCAGAAAAAGATGGTTTGTATAAGCCGTATGTACAGCAAAAAATTGTAAATACCGTTCCGGCTCCGACTAAGAAAGCGACAACTAAAAAGAAAGCGACAACTAAAAAGAAAAAGTAATTTCCTTTAGAAAAAAGAAACCCGATAAATTTTTGAAATTTGTCGGGTTTTTTAATTTTATGATTAACCTAAAACATGGTGAGCTAGTACTTTTTGTACATCATAAACATTTACAGATTTAGTAAATTGTTTTACAATACTTGGCTGCACTTCGCTTGATACCCAAATTTTTAATTCGGCTTCTAAATCAAAAGTTCCCGCTGTTTCTACACTAAAGCGGGTAATGCTTTTGTAAGCGATCGATTTATATTCTGTTTTGCTTCCTGTGATTCCTTGTACGTCCACTAAGATTAATCTTTTATTAGTGAAGATAAAAGTGTCACGGATTAATTTGAATCCCATTTCGATGGATTCATTATCAGTTAAAAGCTGTCCGTAGTTTTTTAGTAAATCTTCCTGACTTACAGAACCTGCATTTCCAAGAAGTGCTGAAAATATTCCCATTTTTTAGTTTTTAATTTTAATAAAATGCTTTTCTTTTATGAATGTAAAAGTAAGTGATTTTGTTAAAATTTTGAATCGACTTTTGATTTAATTAGTAATGGAGTTGAAATTAAAGAAATCAGAAATGCGGATATTATGGAGACAATTATGTTACCAAAAGCTTTTATGTTAAAAGATATTGAAAATCTCGAAACTAGAATTAGAATTAGTAAGATGAGAATAGTAACCCAATATTTCTTGCTAACTGAAGTTTTAGAGTTTAATTTTTTTGGAAGCCTTAATACTGCTATAGCTATAGCAAATACTCCAATTAACGAACTCAAATGTTGTGCTATTTTCCAAAGCGGGATTTCGTTTTTAAGAATCGTTGCAGTGTTAGTGAGTGTAGGGATTTTGTTTACAAAATAACCATGATTGTGTGTAAAGGCATCCCAAAAAAGGTGAGAAGTTATTCCGATTATTAAAGAAACTAGAACAGTAGTATAGTTTTCTTTAAAATAAGTATTCCACTTAAATTCGGTAAATAGTAACAGTCTAGATTTAAAAAAGCTAGGTAAGTTTAGATATAAACTATTACGAACTATATTATGAAAAATGAATGTTAATAAAATCCCTAGCGGTAAATCAAACCAAAATATCCCGTCGAGAGTATGACTATAAGTACTTTGAACTTTCATTCTGATGAAATATTCGAAATCTGGAGTTAGACTGCCAATTACAAGACCGGTTAACGAAAACCATTTTCTTGGAAAATATTTAAGAGGAAGAATAATTGCGGGATGCGAAAAGGTAAAAGGCATTAATTACAAATAAGTAAGGTTTTCTACAGAGTTAAAATTAGTGTTTTATGATGGAACAAAAAAAAGCAGAACCTAAATTCTGCTTTTCTTTTTTTTAATCTACTTCCGTTTTTATTGTTATTGGAAGATTATATGCTGTTCTTACTGTTTTTCCGTTAAGTATTCCAGGAGTCCATTTTGCTTTTATAGATTTCAAAACTCTAATAGCTTCTTTTCCTAAGCCATAACCAGGGTCATTTAGTACCTTTATATCAGTAATTGAACCGTCTCTTTCAATTACAAAAGAAACATATACTTTTAATGTTCTTTCAACATCTAATTCCGGTCTCTGGAAGTTGTTTCCAACATAGCTATAAAACTTCGCCATTCCTCCAGGGAATTCGGGCATTTTGTCTAATACAGCAGAATTTACAGGATCATTAGTTGGTGGTGCCATTTCTGTACCATTACCACTACTACCAGTTGATGGCAGAGCATTTACTACAGTACCAGTTCCCGCTGAAGTATTGTCAACAACTGCCGTGTTTTCCTCATTAGTTGCAATGTTGTCTACAGCCTGATCAGGAGTCACAATAACCGGATTTGATAATTGAGACAGATCGGTTGCTGGAGCAGCTGGTGCACTTTGTTGTGGAGGTGCAATTGGTTCAGGCGTTGCTGGTTTAACATAAGGATCAATTGTAACCGGCGTCATTGGATCGGTAAAGGTTGGTGCGGTTTCTATCGGATCAGGTTGCCCTTTAAGTTTATTAATCAACATCGATACGCTTCCAATACCTGCTAAAAATAGCAGTCCCATAAATAGCGCTGTTACTGTGGTTTTTGAATTCTCCTGGCGTAATTGATACGCGCCGTACTCTTTGTTTTTGTTTTCGAAAACAAGGTCGGTCCAAGTGGTTTCGTAGATGTTTGATTTAGACATGATTAATGGATTTTAAGGTTAAGTAACATTAAATCATAAGCGATAGGTTTTTGGTTTTAGCAACAATGTAGGTGTTGTTGTTTTAGTATGTGAATAATTGATTGTTTTAAGAAAAAATAAGATAATATTTTATTCTTTATCTAAAGATAATAAATTATCTATTACGTTCAATTATTTCTGCTAATAATTTTTTAGCACGAAGCAGCTTTACTTTTACGTTGCTTAATGGTTCATCAATTTTAAGTGCAATTTCCTGATAGGTCATTTCCTGAAAATAACGTAATTGAATGACTTCCTGATAATGGGGTTTTAATTCTTTGATGCATAAAAGCAATCGGGATAAATTTTGCTCTTTAATTAATGCATCTTCAGCAGATGGAGTAGGGTCGGCGATGTTATATGCCTGTTGATCTTCAGAATCTGTAATTTCGATAAAAAGATTGGTTTTCTTTTTGCGCAATAAATCAATATAGACATTTTTTGCGATTGCAATTAGCCAGGTGTTGAATTGAAACTCTGCGTTGTAAGTAGCAATTTTGTCGAAAGCTTTTGAGAAGGTTTCGATTGTTATATCTTCAGCAATAGTTTCGTTTTCAGTACGTTTTAGCATGAAGCCGTACACTTCATTCCAATAAAAATCTAATAAAAAAGTAAAGGCAATCTGGTCGCCTTTTTTTGCTTTTTCTATTTTAGAATTTATTTCCAATGTACAGGTTTTGAAAAGAGATTAGTTATAAAGATATTAATTTGTGTGAATATAAGCACTATCTCTACAACCGGAAACCATATTTTAAGATCATTTTCTTTTAATTTTCCAGCAGAAAATCCCATTACAGTCCACGCAACTGTGTAGCGAGTTGCCAATATTGCCAATACAGCAATCCATTGAAACTGGAAAGCCAATAAAAGTATAACTAATAAAAAGAATAATAATTGTGAGGTATAAAAAAGACCCAACTGCATTTTATCAAAAAACTTATAGTATTCTGCAGTAGAAACATGTCTTCTTTTTTGCGTGAACCATTCTTTATATGATTCTTTTGGTTTTGAATAAGTAAAACTTTCCGGATTGTACGAAATGGTAGTGTTGCTTTTATTCGCAGCCTGATTAATAAATAAATCATCATCGCCTGAGCGAACCTGAATATGATCTATAAAACCGTTAACATTAAAGAATTCTTCTTTTTTGTAAGCTAAATTTCTCCCAACTCCCATATATGGAGCTCCAATTTTAGCCCATGAAAAATATTGTACAGCTGTTAAAACAGTTTCAAAACGGATAATTTTATTTAATAAAGAACGCTCAATTTTTTCATAACCGCCATATCCTAAAACAATAGTTTTATTCATGGTAAATTGTGAGGTCATTGATGTTATCCATTCTTTTGAAGTTGGATAACAATCGGCATCAGTAAATAAAAGGTATTCTTTTTTAGAAGCTTTGATTCCTAAAGTTAAAGCGTATTTTTTATTACCCCAGAAAGCTTCATTATTTTGCACTTTTACCAAACGAATATTTGGATATAGGCTTTCAAATTCTTCAAAAACTTCTAAGGTTTCGTCACTTGACGCATCGTCAATTAATACAATTTCAAAATCAGGGTAATCTTGTTCTGCTAATAACGGAATGAACTTTTTTACATTTTCTTCTTCATTTTTAGCACAGACAATTACAGAAACAGGAAGTTTTTTTTGTGTAATTTCTTGTGGTTTACTGAAAGCAAACTTTCCAAAAATTCCTAAGAAGTAGAAAATTTGAATAAAAACAATAGCAATAAAGAAGTAAAATAAAGTTATAAGCATCTGTTTTAATGTCTTTTAATTTCTGAATCTTGCGCGTGCAAATGTACTTATGAATTCGTAATTTTCAATGGTTAAATCCAATTTACTTTCGGTATTTCGCCATTTCTTTTGCAACAGCAATAGCCTGAGGGTTTTCGGTTTTTTCTAATTCCGATATTATGTTTTTATAATTGTGATCATCGCGATTTTGAGAGAGTTTTTTGGTGGCCTGAATCTCATCGATTTCTATTTCGAAACCAAATATGCCCCTGGCTTCACGCATTGTTTTTGTTGATAAATTCTCAACTCTAATCGGATTCTCTGAACTAGCTTCGTATTTGTCAACCAGTTTTTTTAATTGTTCTATTGTACTTTCTTCATCGACAATTTTAATTCTTCCATAAACATGTACGGCTATATAATTCCATGTTGGTACATTTTCGTGATCGTACCAGGAAGGAGAAATATAACTATGTGGACCTGTAAACACAGCTAAAACGTGATTGTTTTCAGTAAAACCTTCTGCTTGTGGATTCAGTTTTGAAATATGCCCCTGCAGTACCTCTTTTCCGTCAGCATTTACTTCAAGTTCTATCGGAATATGAGTAGCGCATAATTTTCCGTTAGTCTGATTGATGAGGATTCCAAAACTGTTTTCTTTCAAAAAAGCTTTGATTGATTCCGGATCTTCGTCTTTGTATATTTCAGGTGTATACATTTTATGAGTTTATTTTAAAGATTTTCCAAAGCAAATGGCTTCCGGTCGATCGGTATATTTTCCGTAATTCGGAATTACGTTATAATCCTGTTTTTTGTAAAACTGAGTAGCTTCTTGATTTTTCACTCGTGTTTCTAAAATCAAATCAGTATAACCAATTTTTTTAGCTTTATTTTCTAAAAATGCCAAAACGGTTTGGCCGATTTTCTTTCCGGGATATTTAGAATACATTCGTTTTACTTCTCCAATGTTTTCAGAGATTGGTCTAATCGCACCGCATCCAACAATTTTATTGTCAATTTTGGCAACAGCAAAAACATATTTTGAATTATTGTATTCCCAATCGCTAAAAGAATTTTTTCCATCGCTTCCAAAACGAAGATAAAGATTTGCCGACAATTCTTCTATGATTGCCAGAACTTTTTCGTCATTTGGATTGGTTACAATTATGGAAATTTGTTCTGACATTGATTTTTAATTTGATGTTGTTTAGTTTTTCAGAGCAAATAAATTTGGTTTTACACTGAACCATAAAATCAAAAGCCCCAGTAAGGTAAAAGTAATTCCTCCAATGATAAATTGTATTACAAAATCATCAGAAAATGCAGATACGAAAAAATCAAACAAACGGGAAAACACACCTCTTCTAAAAAATTTAAGTCTTAGAATAATATACATTACAATTGCGACCAAAATTGTATTTAGTGATGAAAATTTATGTTTCCAGTTCAAGAAAGAAACCAGAATAATTCCGGCTATAAGGCCTAAGAATATCCAGATATAAATACTTGGCCAAAAGTCAAAAAAAGCTTCTTTTGAAGGGAATAATCTATTCCAGCATTCCGATTTATTATTGTGAGTTGTGGCACAAATAAACTCTTCAGCCACAGTATAAAATCGCAGTTGAAGTGTACCATGAATCAGGAAAATCATTCCAAGTAATTGAAGTAGAATTACTCTGAAGTTAAGTTCTTTCATTTAGAAAAATAAATTATAAAATTCTTAAATTACGTTTACTTCAGCTTCAATATGAATTCCGAAAGTTTCAAAAACAGTTTTTTGAACATCTTTTGAAACTGCTAATATTTCCTGACCGGTTGCATTTCCATAATTTACTAAAACCAAAGCCTGATTTTTATGTACTCCGGCATTTCCAAAACGTTTTCCTTTAAAACCAGCTTGTTCAATTAACCAACCCGCCGGGACTTTAACTTCAGTCTCAGAAATGTCATAATATTTCATTTCCGGAAATTTCTGATGGATTTTTTCGAAATCTGATTTCAGTAAAATTGGATTTTTGAAGAAGCTTCCACTATTTCCTAATTCTTTAGGATCAGGTAATTTGCTTTGTCTGATCGCGATTACTGCGTTGCTTACATCTTTTAAAGTTGGAGAAGCAACATTGTTTTTAGCCAATTCAGCTGTAATATCTCCGTAAGAAGTATTGATTTTATGATTGCGTTTGGTTAATTTATAAATTACCGACGTAATGATAAATTGATCTTTAACTTCATTTTTAAAAATGCTTTCTCTGTATCCAAAATTACATTCAGTATTGGTGAAGGTTTTGATTTCCTGAGATTCGATATTGATGGCTTCACACGAAATAAAAGTATCTTTGATTTCAGTTCCGTAAGCACCAATATTTTGAACTGGAGTTGTACCGACATTCCCAGGAATTAGAGACATGTTTTCTAAACCTCCAAAATTATGGTCAATTGTCCATAAAACGAAATCGTGCCAGGTTTCGCCGGCCTGACTTTCAACCCAGACAAAATCTTCGTCTTCTTTAATGATTTCTTTGCCTTTTAAATCTATATGAATCACCAAAGCGTCAATGTCTTTTGTTAAAAGCATATTGCTTCCACCACCTAAAATAAATTTTTTCTCGCTTTTGTGAACTTCTAAAATAGTTTTCAACTCAGTAACCGAATGTACTGCGACAAATTGTTTGGCTTTGGCTTCAATGCCGAAAGTATTGTAGTTTTTTAAAGAAAAATTGGGTTGGATTTCCATAAATAAAAGGCTTTTTTGGATCCCGAAGCATCGGGATAATTCTGAGCTCAAAAGTAAGGATTATAATTTATTTGAATTGGGTTTTAAATAAATATCAAATTAAAATTTTAATTCAGATGAAGAAGTATTTATGAATTTTCATAATAAAGACTTTTTAATATTGTAACTTAATTTTAAGGTTGGTTTTGATATTAGATTTTATCTTTCGTATGTTTGATTTAAATATATCAATCTTTTAAAGATGAAAATAACTTATCGAATATTGTTTTTGTTTCTTGTAATTTCCCAATTCTTAAGCTGTATAAAATCTAAAGAAGAAAATGTAATTAAAAAGATTGCGATTAAAAAAGCCACAGACAAATCCGAAGTCAATTTAATAAATTCTAAAATAGATAATTTCTCTTTTCCTGTCGACAGTACTTTGAAAGTCAAGATTCTTGAGCCTGAAACATTTCATAATGATGAAGTTGATCCCAATTTGGATAGGAAAATTTGGTTTGGACTTTTTAAAATTAAGGATAACTATACTCTTGCCGAAACTAAAGTAACGATCAAACACGCGCATGATGCTATAATTGATGAAAGCGAAGATGAACAAACAGGATGGAATATTAGCGTTGCCACAAAAGATACTTGTGTAGTTTTAATTGAAAAACTTGCTTATTTAAATAATAGAGACATATCAAGTATAAGGTTGCCGGAGAGTATTTATCCTGGAGATAATTTTAAATTTTCTTTTGAAGGGATAGAATATGTTTTGTCTGCAACCGGAGATAAAAAAGGCTCTGATTGGATTGAAGTCTCGAATTACAAATTGTATTTGACATCAAAAGTTAACGGAAAAGAAATCACAGATCTTTTAGTTGCACAAAAAAGTTTTGATGATCAAATGATCAAAATCATTTTTGCTGGCGATATTGACGGAGATTCTAAATTAGATTTAATTATAGATACATCGTGTCATTACAACCTTTCAAGACCCACATTATATTTTTCTAAAACGGCTGAAAAAGGAAAAATTATTAAACCAATGGGCGTTTTTAGTTATGTTGGTTGTTAAGGGATTTGATTATTTTATAGCCGCAATAAACCGTTGCATTTCTTTCATCGTTCCTATCGTAATTCTGGTCCATTTTCCGTTTTCCTCATAGATTTTAGTTCCCATGATATTATGATCTTTCAATTGTTTGAAGTAATCTTTTTTATAATTGTCTAAAGAAAAATAAATAAAATTAGAATAGGATGGAATGCAGGTTAAGTTAAGAAGAGTTAGCTGGTCTATCGTATATTTTTTTACTTCTTCATTTGATGTATATACTTGTTGAATAAATTTTTCATCATTTAAAGAGGCTATAGCTGCCGCTGCCGACACAACGCTGACTGCCATATTCTGTGATGATCTCACAGTATCAAGTTCTTCAATAGTAGTAGCATGTGCAATAGCATACCCAACTCGGGCGCCGGCCAAACCGTACATTTTTGAAAAAGTCTTAGTGATAATCAAATTTTTATTTTCGACAACCAAATCACTTAATGATTGTTCTTTTGTAAAATCGATATAAGCCTCATCAACAAACACTATTGCTTTTTTTGTTGCTTCTTTTATAAAGGATTCCAATTCTTGTCTGCTACATATCGTTCCCGTTGGATTGTTAGGATTACAGATATAAACCATTTTAGTGTCTGAATCGATAGCTTTCACCATAGCTGATAAGTCATGCTTTTTTTCTTTGGTTAAGGGAATAGTAATTTTCTTAAGTCCTAGTTTTTCAAAAGGAGCTGTCCAGTAGTCGAAAGTGGTTTCTGCCAAAATGAAATTACCTTTTTTTAATGCGGTAAATTGAAGTACTAAATCTAAAATTTCTGTTGAACCAGCTCCTAACAGAATATTATTGTCTGTAACAGTATTCTTTTTGGCAATCTGTGTAATTAATTCCGAAGAAAGATCCCAACCATATCGATTACTGCTATTGACGCTTTTTGCCATTGCGACACGGGCCAACGGAGAAGGACCATACGGATTTTCATTTGATCGAAGTGTTGTAGGAGAATTGTCTAAATCAGGTAAAATAGCTTCTTCAACAGGTTTTGCAAATGCTTCAACGTTATAAAATCCTAATGCTATCGTGCCTAAACTTATTTGTTTTAGCCAATTTCGTCTATTATTCATCTCTGTTTTAGATTAAATTAAACAATTCCTTTTATGGTATGTCGTTGAGATTGAAGAAAAGTTACGATTAACTCTGTGCTGATTTAACCGCAAGGAACGCAGTGAATTACGCCATGGACGCTAAACTTTGCGTAAACCCTTTGCAAACATTGCAGTTAAGTTTTACGCAAATTCAGCAACTCATGATATTTATCTGAAATAACCTTCATATTAATATCATAATTCGCATTCTCCTTTACAAATTTTCGATTCTCTAAAATAGCATTATTTCGAGATTCAACATTTTCAAAAGACCAAATTAATTCTTCAGCCAGCATTTCGATATTGTCAATTTCAATCAATTGCCCGTTTTCACGATGTTTGATCCAGCTTTGATTCCCCGGAATATCTGAAACTACCGGATAACAACTGCAAGCCATAGCCTCAAACAACGAGGCAGAAACACCTTCGGTAATGGGCATACTGATATAAATATTCGATTCCTGTAATAATTTCGGAAGTTCCGTATTCGGAATTCTACCTGTAAAAATTACTTTGTTTTCGATTTGTAATTCCCAGGCTAAATCTTTTAAGAATTGCAATCTGGTTCCGTCTCCCACAATGGTCAAAGTGAAATCTATTCCTTTTTGATTTAAAAGAGCAAAAGATTTCAAAATAGAATCATGCCGATATTCTGGCTGTAAAGATCGCGTTACAATTGCTTCAATTTTATTTGAATTATTAATAGAAGGAGTGAAAAGCGTCAAATCAATTCCTTTTGGGATCACCAAAACTTTACTCATGTCAACGCCAATTGCTTTCATTGAAATGGTCATAACAGGTCCCCAGGCGTGAATCAAATCGGCTTTTTTGAAAGCATGTTTCTGAATGATTTTTTTTAGTGGTAATAAAATAGAACCGTCAGGCCATAAATCAGTTCGGCCTTGCTGTGCAATTGCAATCGGATGCAGACCTGAAATCGCTGCAAGAAAACCATAACTGGTCGTTCTCTCTGCAATAATCATGTCCGGTTTTTCGCGTCGGATTGTTTTTCGAATAGAAAGAGGAGAGCGCGCATATTCTAAAATACGTTTAAATCGATTCAGTTTTGAAGTATTTGGTGTTTGAAGTTCCCAAGTGCAGATTTCAAAATCGCCAAATTCCTTCAAACCTTTCATCCACGTGATAGCGTCCGCACGATACGATTCTCCCAGAAAAAGTATTTTCCTTTTTTTCATTCGGCAAACTTAATTTTTTTGCCACGAATTTCACGAATGGCACGAATTTAATTAGTGGAAATTAGTGAAATTCGTGGCAAAACTTTATTAATATTAAAACTCATCTGTGTCTAAAGCACGATTGATGAACTCATTTAATGGTTTTAATGCGATTAATTTCCTGCTCATTTTGGCAACGAAATCTTTTTGAGTCACTTCGGCAATATCATATTTTTGAGTTGCCATAAAGCTTTTCAGTTTTAAAAATGCAATCGCCGGATGGTCTTTTTCATAACCACGTGGCATGCTTTTAAGTGAATTAGTTTCGTTTATATCTAAACTTCCAAATTCCTTTTTAAAGTTTTTATCAGCCAAAATAGCTTCTAAATCCTCATGAAAAAAAGCAATTTCTTTACGTACTTTTTTCAAGTCTTCAGCTTCTGGTGAATAAAATCCGCCGGCAATAAAACTGGCGCCTTTTTCAATATGAACATAATATCCCGAACGATTAGCGCCTTTAGCCCCGGCAGACATCCAAACACCTAAATGTGCTTTATAAGGTGATTTATCTTTAGAGAATCGAATGTCACGATTAATTCGGAAAGTACAGTTTTTAACTTCCAATAATTCCAAAGAAGGATCGAGCGGTTTCATTACATCCAAAAAATCACTCACCAATTGATGATAATCTTTCTTGAAGATCTCGTATCGTTTTTTATTGTCCTGAAACCAATCTCTATTGTTGTTCTTTTTTAAATCGTCTAAAAATTGCAATGATTCTTTCGTTAGCATATTAGTTTTTTATTGCAGTTGTTTTTTTAAATCTTCTTCTGTTGTTAAACCTATTAGCTTCTTTCGTACGCCTTTGTTTTCGTAGATTAAAATAGTGGGAAGCTGAGTGATTTTCATTGTTTCTGCCAAAGATTTGTTTTTATCTACATCAATTCGGATGATAACAACTTTATCTGCCATTTCTTTTTGCATTTTCAAAAGGTACGGTTCCATTTGTTTGCAAGGCCCACACCATTCGGCATAAAAATCAACTAAAACTTTTTTGTCCGTATTTAATAAATCATTGAAATCATTCATCGTCATTCCAACCTGAGCCGTTGATGGATTCGATAATCCTGCTTCGCTCCAGTTTAAGAAGCCACCGTCTAACTCATAAATAGTAGTAAAACCAAGTTCCTGAAGTTTTGCAGCTGCTTTTTTACTTCTTCCTCCGCTTAAGCAATAGACAAAAACAGGTTTTGATTTGTCATAAGATTCGGTTTTAGCTGTAAAATCATCGCTGTTCCAGTTTACGTTTACAGCATTATCAATATGTTCCGATCCAAATTCTTCGGGAGTTCTAACGTCTAAAATTTGAGGATTTTCAGTTGTTTTGATTTTATCTGCAAATTCTTTTGGAGCAATCGATTCAAAAGGTTTTATTTTTTGATCGTTGCAGGAAAATAATAGAATTGAAACTATAAGCAATATAATTTTGGGGAATTTCATGACGTTGAATTTAAAAAATAAAGTATTGCTAAAGTAATGATTTTTCATTTTTGATTTCATAACAGAATGGTAAAATCAATTTAGTACGAGGTTTTGTTTAAGTTTTCAACGTCACGCTTTAAACCTGAAACCTGAATCAAAATTTATAAATTGAATATCTTATAACTCTGATGCGTTGATTTTACAATTGCTTCGGTACGTTCCGGATGTGTGTCTGAAATAAAAAGTTGCCCGAAAGTTTCACTATTTACCATTTCGATGATTTTTGAAACACGGGTTTCATCTAGTTTATCAAAAATATCATCAAAAAGTAAAAGTGGTTTTACCCCGCTTTGTTTCTTCAAAAATTCAAATTGAGCCAGTTTCAAAGCAATCAAAAAAGATTTTTGCTGACCTTGAGATCCGAATTTTTTTATAGGATAAGAATCGATTTCAAAAGATAAATCGTCTTTATGGATTCCGACACTTGTATAATGAAGTGCCCGGTCCTTATTGATGTTTTCCTGTAAAAGAGTTAATAAGTCTTTTTCATAGAGATGACTTTCATAAACCAATTGCACGGTTTCTTCAGACCCTGTGATGGCCTGATGATGTACATTAAATATAGGTATAAATTGTTCCAGAAAATCTTTTCGCTTTTCGAAAATAGATTGTCCAAAACTATTTAACTGCTCATTATATATAGATAAGGTATCATTATCAAAAGTATGATTCAGGGCGAAATACTTTAAAAGCGCATTTCTCTGCACGATTACCTTTTGATATTGAATAAGCTGATGCAGGTAAGTGGAGTTTAATTGCGAAATCACGCTGTCCATAAATTTACGACGTGTCTCACTTCCTTCCACAATTAAATCGCGATCTGCAGGTGAAATAATTACAAGTGGAATAAATCCGATATGATCTGAGAATTTGTCGTAAGCTTTGCCGTTTCTTTTTAAAACTTTCTTCTGTCCCTTTTTTAAACTGCAGACAATTTGTTCTGTTCTGTCATTTTTCACTATTTCAGCATCAATAACAAAGAACTCTTCTCCGTGCTTGATATTTTGAACCGCTAACGGATTAAAATAACTTTTTCCATAAGCCAAATGATAGATTGCATCAAGCACATTAGTCTTGCCAATTCCGTTTTTGCCGACAAAACAATTGATCTTGAGGTCAAAATCGAAACTGACTTCAGAGAAATTTTTATAATTGAATAAAGAAATTTTGTTTAAATGCATTTTTTAAGAAACTCTAGGGTAAAATCTGATGTTTTAGAACAGCAAAAATTTGAGGGTGCAAATTATCGAAAATTATTGATATAAAAGGCTTTTGGCGTGTTTCAAGATGAATTATTTTAGTGCTGAGAAGAAAGGACTTAGCATTCAGAAAAATATTTTTTTTAAAATAGTGATAAAATTGATTTTTTTTACCTCAGTTTCAATAAAAATTTTATTTTTGCCGTTCACTAAATTAATTTTAAATGGCTACTTACAATAAAAGAGGATATAAAGCACCAAAAGAAAAGGAAGTTAAAGAAGTAACTGAAGAAACACAGGTAATCATTGACGAAAAAGACAGCACAACAGCTGGTGTTTTTTCTAAATTAGATGAAACTGCTTCAAGAACTGAGGATTGGGTTGCTAAAAATCAAAAAATCATTATTGGTTTAGTTGCTGGTATTGCGGTTGCTACTATTGGATATTTGGCTTACCAAAAATTTATCGAAGCTCCTAAGCAAGATGAGGCTGCAAACGAAATGTTTGTTGCTCAACAAAACTTCCAAAAAGCGACTGATGGTGTTGCAAGTGATTCATTATACAAATTAGCTTTGAATGGTTCTGAAGGTAAATTCGGATTCGTGAAAATTGCTGATGAGTATTCTGGAACTGATGCTGGAAACTTAGCAAATTATTATGCTGGTATGGCATATTTGAATACAGGTAAATTTGATGACGCTATTAAATACCTAGGTAACTTTAAATCTGAAGATTTGATTTTAAGTGCTTTGGCAAAAGGTGCTATCGGAGATGCTTATTCTCAAAAAAATCAACAAAAAGAGGCTTTAGAGTATTACGTGAAAGCTGCTGAGTCTAATAAAAATGATTTTACAACGCCTCGTTTCTTATTAAAAGCTGGTAAAACTGCTTTGGCTTTAGGTCAAAAAGAGGACGCTTTGAAATATTTAACTGATATTAAAGAAAACTTCGATGCAACTCCAGAAGCAGCTTCTGTTGATGTATTGATTGGATTAGCACAATAAAAATTTTAGACTTTAGATTTAAGATTGTAGATTTGTAATTAAGAATCTAAAATTCTGAAATCAAAAATCTAAAATAGTACAGATGGCTACCGAAAATAAAAATTTATCAGAATACGATAAAAACACAATCCCAAATGCGAAAGACTTTCGATTTGGGATTGTTGTTTCTGAATGGAACGAAACCATTACGGAAGGACTTTATAATGGCGCTTTTGACGCCTTAGTTGATTGTGATGTACCTACACAACAAATTATTCGTTGGAATGTTCCAGGGAGTTTTGAGTTGATTTATGGTGCAAAGAAAATGTTGCAAACACAAAACGTAGATGCCGTTATTGTAATTGGATGTGTAATTCAGGGAGAAACAAAACATTTTGATTTTGTATGCGAAGGTGTTACACAAGGAATTAAAGATTTGAATGTTCAAACTGATATTCCGGTTATTTTTTGTGTTTTGACAGATAATAACATGCAGCAATCAATCGATAGAAGCGGGGGAGTTCACGGAAACAAAGGAACCGAAGCGGCAATTGCAGCAATTAAGATGGCGTATATTCGTCAGCAGGCTTCAATGTCCCATCCTTTTAACCAGCCTTTATTGACTTCAGGTGCGCTTCAGATCGAAGAAACGCCAATAAAAATCGAGAACGAATAAAACACAATTGTTTTAAAAATACTAAAACCTATACTTTGTAAAATAGTATAGGTTTTTTTATGCTTTTTTTGGGAATTTGTTAAGGATAAGTTGGTTAGGAAATATATTACATTTGAAATAATCTGTAAATTAAATTTCTATGAAAAAACAATTATTTCTTATTGGTTTTATTTTTCTTTCCTGTGTAGGGTATTCTCAGAATGGTATTAATAAGGACTTGAAAATTGAATTAGATTCAATTATGAAGTCAGATCAAATCCTTAGGGAATTTGTTGATTCCGAAACTTCCGAAGATCGTAAAAAGGAGATATTAAAAGAGGTTGGTCGCGAAAATGATCCTTCGTTTAGAAAAAATATTTGGTCAGCAATAAATAAGCAAGATTCGATTAATTTAATTAAAATTGAAAAAATTATTGCAGTTTATGGTTATCCGGGAAAAAGCTTAGTAGGAGAACCAACGAATGAATCTGCATGGTTTGTTATCCAGCACAGTTCTAAAATTGCCAATTATTTACCTATGATTGAAGAAGCAGCCAAAAAAGGAGAAATTCCATTTACAAAATATGCTATGATGCAAGATCGTTATTTGACACAACAAGGAAAGGAGCAAATTTACGGAACGCAGGGGCAGGGGAAACAAGTAACAAATAAGGAAACAGGAAAAAAGGAATTTTTTAATTACATATCTCCAATAGAAAATCCTGAAAAAGTTAATGAACTTCGAAAAAAAGCTGGCTTTACAAGTACTGTCGAAGAGAATGCTAAAAGAATGGGGATAGAATATAAAGTTTACACCTTAGATGAAATAGCAAAAATTAATTAAATAGAGGGGTAGTTGTATGCAATCTTTCTGTTTTATAGAGGATTGTGGTTTTTGTTTTTTTTATGAGAGCTTAAGTTTAAAAAGCCAACAGAAATTCATTAAATTTGTACACCTTGATTTAGATTTCAAATCAAAAATCTCAAATCTTTAATCTACAATCTAAAATTTTAAATGTCGAGTATAATTCAATTACTTCCTGATCACGTTGCTAATCAAATTGCTGCTGGAGAAGTGGTTCAAAGACCAGCTTCAGTAGTAAAAGAGCTTTTAGAAAATGCTGTTGATGCTGATGCAACCGACATTAAATTAATCATTAAAGATGCTGGGAAATCATTAGTACAGGTTATCGATAATGGTAAAGGAATGAGTGTGACCGACGCACGTTTGTGCTTCGAACGTCACGCCACTTCAAAAATACGTCAGGCTGAAGATTTATTTTCTTTGTGCACTAAAGGTTTCCGCGGTGAGGCTTTGGCATCCATTGCGGCGATTGCCCATATGGAAATGAAAACCAAACAAGATCAAGAGGAACTAGGAACTCATATCGTAATTGAAGGCAGTAAATTCGTTTCCCAGGAGGTAGCAGTTTTACCAAAAGGAACTTCATTTGCAGTTAAAAATCTGTTTTTTAATATTCCGGCCCGTCGCAACTTCTTAAAATCAGATACGGTTGAATTTCGTCATGTTATGGATGAATTTCAGCGTGTAGCTTTGGCACATCCAAATATTCATTTTACGTTTTATCATAATGGCAGCGAAATGTACAATTTGCCTGCTGCTGGTTATCGCCAGCGTGTTGTTGGAATTTTCTCTGGGAAAACCAATGAGAAATTAGTTCCGGTTAATGAAGATACAGAAATTATAAACGTTCAAGGGTTTGTTTGTAAACCTGAATTCGCTAAGAAAAATAGAGGAGAACAATTCTTTTTCGTAAACGATCGTTTCATCAAAAGCGGTTATCTGCATCATGCGGTGATGGCAGCTTACGACGGACTTTTAAAAGATGGCTCTCAGCCAAGTTATTTCTTGTATCTGCAAGTTCCGCCAAATACTATCGATATCAACATTCATCCGACTAAAACAGAAATTAAGTTTGATGATGAACAAGCATTATATGCTATTTTAAGAGCTTCAATAAAACATAGTTTAGGACAGTTTAATGTGGCTCCGGTTCTCGACTTTGATCGTGATGCCAATTTAGATACACCTTACCATTATAAAGATTTAGAGGCCGAAACTCCAACGATTCAGGTTGACGGTACTTTTAATCCGTTTACGGATGATAAGACCAATCAGCATTATACAAAATCGGGTTCTTCGGGATCTGGTTACAGTTCAGGTTCGTCTTCTTCGTCTTCAGGTTCATCTTATTCCGGATATTCGAAAAGAGTAGAACCAACTACGAGTTGGGAAAGTTTATATGTAGGTTTGGATACCGAAAGTATAGAAAGTTCACCTTTTACTTTTGAAAATGAAGAAGTAACTTCGTCCTTGTTTAATGATGATGAGGTAGAAACAGCAAGTCAGAAAACATATCAAATTCATAAAAAATATATTGTTTCGCCTATAAAATCCGGGATGGTTATCGTTGATCAGCAACGTGCACACCAGCGTATTTTATACGAACAATTTTTACTGAATATGACGGTAAATCAGGCTTCGAGTCAGCAACTGTTATTTCCTTTGAATTTGTTTTATTCTTCAGATGAGATGACATTAATTGAAGAATTGAAACCTTCATTAGAAACAACAGGTTTTGTTTTTGATGAAGTACAGACTGATCATATTGTAATTTCAGGAATTCCTGTAAATATTACAGAAAGTGAAGTTTCCTTAGTAATCGAGCAATTATTAAGTGATTTACAAGACGGAATTCCGGCGAGTAGCTATAGTCAGAACGATACAATAGCAAAATCGATGGCTAAAAGTTTAGCGGTTAAAACAGGATCTTATTTAACCGAAAAAGAACAAGATAATTTGGTAAACGGTTTGTTTGCCTGCAAAGATCCCAATATTTCACCTTTTCAAAAACCTACTTTCATCACAATGCGTGTTGAAGATATAGATAAAAAGTTTGCCGTATGATGAACATGACTCCAGTTGTAAAACAACTATTAATAATCAATATTATCTTTTTTATTGGTTCGCAGCTTGTGCCGGTTTCTTATGAATATTTGGCAATGTTTTTTCCTGAAAACCCTCATTTTGGAGGTTGGCAGCCTATTACGCATATGTTCATGCATGGTGGGATTATGCATATTGCTTTCAATATGTTTGCAATGGTTTCTTTTGGTTCTGCTCTTGAACATTTTTGGGGTGGTAAAAAATTCTTGTTTTTTTATATTTCCTGTGGTCTGGGTTCAGCACTATTACATACAGTGGTAAATTATTATTCTTTTCAGGATACTTTAAGCGCTTTAATAGCTAATGGTTTTCAGAAAGATGAAATTTTAAAACTTTTAAGTGAAGGAAAAATAGATACAAGATGGCAGGATGTAGTTTCTGTTTCGCAATTTAGTGCTTTTACTGATGCTTATATGGGAACAGTTGTTGGGGCTTCTGGGGCTATTTATGGTTTGCTGACCGCTTTTGCTTTTATGTTTCCTAATGCTGAATTGGGTATTATGTTTATTCCAATTCCAGTTAAAGCCAAATATTTTGTTCCGGGAATTTTAGCAATAGATTTGTTTTTAGGATTTAGAGGAAGTTCTTTATTTGGAAGTGGAGGTACAGGAATAGCCCATTTTGCACATATCGGAGGTGCCTTAACTGGGTTTTTAATTATGTGGTACTGGAAAAAAAATCAGTTTAATAGTAATCGTTGGAATTAATTTTTAACTTTAATATCGGAAACTAAAAAACAAGGGAAACTTTATGAATATTTTAGATGATTTAAAACTACAATATAAAATAGGAGGAGTCGCACTGCGTGTTATTTACTGGAATATTGCTTGTTTCCTGATTTCATTGGTGTTTTTTTATCAATATTCGGGTGGCGGTTTTGCTTATCCGAATTGGCTGGCTTTATCTTCAGATCCAAATAGTTTTTTATTCAGACCCTGGACACTTTTAACCTATGCCTTTTTTCATTCGTCATTTTTACATCTGTTGTTTAATATGATGGTTTTGAATTTTGCGAGCCAGTTGTTTCTAACCTTTTTTACACAAAAACAATATTTAGGACTGTATATCTTAAGTGCTATTTTCGCAGGAATTGTTTTTGTATTAAGTTATTACTTTTTAGGCTATTCTGCATCCATAGTTGGCGCTTCTGCTGCAATTATGGCTATTTTAGTGGCAGCAACGACCTATCAGCCGTTAATGAATGTTCGTTTGTTATTAATCGGAAATGTAAAATTGTGGCACATTACAGCTGTAATTTTAATTTTGGATTTAATGCAGCTTCGTTTGGAAAATATGGGAGGCCATATTTCGCATTTAGCCGGCGCTTTATTTGGATTTATTTACATCAAGTTACTTCAGAACGGATCTGATTTGAGTATCATTATTTCCAGAACACTTGATTTCTTCGCAAATCTATTTAAAAAATCCCCTTCGACCCCATTCAAAAAAGTTCATAAAAATTATCAAAAACCTACAGAAAAAGTGACATCAAGAATTGTTACGAAAGACAAAACGCAGCAGCAAATTGATGAAATTTTAGATAAGATTAGCCAGTCCGGCTATGATTGTCTGACAAAAGAAGAAAAAGAGTTTTTATTTAAAGCTGGAAAATAATCCTTTTAGCAACAAAATATGAAAAACCTTTCGTGGTTTAATAAGATAATGTTCTTTTTGAATATAGTGTTAACTGTGCTTACATTTAGCGTCTATATTTTACCCTTTCTAGCACCTAAGAGCTTTCCGCTTTTATCGGTGCTTACGCTGTTTATGCCTGCTTTTTTTGTGCTGAACGCATTCTTCTTTATTTACTGGGCTATTCAGTTTAAAAAGCGCCTCATTCTGTCTGGTTTAGTTTTGCTGACCGGAATTACATTCATCAGTAAGTTTTACAAATTTTCAGCAAAAGAATACGTTAAAGACGAAAAAGACTTTTCCGTAATGAGTTATAATGTGCGTTTATTTAATGTTTTTAAATGGCTGGATCGCGATGATATTCCAGAAAACATTAAAACTTTTATTGACGAAAAAGACCCGGATATTTTGTGCATTCAGGAATATTCGAATTCTGCTCATCTGGATTTAAAAGTGTACCCGCACCGTTATATTTTTATTGATGGAAATCAGATAAAAACAGGTCAGGCTATTTTTTCTAAATTCCCAATCTTGTATGAAGGGAATATCATCTTTCCAAATTCAGATAACAATGTGATCTATGCGGATATCAAGCGAGGAAAAGATATTATTCGTGTTTATAATATGCACTTGCAGTCTATCAAAATTTCACCGGACGTCGATAAAATCTCTAATGATATTGATAATGTAAATCAGCAAAAATCGCAATTAATTTATACCAGAATAAGTAAAGGATTTAGACAGCAGCAAGAACAGGCCGAAATATTTAAAGAGAATATTAAGCAATGTAAAAATCCGATCATTATTTGTGGGGATATGAATAACAGTCCGTTCTCCTATGTATATCGAAATATAAAAGGAAAACTAAAAGATACTTTTGAAGAAGCTGGCGGCGGTTTTGGTGCAACTTATAAATTCCGTTATTACCCTGCGCGAATAGATTATATTTTTGCAGACAGTAAAATGAAAGTCAAACAATTTGAAAGTTTTTCTGATTTCGAAAACTCGGATCATTATCCAATTATGACCAGGCTTTCAATGGAATAATTTATTTAACCTCAAATAGCGCAAAGAATAAAAACCGCAAAGTTCGCAAAGCTATAGATTAAGCTTTGCGAACTTTGCGTAAATCTTTGCGCTCTTTGAGGTTAAATGAAGCTTTACAAGTTTAACTTTCTGTATTGTAATGGAGATTTTTGTTTTAATTCTTTAAACTTCCTATTGAAATTGGAAATATTATTAAAACCGCATAATTCTGCAATTTCCAGAACAGAGAGTTCGCTATTGTTTGCCAATAATTTTGAAGCATGTTCAATTCTCACTTCAATTAAAAACTGAAAAAAAGACTTGTTCGTCCGGACTTTAAAATACCGGCAAAACGCATTTTTAGTCATATTGGCAATAGAGGCAATCTCATCTAAATTGATGTTTTTCTGAAAGTTAGTCATAACGTGTTCAAAAACGGTCTGCATTCTTTTTCCTTCATTATCAGTGATTTTTTTATCATATAAATGATTAGATAAGAGTTCTTTATCATTATTTGACAGCCATTTTATAATTCCTAAAAACAAAAGAAAGCGCTCGTAATTATCTGCTTTTTTTAATTTTTTAAATGACTTGGTAATTTTTTTTGGTGCGTTATGAATGATGAAGCCATTTTTGCTGCTTTCTAGAAAAGGATGGATATTTTTAAAAGTAGTGAGAGAGAAAAAATCTTTTCCAAATGAGTTTGTTGTAAAAAATAAGGTAAGCATTATCGAAGGCTCATTTTCATGTACTTCACTCCTGAAGACATGGGGTAAATTACTACCAATAACCAATATATCGCCTTCACGATAATGGGAGATAGTATCACCGGCAAAAACAGCGCCTTCCCCTTTTTCGATAAAACTGATTTGAATTTCTTCGTGTTGATGGAGCTTGTCGTAAAAAACAATCTCTCTATCTTCTTGATATATAAGGGGATCTTCTCCCGATTTTGGAATTTTAAATGGAAAAACTTTCATGGTTGGTTCAGGTTAGTTAGATCAAATATATTTTATTTACTCAAAAAAATAGCAATATATTAGTTTGTTTTTTGCTTAAATTGGATATATAGGGTAATATAGTATCTGTTTGAGGTAATTTATCAGCCTCCTGCTTTGTTCAATATAAATAATTTTGATTCCAATTAAAATCGATATTATGAGTATTCAATGGAAAGGCGTAATGCCGGCAGTAACGACAAAATTTACTGCAGATGATAAATTAGACTTCAGAATGTTTGAAGTAAATTTAAAAGCACAACTAGAAGCCGGGGTTGAAGGAATCATTCTTGGCGGTACTTTGGGAGAAGCCAGTACACTTCTGGAAGAAGAAAAAAGAGAATTAGTAACAAGCACTGTTAGTATGGTTAACAATCAGGTGCCTGTAATAATGAATATTGCGGAACAAACTACTCGCGGAGCAATTTTAGCAGCCAATAAAGCAGAACAAGATGGAGCAAAAGGTCTAATGATGCTGCCTCCAATGCGTTATAATGCTTCTGATTTTGAAACCGTAACTTATTTCTCTGAAGTAGCAAAAAATACATCACTACCTATAATGGTTTACAATAATCCTGTGGATTATAAAATCGAAGTTACGCTTGATATGTTTGAAGAAATTTTAAAATTTGATAATATTCAGGCCGTAAAAGAATCAACAAGAGATATATCGAATGTAACAAGAATGATCAATCGTTTTGGGGATCGCTTAAAAATTTTATCAGGAGTTGATACTTTGGCTTTAGAAAGTTTATTAATGGGATCTCACGGATGGGTTTCAGGTTTGGTTGATGCTTTTCCAAGAGAGACAGTAGCAATTTATAAATTGGCAAAAGCGGGGCAAATTGATGAAGCGCTAAAAATATACAGATGGTTCTTACCTTTATTAGAATTAGATATTAATTCATTTTTGGTTCAAAACATTAAGCTTGCAGAAGTAGCAACTGGTATTGGAACAGAAAATGTTCGTGCGCCAAGATTACCACTGCGTGGTTCTGAAAGAGAAAAGGTTTTAGCTATTATTGCAAAAGCTTTAGAATCAAGACCAACATTACCTGATTATAAAAATTTATAGTAGTCAACGAATAGAATTGATTTTGCAAATTTCTTCTTTTAAGAAATGTAAAGTATTCATTCAAAAACAAAAAATAGTATGATTACAGGAAAAAATTATGTGGGAAGTTCACTTAAAGCTGCAGGAGAAAAAACATTTAAAACATTTAATCCGCAGTTAGATAAGGAAAATCCCTGGGTTTTTACAGAAGCTACTCAGGAAGAAATTGAAGAAGCTGTTACGTTAGCTAATCGGGCATTTGGAACCTATAAAAATTGTTCCGGTCTTGAAAAAGCTGTTTTTTTAAACGCTATTGCTGATGAAGTTTTAGCTTTAGGAGATAATTTGTTGGTTCAGTATTGTAGCGAATCCGGATTCCCGATGGGAAGAGCAGAAGGAGAACGCGGCAGAATGGTTGGTCAGTTACGTGCGTTTGCCCAAATGCTTGCTGAGGGAAGCTGGGTTCAGGCTACAATTGATACAGCATTACCAGACAGACTTCCGGCTCCAAAAGAAGATTTGCGAAAAATATTGGTTCCGCTAGGTCCTGTTGTCGTTTTTGGATCCAGTAATTTTCCATTTGCATTTTCAACTGCTGGCGGAGATACTGCTTCAGCCTTAGCTGCAGGCTGTCCTGTAATTGTAAAAAGTCACTCGATGCATGTTGGTACTGGTGAAATGGTTGCTTCGGCAATTATTAAGGCAGCACAAAAAACAAATATGCCAGAAGGTGTTTTCTCTAATCTTGTTGGTGGCGGAACAACGCTTGGCGCGAGTTTAGTTAAACATCCGTTGGTTAAAGCAGTTGGTTTTACCGGTAGTATTCGTGCCGGAAGAGCCTTGTTTGATCTTGCTTCACAGCGCCCTGAGCCTATTCCGGTTTTTGCCGAAATGGGAAGCATAAACCCGGTAGTTTTTTTGCCAGAAGCACTTAAAACAAATAGTCAAAAATGGGCCACTGCATATGCAGGATCAATTACTCTTGGTGCCGGTCAGTTTTGTACCAATCCGGGTTTATTAATTGGGATAAAGGGAGCAGAGTTAAATCAGTTTTCATCAGAATTAGCAGAAGCAATTGAAAAGATATCGCCATTTTGTATGTTACATCCTTCAATGAAAGATAGTTTTGAAGAAGGTTCAGCAACCATGATGGCCCAAAATGGAGTTTCTAAAATTGCGGAATATAAAGGCGAGGCAGCTCCTAATTACGGAGTACAGAAGGTTTTGACCGTTGATGGTAAAACTTTTTTAGAGAATAAAACTTTAAGTCATGAGGTTTTTGGACCCGTTTCTATTCTTGTACAATGCGATGATGAAGAACAGTTACTAAGAATTGTCAGCCAATTAGACGGGCAGTTAACAGGTACAATCATTGGAGAAGCAAACGAATTAAAAGAATATAATGAACTAATTGATGGAATGCAAAACAGAGTAGGGCGTTTGATTTTTAATGGCGTTCCTACCGGAGTTGAAGTTTGCCCTTCTATGATTCACGGAGGCCCTTATCCTGCTTCTTCTGATTCCAGATTTACTGCAGTTGGAATTCATGCTGTTTACCGTTGGGTGCGACCCTTTAGTTATCAAAATTGGCCAAATGACTTGTTACCGGCGGAATTACAAGATGAAAATCCATTGCAAATTTTAAGAACGTTAAATAATATTCAAACAAAATCTAAGGTATAACAATGTCAAAGAAAACTTTTTTTTGTGTAGATGCACACACTTGCGGAAATCCCGTAAGAGTTGTAGCTGGTGGCGGGCCTAATTTGGACGGAGCCAATATGAGTGAAAAACGTCAGCATTTTTTAAAAGAATTTGATTGGATCCGTAAAGGGTTAATGTTTGAACCTCGTGGTCATGACATGATGAGCGGAAGTATTTTGTATCCGCCAAGTAATCCGGACAATGATTTCGGAATTTTATTTATCGAAACGTCGGGATGTTTGCCAATGTGTGGCCACGGAACAATTGGAACCATCACTATCGCAATTGAAGAAGGTTTGATTACCCCAAAAGTACCTGGGAAAATAAAAATGGAAGCGCCGGCCGGTTTGGTTAATATTGAATACCAACAAACCGGAAGTAAAGTAGATTGGGTACGTTTGACGAATGTAAAATCGTATCTGGCTGCTGAAGGTTTGACAATTGATTGTCCTGAACTGGGAGAAATTACTTTTGATGTTGCTTACGGCGGAAATTATTACGCGATCGTAGATCCGCAAGAGAATTTTTCGGGAATTCAGGATTTTACAGCCAGCAAAATTATTCAGTTTAGCCAGGAAGTCCGTAAACGAATCAACGCAAAATATCCGGATTATTTTATTCATCCGCAAAATGATACCATTCGTGATGTGAGTCATATGTTGTGGACAGGCGAACCTCTTGATCCGACTTCATCTGGAAGAAATGCTGTTTTTTACGGGGATAAAGCGATCGATCGTTCGCCATGTGGTACTGGAACTTCAGCAAGAATAGCGCAATTGCATGCTAAAGGAAAACTTAAAATGGGTGAAGATTTTATTCACGAAAGTTATATCGGAAGCAAGTTTATTGGACGAGTTGTTGAGGAAACAAGTATTGGAGAAATTCCGGCAATTGTACCAAGCATTCAGGGCTGGGCAAAAGTGTACGGCTACAATACCATCATGATCGACGAGTCAGATGATCCGTATGCGCATGGTTTTCAGGTGATTTAAAAACTAATAAAAATTTCAGTTCATTGAAGGAGTATAATACTTCTTCAATGAATTTTTTAATTCTGCAAAAATGAAAAAAGTAAGTATAATTGGTGGAGGTATAATTGGTCTGTGTTCAGCATATTATCTTGCTAAAGATGGTTTTGAGGTAACCATTTTTGATCAGTCGGCGATGGATGACGGTTGTTCGTACGGAAACGCGGGGATGATTGTTCCGTCGCACATCATTCCGTTGGCACAACCCGGCATGATTGCACAGGGAATGAAATGGATGTTTGATAGTAAAAGTCCGTTTTATGTAAAACCAAGATTAAATGCTGATTTGATTAAATGGGGGCTTCAGTTTTACAAACATGCTAACGAAAAACATGTCGAAAAAGCGATGCCCGCACTTCGTGATTTATCCTTGTTGAGTAAAGAATTGTATCAGGATTTTGCCAAGGAAAATAATTCTTTTTTCTACGAAGAAAAAGGACTTTTGATGTTGTATAAAACAGAAAAAGTTGGGCACGAAATGTTTCTTGAGGGAAGAGAAGCAGAGAAGTTAGGACTGAAAGTGGATTATCTTTCAGCAGAAGCAGTTGCGAAATTAGAGAAAGGTACTAAAACAAATGTTTTAGGCGGAATTCATTATACAGGCGATGCTCATTTATATCCGCAGAAATTTATGCAATTTATCAAGCAGGAGCTGGCACAATTGAATGTTGAGATTCATTCGGGTGCCACAGTGCAGGATTTTGTCTTTGACCAAAATAAAATTACAAAAATTGTAACAAGCAAGGGTACATTTGCGACTGATGAAGTAGTGTTGGCTGCTGGTTCATGGAGTCCTTCATTGGCAAAGAAACTTGGAATTTCAGTTTCAATTTTACCAGGAAAAGGATATAGTTTTACTTTAAAAGATAAAAACCACAAACCTTCAATTCCTTCTATTTTGTGTGAAGGAAAAGTAGCGGTAACGCCAATGAATACTGATATTCGTTTTGGAGGTACAATGGAAATTACACATACGGGAGATACTCAAATAAATAAAAACAGATTGCAGGGAATTGTGAATAGTATCAATGAATTTTATCCGGAAATGGAAGTTGGAATGCCCGAAACGCAAGATACGTGGTTTGGATTCAGACCTTGTACACCTTCAGGAATGCCAATAATCAATCGGTCAAAAAAAATCGTAAATTTAACTTTCGCTACAGGGCACGCCATGATGGGTTTAAGTCTTGCGCCGGCGACAGGAAGAATAATTACAGAAATTATTTCAGGCAAAACAACTTCTGTAGATACTAAAATGTTCCAATTATAAAATATGAGATACGATTCGATTCCAGTTTCTTTATTCGAAAATAACCGAAAACGGTTTGTTGAAAAGATGCAAAACAATAGTTTGGCAATTCTTACATCTAATGATGTGATGCCCAATAATGCTGATGATGTAATGGGATTTGCACAAAACAACGATTTGTTTTATTTGTGCGGAATTGAACAGGATGAAACTATTTTAGTACTTTATCCGGATGCTTTTAAAGAGGAAAATCGAGCCATTTTATTTGTAAAAGAAGTTAGTGAACAAACTTTAATTTGGGATGGCGATTTTTTGACCAAAGAAAAAGTTTCGGCTATTTCCGGAATTAAAACCGTAAAATGGATTCACGAATTTGAAAAAACAATACAGTTTTTTGCGTTTGAAGCAGATAAAATCTATTTAGGACACAACGAACATATTAAAAGAGTGACAAGTGAAATGAATACACGTCAGGATCGTATGATTCAGTGGTGTAAGCAAAAATATCCGTTGCATAAATACGAGCGCGTTGCTAAAATTACGAGAGAACTGCGTCCGATAAAATCGGATGAAGAAATCGACTTGATTAGAAAATCGATTTCAATTAGTGTAAAAGGATTCAAATCGTTATTAACAGCCGTAAAACCGGATGTAAAAGAATATGAACTAGAAGCAGAATTAGCTTATCAATATATAAAGAATGGAGGAAATCGTCATGCTTTCAAACCTATTATAGCTTCTGGTAAAAACGCCTGCGCACTTCATTATAACACCAATGATTCGGTTTGTAAAGAAGGCGAAATGATTTTGGTAGATTTTGGTGTTTGTTATGCCAATTATAATTCAGATACCACACGGTGTATTCCGGTAAACGGAAAATTTTCAGCTCGTCAGAAAGAAGTTTATGAATCGGTTTTACATTGTTTAAAGGAAGGATCTAAGTTTTTGAAACCAGGAATTCTGTCAAAAGATTACGAATTGCAAATGGTAAAACTAATTGAAGCGGAATTGATTAAATTGCGATTAATTAGCCCTGAGGAAATCGCAAATCAGGATCCTGAAATTCCAGCGTATAAAAAATATTTCATGCATGGAACGGCGCATCATTTAGGACTTGATGTTCATGATGTTGGGTTGTATTCTAGAGCATTTGAAAAAGGAATGGTCTTAACCTGCGAACCCGGGATTTATATTCGGGAAGAAGGAATTGGATGCCGCCTGGAAAATGATTATTTATTGACAGAGGATGGAAATATCAATTTATCTGAAGAAATGCCAATTGAAATTAAAGATATTGAACACTTATTAAACAACAAATAAACCATGATTAAAAACCGCTTTTTATTACTTCTTTTTATTTGCACAAGTATTTTTGCACAAAAAGACATTGACATTAATGAATTAAAATGGCTGCCAAATTCGCATTCGTTCTGGGTGAATTCAGACGAGAATATTTTGGTTTATGATGTAGATAAATTAAATCAGAACATTACTGTTTTAACTGCAAAACAACTAAAAGATGCAGGTTTTAAAGGAGAAGTAGAAGATTTGGTTTGGAATCAAAATAAGACAAAAGTATTGGTTTATACCAATTCAAAAACCGTGTGGCGAGCTAAGACTAAGGGAGATTATTGGTTCTTTGATTTGACTACAGGGAAGGGAAAGAAATTGGGAACAAACTTAGAAGAATCTTCGTTGATGTTTGCTAAATTCTCCAATGATAACGAAAATGTTGCTTACGTTTCAAAACATAATATTTATCTGGAAAACCTAACTTCAGGGAAAATAACGCCATTAACTACGGATGGAACGGACAAAGTTATTAATGGAACTTTTGACTGGGTTTATGAGGAAGAATTGGCTGCAAGAGACGGATTTCGCTGGAGCCCTGACGGAAAAAGTATTGCTTTTTGGCGCGTAGATGCAACAGATACAAAGTTTCATTTAATGATCAACAATACAGATGCTTTGTATCCGTTTGTTGTTCCTGTTGAATATCCTAAAGCAGGAGAAAGACCTTCAGCTGTAAAAATCGGAATTATTGATGTTGCTTCTGTAAAAACAAATTGGTTAGACATTCCGGGTGAACCTGATAATAATTATTTGGTTCGTATGGAATGGGTTGCTGCAAATGAAGTAATGGTGGTTCAGTTGAATAGAAATCAAAATCAGGCCTCTATTTACAATTGCAATGCACAATCAGGAAAAGCAAATTTGGTTTATCAGGAAAAATCGCCGGAATGGATTGATGTTTTCGATATTTCTTCGGGAGTTTATGATGGTTTTCCATGTCAATTTGTAGATAACGGAAAAGCTTTTTTATGGAGTTCTGATGCTGATGGCTGGATGCATGTTTATAAAATTAGCCGTGATGGAAAAAAGAAAGAGCTAATTACAACCGGAAAGTTTGATGCTTATTTTAAAGCCTATAATGATAAAACAAAATCAATCTATTATATCGCAAGTCCAACTGATGCGACCCAACGTTATTTGTATGAAACGAATTTGAATTCGAAAAAAACAAAAAGACTAACCCCTGAAGCGTTTGAAGGAACTAACGAATATGAGTTCTCTACCGACGGATCATATGCTAAACACACCAATTCTAATATCAATCGTATTTTCAATACACGTTTAGTTTCGCTATCTGAACACAAAAAAATAGTACCAAAAGAAGCAGATGTTTTTACAGCTCCACAGCGTGATTTTTCTTTAGAAAAGTTTAAAGTGACTACAGTAGATGGTGTTGAAATGGATGGGATAATGGCAAAACCATTAAATTTTGACCCATCAAAAAAATACCCATTGTTCTTTTATGTTTATGGAGAGCCAATGGCTACTGTAGCGAATGATATGCCTTATTTTAATGGGTTTATTGATTTGTTAATTCCAAAAGGATACATCGGAATTGCATTGGATAACAGAGGGACTCCTTCGCTTAAAGGAACAAAATGGAGAAAATCTATTTATAAAAATATCGGAATTATCAATACGCGTGATCAGGCAATGGCTGCAAAAGAAATTTTGAAATGGAATTTTATTGATAATGACAGAGTTGCTGTACACGGATGGAGTGGTGGTGGCGCTGTGACTTTGAATCTGATGTTTCAATATCCGGAAATATACAAAACCGGAGTGGCCATTTCTGCCGTTACAGATCAGCATTTTTATGATAATATCTATACGGAACGCTATATGGGATTGCCTTCTGAGAATGAAGCAGCTTATATTCAGGCTTCACCATTAACCCATGCTAAGAATTTAAAAGGAAATCTGCTTTACATTCACGGAACAGGTGATGATAATGTGCACTATAAAAATGCCGAAGTTTTGATTAATGAGTTAGTTAAATACGACAGAATGTTTAATTTAATGATTTACCCAAATCGTTCTCATAGCATCTACGAGGGTGAAGGTACGAGAGAACATTTGATCAATACTTTTATAAAATTTATTGAAGAAAAAGCGCCTCCGGGGGCAAAATAAAAATACTCTAAAGTAAGAATTAAGGGGGAGAATTTCTGGATAAAGAAATTCTCCCCCTTTTTTTGTTTTCTTGGACATTATCTAAGTTGATATTTTATATGTTTAGGTTTTTTTTTTGTTTTTTATTATAGATTATCATATAATGAGGTTTATTTTTTAATAGTATGTTTTTTTAAGGTTAAAAAGCTGTTAATTATGTATTGTTTTTAAGTAACATAGTATCAGTAAAGTAAGGTCTTTCGTGATAATTTTGATGTTAACAAAAAAACAAACAAACATGAGAGTAAAACTACTTATCCTGCTACTTTTTACGATAGTAAAAATGAGCGCGCAAGGCCTTCCTTGCCGGACGACAGAAGAAAACGCTAAAGTGTATCGATCCAACCCGAATTCACTTAAGGAAAAAAAAGAATTTGATGCTTTTACAAAAAAGTTTGCATTGCAACGTAAAAGCAAGACTTCAAAAGAAGCTGCGGTTACTTACACAATTCCCGTGGTTTTTCATATTTATGGTGATGTTCAAAGTGGCAAAACCATTACTTATGAAAAGATTGTAAATCATTTGGCTCAATTAAATGATGATTTCAATGGATTAAATGCAGATTATCAAACAGTAGAACCTTTTTTTCAGGCAAGAAGAGGAACTTTGAAAGTCCAATTTAAACTAGCCAAAAAAGATCCTAACGGAGGATGTACAACAGGTGTCGTTTTTCATCCTGCTAAAAATGGTTATGGAAATGGAGGTGGTTATGATGATCAAATTGCTGCAGATGCATGGGATAATACAAAATACATGAATGTGTACATTCAGAATGACTTGTATAACGAAGGCGTTTTAAATAATTCGGGAGTTGCCTGGTATCCAAATTCGGATATGACGGCCAATAACACAGCCCGTGTTGTATTTAATGGAGCATATCTTTATGATAACTCTTATAGCAAAGAATTTTCAGCAACATTAACACATGAGTTTGGTCATTTTATGAACCTAATTCACACTTTTGAGGGTGGCTGTTCAGGAACAGATGAAGTTGATGACACTCCAGCAGAAGATGCTTTACACACACTTGCCTGCACACCCGGAACAAATTGTGCGGGAGATAAGGTAAATTTTGAAAACTATATGGGTTATAACGGAGCGCAGGGTTGTTACAAAATGTATACGCAAGGTCAGATCGACAGAATGTTAGCCGCTTTACAACATCCTGCCAGAATTACGTTGTGGCAACCTCAAAATTTAATTGATACTGGTGTAAACTCAATAGAAAGTAGTTTAGTTGCGAATGCGACCACTTTTAAGGAAACTCTTGTAAATGATGGTGCATTTGATTCTGCATCGGTAGTAATAATTGGCGGAAGCAAAACATTTGCACTTAGCTCCGGAACAATGACAGCCGGAACTCATTTTACGCACACTTTTCCGGCAGGAATTACACCAGTAGTAACGGTTAATTCAAATGGACAAGTAACCGTAACACTTTCAGGAAAAGCGACTAATCATGCTACTGCTCAAAATGCAACGGCCGGAATTACCTTTTTACCAGCAGCTTTCACTGGAGGAACTACAGGTTTATCGTGTACAGCTATATTTTTCAATTTGAAATTTACAGATCCGTACGGGATATTTTTTGTTGATATACCAAACGTAAGTATCTCTTCAGCTTTAACATGGAAAGCTTTTGAAATAGCAAAAGGAGATGATACTTCATTTGGAGGATGGCGTCATGTGGCAAATGCTTTAAAAATAGAAACATATGGCAAAAAGTTAGTTTGCGAAAGTGGTACAAGAAATATTTCGTTATTAGGACAAAATGTAGCAGTGGGTCCAGCGAGCAATATGACTGCTCCAGGAGCCTATCCTAATCAGTTAGATTTGAGAGCGGCAAGTTATACAGCCTGGGAAGGGAAATCGGGTTATGTAGGTTTTGAATACCAAATTGACGGACAAACATGTTATGGATGGTTTAAAGTTGATGTTGCAGCAAACGGTGATGCCTTTACAATTTCTGAATATGCCTATAATACACAGCCAAATACACCAATTTATACCGGAATGACAGCGAAAACAGCTGTAGTATTATCTGATAGTACTTTGTACGAAGCAGATGCAAATGATGGTGGTTTTGCAACAACCAGTACGATTTCATTATCGACTAACAATGGAACATTTACGAAAAACTCAGGAACTTTGACTGCAGGAACTGATTTTACAGTAGCAGGAACTCCTTCTGGATTGACAACTGTATTGACGCTTCAGGGAAACAATAAAGTAGTGGTTTCTTTTACTGGTAAAGCAACAGCACATACTCCAACAAACGATGCTGCTGTGGTAATCACTTTTAAAGATGCTGCCATTACAGGTGGAATTGCGACATTGGATAGTGCTTCAAAAACAATCAATCTGAAATTTGAAGCGCCTTACGGAGTAGTTTATGTAAACAATCCTGATTATGTTGCTTCGGCTGCACAAACATGGCAGTATTTTGATTTGTCAATTGGAGATAATACGGAGTATGGAGTGTGGCAATATGCAGCTGCAGCTTTAAAAATGGAGACGTATGGTAAACGATTAGTTGGCCAGGCCGGAACCAGAAATATCACTTTGATTAACGAAGGTACAGCAATTGGTGCATCAAGTAACTTTGTAACTCCGGGTGCTTATCCAGACCAGTTAGATTTGAGAACAGCAACTTATACAACCTGGGATAATAAAACAGGATATGTTGGATTTGAATACAAAAGCAGAGGACGTACTTGTTATGGCTGGATGCATGTAAAAGTAGAAGCAGGAGGGGTTGGTTATACCGTTTTAGATTTCGCTTATCATACAAAACCTAACGAATCAATTTTGGCTGGAACGCAAACTGCTACAACAGTTTTGGCTCCAACAAGTTTAACAGCAACTGCTAATAATACAAACTTAGAAGTGCAATTGACATGGGTAAACAATGCTACAAATGCTACAAACATTGTAATTGAAAGAGCAGGTGCTGATAATGTTTTTGCTGAGATCGTAACTTTGCCAAGTACAGCGTTAACTTATACAAACACTGGTTTGACAGCTGGCAATACTTATAAGTACAAAGTTCGTGCAAAAGCAGCAGCAACTTATTCTGCTTATTCTAATGAAGCTTCTGCAACAATCGCAGCAAATTCATCTTATTGTACAACACAGTCTGATAATAAATACGAGTACATTAACTCAGTAACTATTGGAAGTTTCAACAATGCTTCAGGAAAAGATGCAGCCGGTTATGCTGATTATACTTCTAAAGTGATCACAGTAGCACCAAACACGGTTACGAATGTAAGTCTGACACCTGGTTTTTCAGGTGATGCCTATTTGGAATACTGGGGAATCTGGATTGATTATAACAAAAACAATGTTTTTGATGCGTCAGAAAAAGTTATTGATGGAATTTCTTCTAACGGAACAGCTACAGGAAGTTTTACTCCTCTTGCTTTTACGGGATCAACAAGAATGCGTGTGGTAATGAAATACTATTCAAATCCATCTGCCTGCGGAAATATTGTTGACGGAGAAGTGGAAGATTATACAGTAGTTTCAGGAACGGTGACACCACCAAATCCGGTAACATTGGCAACTCCAGCTAATATTGGGAATGCAGGAGTTTATGCAACAGGATTTTATGCTTCATGGGGTACCGTTTCAAATGCAACAAGTTATGAAGTGCAATTGAATAATGCAGCAACTGGCTGGACAACTTTTGGAACTTCAACAACTTATTATTTATGGATTCCGAAACAAGGAGCGCAAACAGTATATCAGTTTAGAGTAAGGGCAAAAAATGCTACTGAAATAAGTGATTGGAGTGCTCCTTTGACTATTGATTTACAAAATGGAAGCGCCGGTGCTGATCAGAGAGATTTTACGAAATCATTTTCAATGTATCCAAATCCTGCTTCAGATATTGTGAATTTCAATTTTTCTAATCTGAGTACATCTGGCATAAAAATAACCATTTATGATAGTACAGGAATTGTTGTTGATGTTTTAGAAAATGTAACTTCTTATCCGGTTCATAGATTAAGAAAGGGATTTTATATAGTAGTTGCTACTGATGGAAGCTTCACTGAAAGTAAAAAGTTATTGGTTAAATAATTATAATTTGGTTACTATTAAAAAAGGGAAACGATACGTCGTTTCCCTTTTTTTATTGACTTAAAAATAAAGCAAAATTTACGCTACATCAATCCCAAACGGATTATCAATGCTGTGCATTGGCGTAGTAAACCATTTTGGCCCGTTTGCTGTCATGTAAAAATGATCTTCATGACGAATTCCAAATTGTCCAGGAATGCAAAGCATTGGCTCATTACTTACCACCATTCCTTCTTGCAAAACAGTAGCACTGCCTCTTACCAAATAAGGATGTTCATGAATGTCTAACCCAGTTCCATGACCAACACGATGAGGTAATCCCGGAAGTTCATAATCAGGGCTCAATCCACCTTCTGCAATTACTTTTCTGGCTGCGTCATCTACAGAACCGCAAGTTGCTCCTAATTGTGCTGCATCAAAAGCTGCTTTTTGAGCGGCTTTCTCTAAATTCCAAATTTTTATATGAGCTTCCGTTGGTGTTCCATACACATAAGTTCTGGTAATATCAGACAAATATCCTTCTAAGCGACAGCCTGTGTCAATTAATACGACATCATTTTCCTTTAAATCCTGTGGAGTAGTTACACCATGTGGATATTGGGAGTCATCGGCAAATAGCACGATGCAAAAATAAGAACCAGAAGAAATTCCCGCCTTAATATGCGCCTGATTAATAAAGTCAACGACTGTTTCAGCTTTTATTCCCGGATATAAAATACGTGCGGCCGCTCTTTGAACCGCCATCGTGATTTCTTTTGCCTGTTGAATTATGGCAATTTCATTCTCTGATTTCTGAATACGGCATCCGGTAGTAATCGGTTGAGCATTTTCAAAATCATAATTTGAATTGGCTTTGGTTATGGCATCAATTAAAAAATAAGCTGCAGATTCATCCAAAGCAATTTTACCTGCATTGATGTTTTTGCTGTGCAATATTTTTCCAAATAAAACAGACGGAGATTCATGTTCTTCCCAGCAATTAATTTTGCCTTCTATTTGCATGAATTTTTTAAAAGTTCCCTCTTCAAATTTCGGAACAATATATTCCAGGCTGCCATCTTCAGATAATAGCGCACCAACCATTCTTTCAGAAGCACTCCATTTGGTTCCTGTAAAATAATATAAATTAGTTCCGGCATTAAGGTATAAAGATTTAACACCTGTTGCTTTCATAATTGACACTGCCTTCTGAATACGAATTTGGTATTCTTCTGGCTGAATGGCTTTTACATTCAGTGTCATATTTTGTATTTTTTCCAGTTCTGCTTTTGCGGTAGATCCGCCAACTCCAATTGTCATCTTTTTGTTTTTTTAAGTTTATTATATTTCTTTCAGTGAGTAGTTAATCTTAACAGTGGATTAAATGTATTAAAGATTTCAGGATTTATCATGAATTCTTTGGTTTTGGAATAAAATTAAGTCAATATTTTGTCATAGTGATATTTTAGCTCAAACTAGGTAAAATAGGATAATTTACAGATAATATAGTATCGGATGGAGAATTGTAATGCCTGTATTTTTAAAAATTCAATTAAACCTTAAAAATGAAAAGAATACAACGCTTACTACTTTTAGCGGTCATCGTCTTGAGCCCTTATTATGGTTCAGCGCAGACCGCATCAATTTTACTTCAAAAGCTAACGGAATTGTTTCCCAATGCTGAAATTACTGCCATAGAAAACTTAGAAGGTTATTCAGAATCCTATCAGTTGATTTTAAACGAACCTCTAGATCATAAAAATCCTCAAAACGGAACTTTTAAACATTATATGTATTTGTCTCATCTGGATTTTAGTAAACCAATGGTTATTGAAACACATGGTTATAGTACGAATAATATTAAAAGTGAGGTGAGTAAACTAGTAAACGCAAATCAAATTGCAGTTGAATATCGCTTTTACGGAAAATCAAGACCGGAACCACTTCCGTGGGAATATCTAACGAACGATCAGGCTATTGCAGATTACCATGATATTGTAACGAAATTGAAGCAATTATATAGCGGTAAATGGATATCAACAGGAATAAGCAAAGGAGGCGAAACAGCGCTGATATATAAATCAAAATATCCAAATGATGTAGATGTAGCCATGCCTTATGTTGCTCCTTTAATCGATTCGACCGAAGATCCACGAACAATAAACCATACAAGAACTATTGGCTCTAAAGATTGTAGAGATAAGATTACGGCATTTCAAAGAACCGTTTTGAAAAATAGAGAAGCAGTTTTACAAGAGTTTCAGCAATATGCAACAGCAAATAAAATGAGTTTTACAGAAGTTCCGTATACTGAAGCTCTGGAATATGCTGTTTTAGAATTTCCTTTTTCTTTTTGGCAGTGGGGTGGGCATTGTAGTGAAGTTCCGCCAGTGACAGGTTCTCCAAAAGAATTGTTTGATTATTTGAATGTTATAGTTGGTCTGAGGACGTACAATGATAAAACCTATTTTAATGATCTGCCATCTTATTATCAGCATTTAAATGAATTAGGATATTACGGTTTTGATCTTTCTCCGGTTGCAGATCTGTTGCAAATAGTAAAAAGTACTTCCAATGATCGATTTGCACCAAAGGGACTTGTGATAAAATACAATCCTAAATACATCAAAGAAGTTCGCAAGTATGTAGAAAACAAAGGAGATAAAATTTTGTACATCTATGGTGGTTACGATACATGGTTTTCTTGTGCACCAACACCAGATCCAAAACTGGATGCTCTGAAAATGGCTCTCCCAACAGGAAGTCATAGAACAAGGGTAAAAGATTTTCCTGAAAAGGATAAAGCGCTTATCATGGAAACACTTTCCAGATGGTTGGCTGAAAAAAAGAACTAACTAAAATTAAAATAAAAAAATGAAGTTTATGAAAATTAATAATTGGATAGCAGCTGGTATAAGTGTTTTTTGTATGACACTTCAGGCGCAGAATAAAGAGAATTTATTATTGACGCCACCTATGGGTTGGAACAGTTGGAATACTTTTCATACGGATATTAGTGAGAAAATGGTAATGGAGACAGCAGATATTTTAGTGTCATCCGGAATGAAAGATGCGGGTTATATTTATCTGGTTCTTGATGATGGATGGATGGCTATGGAAAGAGATAAACAGGGAAACCTGGTTCCGGATCCGCAAAAATTTCCACGCGGAATGAAGTTTGTTGCTGATTATGTACATTCTAAAGGATTGAAATTTGGTATGTATAATTGTGCTGGAACAATGACCTGTCAAAAATACCCGGGAACTCGTGGATATGAGTATCAGGATGCAAGAAATTATGCTGCATGGGATATTGATTTTTTGAAATATGACTGGTGTTTTACTACAGGAATCAATGCAAAAGAAGCGTATCAAACCATGAGCAATGCCTTGAAGAAAACAGGAAAACCAATCGTCTTTAGTATATGTGAATGGGGTGTGAATAAACCATGGGAATGGGGAGAAGGAATTGGTCAAATGTGGCGTACAACGGAAGATATTTATCAAATTTTTGATTCAGTTCACGATGAAGGAACGTGGAATTCGCTAAGCGTAATGCATATTGCCGACTTACAGTCTAATCTTCGTAAATATTCGGGACCGGGTCATTGGAATGATCCTGATATGTTAGAAGTGGGTAATGGTATGACTTATAATGAAGACAAAGCTCATTTTTCGCTATGGAGTATTATGGCAGCGCCGCTTATGGCCGGTAACGATATCAGAAAAATGAGTAAGCAAACGCTTGAAATATTGACTAATAAGGATGTACTGGCAGTAGATCAGGATTCGTTAGGGATTCAGGGGTTTAGATATTTGGATAAAGATGGCTTGCAGGTTTGGTGTAAACCGCTTAAAAATGGAGAATGGGCCATTTGCTTTATCAATAGAAAAACAGAACAAAAGGCGATTTCTTTTGACTGGAGTAAAGAAAATATTGTGGATGAGATCTATAAATATTCGCTGGACAAAACAGTTTCGTATACCCTTTTTGATGTTTGGAGCAAAAAAAATGCAGGAACAACAGACAAAGAACTCAAAGCAACATTAGAACCACATGGTGTTTTAATGTACAGACTAAGTAAATCTTAATTGATTAAAAAAAAGAATCGGGTTAAATTAGTTAAGTTGAAAAAAGATGCTTTAGACTTTCAGTAAGATTGGCTAAAGTATCTTTTGGTTTTTTAAATAATCCATAGCGAATTTGCCTTCATTAAAAAGTAAATCCAAAACACTTATGTTGTTTATAAAACCATGCTTATCATCAAATACCTGTGGATATTTTTCGAAAGAATTGGGGTCTTTTTTACCATTTGCCAAATACCTGAAATCAGAGATATTTTCTGTCTCCATGAAATATTCTGTTGTTTTGCCGAATTCCAGTTTCATTCTCAAACATTTGGTAACAATGTCCAGAACTTCCATGTTTAAATCCATCAAAAAAGTATGTTTCTTTTCGAAAACAGGTAGAATATCATCTTCAAAAAATTCAAAAAAAGGCGAACTTCTGTAGCCTGCTTCTAAAGATTTGAAATGTTGTTTTTGCCAGTCAAATTCATTTTCAATCAAAACATCTTTTGTTTTTTGATGTGCTGTTTTAGAATGTTTAACAGGAATGTTCAATAACTGAATGCCGTTTGGACTATAGATATAGGTACGGTTTCGGTTCGTTTGTTTTTGAAAATTATCTTCCATTTCAAAAGTAATATTTTCAGATTGAGCCATAACTGCAAAGTGGCTAATCGATGGAAAATAAGTAGGAAGTAATAACGAATTCATTTTGTTTTAGTTTCAGGTTTCAAGTTTCAGGTTTCAGGTTCGCACCAGAACGTGAAACCTGAAACTTGAAACAAAAAAACTTTATTTTATTTATGCTTTATTTTCTTTTCTTTTTCTCCAGAAATATTCCCCAACAAAATAAGCAGCAAGTACCATTAAGAAATATTTGAAGTAAGATTGTGGTTGCCCTTCACCATCAACTGTGGTGAAAACTCTGTCCCAACGAACTTTGTTAATTCCTTTGCCGTTAGTATCCCAGCTCAACCAGATAAATACTGGTTTCCCTACAATATGATCTTCCGGAACATATCCCCAATAACGGCTATCTTCAGAATTATGGCGATTGTCTCCCATCATCCAATAGTAGTTTTGCTTGAAGGTATACGTATTCGTTTGTTTTCCGTTTATTATAAAATGAGCGCCGTCTATTTGCAAGGTGTTGTGCTCGTAATTGGTGATAATTTCTTTGTAGAAAGGTAAAGACTCATTTGTCAGCGCAACTGTTTTTCCTGCTTCAGGGATGTAAATTGGTCCAAAATTATCTTGACTCCATTTATTGATATGCGGAAAGATTCTATTGTCATCTATTGTGTCTATCATTCTTGTAACAGATGTAATTCCAGGAGTGTTTCTGAAACGTTCTGCACTTGAGTCGGTAAGAGCGCCTAAAATAAGAGTATCTTTTTTTTCTTCATTTTTGAAATACCCTCCATCTGTTATGTGTAATTCTTTAATTAAAGATTCTAAATCAACGGGTGTTTTTCCGTCAAAAGCTATGGAATAAGAATATTGTGGTTTTGCTCTTTCAGGTAAAACTAATTTTTTCCCGTTGATGTATACGTAACCGTTCTTTATAGATAAACTATCTCCAGGAATACCAACACATCTCTTAACATAGTTAGATCTTTTATCAATTGGTTTTATAACACCCGGTCTTCCTGTTGGTTCGTGAAAATAACGCACGGTATCAACCGGCCAGTTAAAAACAACAATATCAGTTCGTTTTATCTTCTCGAAAGCCGGTAGTCTGAAATAAGGCAACTGTGGCCAGCTTAGATACGATTTCTTTTTTGTTAAAGGGATCGAGTCATGTACCATTGGTAATGCAACAGTCGTCATCGGTATTCTGGGTCCGTAGTTTAGTTTACTTACAAATAAAAAGTCTCCTACTAGTAAAGATTTTTCTAATGAAGAAGTTGGAATCGTATAAGGCTGTACTACATAAGTATGTACCAGTGTTGCTACTATTATAGCAAAAAGAAGTGAGCTTACAGTATCAGCAGTTTTGTTTTCAGGAGTTAACGATCTGTTGGCGTTGTATTCTAATTTTTGAGTATAGTTTACATAGTAAATGTAAAAGCCAAGAGAAAAGATTCCCAGAAAAGTATCTAATGTTGATTTTTTACCAAATGTTCTTAAAGTCTCTACCCAGATAACCGGAAACATAATCAGGTTGATAATCGGAATGAACAACAATATTGTCCACCAGGTTGGTCGACCAATGATTTTCATTAAAACTATTGAATTGTATAAAGGAATAGCAGCTTCCCAGGTTTTTCGGCCAGCAGCCTGATACAATTTCCAGGTTCCCAGAAAATGGATGATTTGAACAGCTAAGAAAAAAACAAACCAAAGATATAGTGTCATAATATTTTGTTTAAAGTTTCAAGTTTAAGGTTGATTTGTTGAATTAACCTTACTCTTTAAATTTATTTATTTTAAGTTTAAAACATCTTTCATGTTATAGATTCCCTTTTTGCCAGCTAACCATTCTGCAGCAATTACGGCTCCTAAAGCAAAACCTTCCCGGTTATGAGCAGTATGTTTTAATTCAATGCTATCTACAATTGAATCGTAAGTTACGGTATGTGTTCCCGGAACATCGCCAATTCTTTTTGCTTCAATATGAATTTCGTTTGTCTTAGCCTCGTCTAAAGTCCATTTTGTGTAATTGCTATTTTCAATAACACCTTTGGCTAATGAAATTGCAGTTCCGCTTGGAGCATCTAATTTTTGAGTGTGGTGAATTTCTTCCATTGTCACTTTATACGAATCAAATTGTGACATAATTTTAGCTAAATATTCGTTCAGTTCGAAGAAAATATTCACTCCTAAGCTAAAGTTAGAACTCGAAATAAAGCCTCCTTGTTTTTCGTTGCAAAGCGCAACCATTTCATCAAAATGTTCTAACCAGCCAGTTGTTCCTGATACTACAGGTACATTGGCATGGAAACAATTTGAGATATTATCAACGGCAGCAGTAGGAACGCTGAAGTCAATTGCGACATCGGCAGTTGAAAGTCCGTCAAAAGTATTCGTTTCATCTTTCTTCAAAACAATTTCATGACCTCTTTCTAAAGCAATTCGTTCAATTACTTTACCCATTTTTCCGTATCCTAAAAGTGCAATTTTCATTTTATGTATTTTTTTGAATTTTAAATAGTGAAAAGAACTATTTAAAAGTGGTAATTAAAAGTTAGTCCAACGTTTGGTTTAAAAGTTACATCAGCCGGATAGATTTCCGGACGTACTGATAATCTTTCGTTTACGTTAAACTGTATTAAAGCAGCGTCAACATTGGCATCGATAATGTTCAAAACATAAAAACCAACGACAAATAAGGCTGATAAATCTCTGTTTCGTTGATAGAATTTTTGACCGGCAATAAGTCGGCTGTCATCCAGGAAATCGTACTTCCCGCCAGTTCCGGGGCCGTAACCTTCGAGTCTTCGTTTGTATTCGTCTCGATATTCGTGGTATTTTTTGTTGTTGTCTATGTAAAAATATAAACTGGTACCAATAGCTCCATAAACTAAGGGAATTTTCCAGTATTTTTTATTGTATGCCTGACCTAAACCGGGTAAAATGGCTGAGTAGAAGGCGGCTTTTGCTGGGGTAAGCGGGTCTATTTCTGGGTACTTAGTAGTGTCTTTAACAACCAAAACCGTGTCTTTTTTTGCCTGGGCAAAAAGAGAAACGGTTCCTATAAGAAAGAACAATAGACTTATGGGGACAATTTTATTCACTATCCGTTTATTAATTTTATAATTCTGTCAAAGTCGGCTTGAGAATTAAAAGGAATTGTAATTTTTCCTTTTCCATTGCCAGCGACTTTTATATCAACTTTCGCACCAAAATAATCGTTGAAAGTGTTTTTTTGCGTTTCTTTAACAAGGAAGGATGACTCTGCTTTTGCTTTTGTTTCTCCTTCTGGCTTTGGTTTTACACCTTCGTGATAATTTTTTACCAAAGCTTCTGTTTCACGAACAGATAAATTTTGACTTACTATTTTTTGATAGATATCCGTCTGAACATCTAAATCTTCAATATTGATAATAGCTCTACCGTGTCCCATACTGATAAAACCATCGCGAATACCAGTTTGGATAATAGGGTCTAATTTTAAAAGGCGTAAATAATTGGCAATTGTAGAACGTTTTTTTCCAACGCGTTCGCTCATTTGTTCCTGAGTTAACTGAATTTCATCAATCAAACGTTGGTAGGATAGTGCAATCTCAATCGGATCTAAGTCATGACGCTGAATGTTTTCAACCAAGGCCATAACTAATGACTCATTGTCATTCGCAATACGGATGTAAGCCGGTACATGTGTTAAACCAACTAAAGTTGACGCACGTAAACGACGCTCTCCAGAGATTAACTGGTATTTATTGAATTCTAATTTTCGAACAGTAATAGGTTGAATCACGCCAAGTTCCTTGATAGAAGTGGCTAATTCGCGTAAAGATTCTTCATTAAAATTGCTTCTAGGCTGAAACGGATTTATTTCGATAGCACTTATTTCAAGCTCTATAATATTTCCAACAACTTTGTCAGCATTTTTGTCTTCTACTGATGTAATGTCGTTTTCCGGATCTTTTAATAATGCTGATAATCCTCTTCCTAAGGCTTGTTTTTTAATTGCTTTTGTCATAAAAACTATTTACTGTTTTTCTTTATAATTTCCTGAGCCAAATTGATGTAATTAACTGCTCCTTTACTTGTTGCGTCATAATTAATGATGCTTTCGCCAAAACTTGGAGCCTCACTCAATTTTACATTTCGCTGAATAACGGTATCAAAAACCATATCGTTAAAATGTTTTTGAACTTCTTCAACCACCTGATTAGATAAACGTAATCTTGAATCATACATTGTAAGTAGTAATCCTTCAATATCAAGATCCGGGTTGTGTATTTTTTGAATACTTTTAATAGTGTTCAATAATTTCCCTAATCCTTCAAGTGCAAAATATTCACATTGAATCGGAATAACTACTGAATCGGCAGCTGTTAAAGCATTCAGGGTTAATAAACCTAAAGAAGGTGCGCAGTCAATAATAATAAAATCATATTCGTCTTTAACACTTTCTAATGCTTTTTTAAGCATGTATTCTCTGTTTTCTTTGTCAACCAGCTCGATTTCGATGGCTACAAGGTCAATATGAGCAGGGATCACATCAACATTTGGAGCTGAACATTTGACGATGGTTTCTTTTGGGGTGTGGCTATGTTCAAGTATTTGGTAGGTACCAATTTCTACTGATTCAACATCAATCCCTAGGCCAGAAGTGGCATTTGCTTGAGGATCAGCATCAATCAATAATACTTTCTTTTCTAAAACACCTAATGAGGCCGCAAGATTTACAGATGTAGTAGTCTTTCCAACGCCTCCTTTTTGATTAGCAATCGCAATGATTTTGCCCATTTATTTTCTGAATTTTGAACCGTAAAAATACAATTATTTATGGTTTTTGAAAATCTATTTTGTTAACATTTGCTAAACTTTGGCAAGCCTTTGTTTTGTGCGTGTTTCAATGATTTTTTTGTTTTTTATTTAAGCGATAACCAATATTAGTTCAATCTGTTTTTCTTTTAAAGTTGGAAATAGAGCGGAATATTTTTAATAAAGAAAAAAAGCGACAAAATCAATTTAAGAGTTCTGCCACAAATGATTGCTTCTTATTAAAGAATGGCTTCCGAAAGCGTTAGTCGCTATTTTAAAAAAAAACAAATAAACGGATTACTTACCATACATCAAGTGGTCTGCTTTTTTTAACGGGTAACTTTATACTCTCAATATTTTTTATTTAGAGTATGAAAACTATCAGTATAAACTCAGCAGTAATCAATTATAAAGGAGCACCCTTTAAAATTGAGGAACTCAACTTAAAGGTTGAGCCAAGACCAAACGAAGTTTTGGTAAAAGTGGTTGCCACCGGTATTTGTCAAACAGATGTACACATTCGGAATCAGCATTACTCCGTTCCTTTGCCAATTGTATTAGGACATGAAGGCGCGGGAATTGTAGCGCAAATCGGAGATGCGGAGATTATTTACCTATTCCACCCAATCAACTGGGGAATCTTTACGATCCTAATCGCTTGGAGAAAGGTTATTATTTGGAAGAAATGAATGATGGTGCCTATTATGTTTCTAATGGTGTTTATGATTGTATGTTTATTACGACCGCAAATGGTGTTGTAGTAATTGATGCACCGCAGCTTTTAGAAAAAAACCGATGAGCGCCATAAGAGACGTAACCGATGAGCCTGTGCCCCATTTTATTTACAGCCATTGGCATACTGATCATGTTGGGGCGGCACATTTTTTTTGAAGATAAAATAACTTATGTAGCCCATGTCAAAACCAGAGAAATAATCGAGCGCTGGTTTAAAGGCCGTTTGCCGGTACCAAATCTAACATTTGAAACCAACGAAACATTGGAAGTAAACGGCGTAAAGCTGGATTTGATTTACAAAGGTCAGAATCATTGCGAAGGAAATATTTTTATCCATTCAAAAAAGCATAAAGTATTAGTTGCGATTGATATTATTAGCCCGGGTTGGAGTGCTTTTAAACATTGTGATGCCTCTGAAAATATTAGAGGTTGGATCGAGGTTCACGATTTAATTCTTGATTACAAGTTTGATGCGTTGGTGTCTGGACACGTAAACAGATTTGGAACTCAGGAAGATGCTATTACCCCCAGAAATTATACACAGAATATTTTGCAGTTTTCAAGAGATGCTATGCAAGAAGTAGATTATGGTCCGTTTTTAGAACGTATTGGGTTAAGCAATGCCTGGGTACTTTGGGAAAATTATTTTAACGAACTTACTAATTATGTTACCAAAAAAACATTGACAAAAGTAACTGACAACGGGCAAAATTGGTCACAACGTTTGGCAGGTTCAGATGTAATGACCAAGTATTATGCGTATAATATTTTAGAAGCTTTAAGATTGGAATATGGCGAACTCTCCAAAATGGAAAGTGACTTATTTTACAATGGTTAAATCGATAAAATAGTTTATTCTTTAAACAAAAAGCCGAACAGAAATGTTTGGCTTTTTGTTAGGCTGGCAGATTCTAACCTGCTTTCTTTCCAATCTCAATCGGGAAGTTATGACTGTTCTGTTTCTGTGCAATTTAGATTAAAGCAAAAAAGAATAAAGAATAGTTTAATTAAAAATTCAATTTCGGGTTAAATAAGTTTTTTAATTTTCCAAAATTTCAATTTTCACTTTCATTGAGCCACTTCCTTTGTTTGAGGCGATTTTCATAAAAGCTTTTTTGGTAAGATCAATTTCTCTTTTTTTGCTAAAAGGACCTCTGTCAATAACCTCTACAATAACAGATTTATTATTTCGTTCGTTTGTAATTCTTAGTTTTGTCCCAAAGGGAAATTTTTTATGAGCGGCAGTTAATTTGTTGTTGTTGAATTTTCTGCCACTCGCTGTTCTTTTTCCGTTAAATTTATTGTTGTAATAAGAAGCGTGTGCGTGAGTTTTATATAAGATGTATTTATCATTATTTTTTTCTGAATTCTTCTGCGCAAAGGCGAATGTGGAAATAATTAAAATAATGTAGAGTGTTATTTTTTTCATCTATAGATTTTCTAGGGGTTACAAAAAAAAGCTTATTTGAAAAAACAACCAAATAGATTGGCTAATATTTATCATATGAATTTATTTTCCGATTTCAATGAAGAGGCTATGATCTTTAATCACAGTTAGATGGGGTGGGGAAGTATTGAAAATTTTATACTCTTTATTATTTTTTAACGCAGAGAACACAATCCCGATAGCTATCGGGATTCGCAGAGTGCAATAAGATTTAAGTTATGTTTACACAATCTAAGCCCGCAAAGCTTTGTGAACTTTGTGTTTTTACTAAACTTAGAATACTTAAAAAACTCTGTGTTCTCGGTGGTATTTTTTTTATCCACAGCTTTTCGTATTGATCCTATATATTAATTTCAAAAAAGTTTAAAGCAAAAAAAAGTCTTTTCAAAAAGATGAAAAGACTTTTGTCGGGGTGGCAGGATTCGAACCTGCGGCCTCCTGCTCCCAAAGCAGGCGCGATAACCGGGCTACGCTACACCCCGAAGATGTATTTGTTGTACTGCCCGTAAGCGGATGCAAATATAGTAATAAATTCTGTTTACAAAAGGAAAATCTCAAAATAAATAAAACTTATTTTGAGATAGTTATTTAGGATTTAATTTGGTGGTAACTTTTTATAATAAAGTTTACATTTGCATCACAAAAAACTACACATATTATGTCAGATACAATAGAAAAAATTAAATGCCTTATTATAGGTTCTGGTCCAGCGGGTTATACTGCTGCAATTTACGCTGCCAGAGCAAATATGAATCCAATATTATATCAGGGAATGCAGCCAGGTGGTCAATTGACTACAACAAATGAAGTAGAGAACTTTCCGGGTTATGTTGATGGAGTAACGGGACCAGAAATGATGATTCAGTTGCAGGAACAAGCAAAACGTTTTGGTGCTGATATTCGCGATGGTTGGGCTACTAAAGTTGATTTTTCAGGAGATATTCATAAAGTTTGGATTAACGATACTATAGAATTACATTGTGAAACGGTTATTATTTCAACAGGTGCTACTGCTAAATATTTAGGATTGCCTTCAGAACAACACTATTTAAATATGGGTGGAGGAGTTTCTGCCTGTGCTGTTTGCGACGGATTTTTCTACCGCAATCAGGAAGTTGTAATTGTTGGAGCAGGAGATTCTGCTTGTGAAGAAGCACATTACTTATCTAAACTTTGTAAAAAAGTAACGATGTTAGTAAGAAGCGAAAAATTCAGAGCTTCAAAAATCATGGAAGAACGCGTTCGTAAAACCGAAAATATCGAAATTTTAATGAACCACGATACGATTGAAGTTTTAGGAGACAGTAATGTTGTTCATGCTATTAAAGCCTTAAACAAAACTACTGGTGAAGTTATCGAAATTCCAGCAACAGGATTTTTCGTAGCAATTGGTCACAAACCAAACACAGATATCTTTAAAGATTATATTACACTTGATGAAACGGGTTATATCATCAATACTCCGGGAACATCTAAAACAAATGTTGATGGTGTTTTTGTAGCTGGAGATGCTGCAGACCATGTTTACCGTCAGGCAATTACTGCTGCAGGAACAGGTTGTATGGCCGCTCTTGATGCAGAGAGATATTTAGCTTCTAAAGAGTAAACTTTTAGTTTCAGGTTTTCTTTGTTTCAAGTTTCAAGTTATTCGAAACATGAGTCTGAAGCTTATAAAAAAAGTCCCAATCTATTGATTGGGACTTTTCATTTTTTTAGGTTCCAACAACTTGAAACTTGAAACTTTTATTTTATCTTTTTAATCAATTTTGCTTCTTCAGAGAAACGGGTTAGTGTGATAGCAGGGCTTCCAAAAAGCGAAACTTCTGTCTGGTTTCCTGCTGCTAATGTTAGGGTTGTTTCAGCTAAAATACTTCCTTTTGAAGATCCTTCTGCAGTAATATCGGCATCTTTCAAAGTGAATTTAATTCCGGTGAAAGTCGAGTTGTTATCTAAACGTATCGTTGCTTTTTCAGCGATTCCTTCAAGGGTAGCAGTGGCTTTTTGATATAAATCACATTTGAATTTAGTTGCTGTCACTAATGATTTTATGGCAGAAGTTTTACTCAGTTGAAGAGAAGCTTCATCTGCTTTTAAGTTTATTTCTGATCTCGACTTGTCATCAGCAATTAAACTGAATTTTTTAGCATTTACATTCAGAAATAGTTTTGAAAAATCGAAACTATTAAAAGTAATATCATCCAATTGAAGTTCCTGAATTGCATAAACAACGGCTTCGTTTTTTGTAATAACTTTATTAAAAGTATTCGTATAAGTTACATGTACTGTAAGTTTTTTGAAAATGGTACTTTCTTTTGAAGTATACAAACGAAGTGTTTTCTCTCTTAAATCCATTCCGATAATATCATGTAAATTATCATCGGCTTCAATTTTAATTTCGTTTTTTTCCCCGCGTTCCAGATAAACTTCAATATTATCATCGACTTCAAGGGCATCAAAATTTCCTGTTTCTTTTATAGAAGTAGTTACGATTTTAGTTCCTTTTATTTTTTCTCTTTTTTGGGCAAAAGTTAATGTAGTGACTAATAATAATAGGAGTAGGGCTGTACTTTTTTTCATTAATTCTAGATTTGATTTTGACAAATATAAAAAAATCATCCACTTTTGATGAATGATTTCTTTTATATTTAACAGTAAAATAAGGTTTATCCCTGATTGATACTTCCGCCTGAATTAGAAGTTTTTTCAATTGATTTAGGAGATCCTTTGTAATTAATGCTTCCTCCACTATTGGCATTGGCTTTCAAACTCACTATTGGGCTAATGTTTATGCTTGCTCCGCTATCGGCATCCGCTTCAATCTCATTGGCTAATAATTTTTCAGCCTCTATATTTGCAGCGCTCGATGCTGAAGATTTTACTTTTAATGCTTTTCCTTCAATTGTAATAGAACCCGCACTGTCTGTATCCAAAGAGATTTCATCAGATTCTATATTAACATTCATTGTCGCAGCACTTGAAGCATCTAATTTTATATTAGTAGAATGAATAACATTTGTACTCGTTATAGTAGAAGCGCTTGAAGCTTCTAATGCATCTATAACAGGCATTTTTACTATTACTTTTTTCTTAGTAACATTGTGGAAAGAAGTAAATTCACAGCTAATTACCAGAGTTCCATTTTCAACAGTCGTTTTAATTTCTTTCTGCAAATTGTCATCAGCTTCAACAATAATTTCTGTTTTATCTGATTGTTCGATTACAACATCAATAGCATTGCTTACTGATACATTTTTAAAATCTCCCTGAACAATTCGTTTTTCAGTCGTAACATTTCCACTTCCTTCTATAGATTTCATGTTGGTAAAATTACATGAAGCGAACAATAATGCAGTAACAGTGGCAATAATGAATTTCGTAATATGAATGATTATTTTTATCATGGCTTTAGTTTATTTTGATTATAACTCCGTTTTTATCAGTGGTTAACTTTCCGTTAGTTTTTTTTCCGTTTAGAACTTCTTTTCCATTAATTTTAATTGAAACTTCTTTTACAGTATCATTGTCAATAGTGTTGTCTTCGTCATAATCTACATCTTCCTGATCATCTTCGTCTGCAGGACAATTCAAACATTTAATTTTAGAACCTTCTACTTTATAATTGTAGTTTCCGCTAAAGTGTAAGTTGAAAAAATCATCTTCAGAGTCATCATAATCTTGTATAGAAGCATCTGGTTTAAACAATTGGCCTTCCGGCAAGTACAAATATACATCAACTTCCTGACCTCTAAATTTATTTTTTACATCTGTCAGAAAATAATTATCCAAAACTAAATGATTTCCGTTGATCTGAATTTTATAATCAATTTTTTCAGCTCTTTTTTTAGCATTTGAAAAAGAATTTCCTCTTGCACTTTTTTCTATCTGTAAGTAAGGATTTGCTTCGTCAGTGTGCAAAACATGTAAGCGAACATCATTTGAATAGATTAGCTGATTGTTTACAGAATCCTGTACAAACTCAAACTCTCTGTGATAATTGTTAAGGTCCTTAGCAAAATAATCATTGTATCTGAATTTTACATAAAGAGTATCTTTTGCATTGATGTTAAGCGCTTTTTTCTCTACCGTTTTTCCGTCATAAGAAATTTCAGTTGCTTGTTTGATTCCAATGCTGATAGCAATTGCAACAGCGATAATCCAAATTGCCAATAAAGTGTATTTTGTAATATTACCAATAGACTTTAAGTTTGGCGATAACAATTTGAAACCTAAAAGTGTCAAAAAGAAGAACGGAATTCCAACCGCAAAGAACATTAATAAACCAAATGACCAAATAGGATATTCTGTAAAGTTTCCTGCTTCAACGAAGTTTTGCCAAGGAAAATCAATAAAAATGTTAGTTCCTAAGGTAAACACTCCAATCAATAACATGATCAAAACTGATATTCCTGACATGATTAAAACTACGCCTAAAAATTTTGCGAAGATTTTAAAAACCGTAATGACAAAGTCTCCAAATGAACTACTTATTCTCTCAGCTCCCGACTTTACCTGGTTTCCCATTTTGTCATAATCTGCACTTTTAAATTTATCAGATAATGATTCTATTTCTTCGCGAACTTTTTTTTCGATGTTTGAAATAGTTACTGGTTCACCTGTCATTTCTAATTTCTCAGAAGTTGTAACTGCTTCAGGAGTTACGATCCAAAGAACGAAATAAGCTAAAATTCCAGTTCCAAAACCTGCAAAAACAAATACTAAGAATATGATTTTGATCCAAACAGCGTCAATTCCAAAATAATGTCCTAAACCTGTTGCAACACCGCCAATCATACCTTTCTCTTTGTCACGGTATAATTTTTTATGCTTTCTTGTTCCGTAATCGTTAAAAGACTGATTTGATTTTTCTTCATCTTCAATGATGTAATCTTCAGGTTGTCCCATAACGGCAATCACTTCGTCAACGTCTTTCAGTCCAACAACATGTTTCTCGCTTTTTTGTTTTTCTGTTAATAATTCAGAAACACGCATTTCGATATCTTTAATAATTTCGTCTTGTCCAGATGAGCTGTTAAGTGATCGTTTTATTGCGTCAAAATAGCGGGTTAATTTTAAGTATGCATCTTCATCGATGTGAAAAAACATACCTCCTAAGTTAATATTTACTGTTTTGTTCATGACTATTGATTTTGATTGGTGATTAGTTTTACGGCGTCAGATAATTCTGTCCAGGTGCCGCTAAGTTCGTTTAAAAAAGTTTGTCCTATTTCGGTTAATCCATAATATTTTCGTGGCGGCCCTGAGGTCGATTCTTCCCAGCGATAATTTAGCAAACCGTCGTTTTTCAGCCTAGTTAAAAGTGGATAAACTGTTCCCTCAACAACTAGTAATTTTGCGTTTTTTAAAGTGTCTAATATTTCTGATGTGTATGCGTCTTTTTCTTTCAATACAGATAAGATGCAAAACTCAAGAACACCTTTGCGCATCTGTGCTTTTGTGTTTTCAATGTTCATAATTTCATTTTGTTTTTTTTAGATTGAACAATTCGTTTTTTGATTGATGATGATTGATTGATGATTGATTTCGAATTTATTCTGTTAGAATTATTTCGTAATAACTTATAACTTTTAACCTTTTTTAGGATTACTTTATAAAAGGAATCGTTAACGGATATTTGTAATATTCTCCGTTTGAGGTTTTTATTGAAGCATAAATCACTAAAAAGAATTCAACAACTTTTAATAAGCCAAAAAGTACAACCGCTGTTCCACCTATAGTAAGTAACCCAATATTGCCTTGAAAATCAAAATTTCTGATTACAAAATTATCGTCGTTAAAAAAAGCTTCCATTGGGATATTTTGAAGAAAAACAGTTACAAAAACCGGAATGGCAATTAGAGCCAGAACCAAAGTGTAAAGCAATAAACTCAATTGAAAGTTTAAGGTTTGTTTTCCGTGGTGATTTACAAATTCTGATTTGTCTTTGTAACTCGTCCAGATCAAAATTGGAAAAATATAATTTCCAAACGGAATGAAATACTGTGTTAAAGTACTTAAGTGTGTGAACGTTGCAGTGTTCTTTTCTGATGTCTTTTCCATGATTAGTGGTGTTGATGTTTCCATGATTAAAAGTATATAGTAATTTCTTATACAAATATATGGCTAAAAGACAGTATCTTGTTTTGCATAGTACCAAATATTAACAAAATTTTAACAAAGTTGAAATTTTAAATGCACTTTTAAAGCATTGAAAATCATTCGGAAGTATTGATTTTGTTGCTATTTTAGGAAAGTAATCTCAATTTATTGTGCGCGCATAGTTTTTTTGTATTTTTACATAAAAAAATAAATCTCATGGCAGTTTCAGTTTCCAAACTCAATAAATTTGTATTATTCAAATTACCATCTGCATACTTTTGTGGTGTGCGTGTCAAAGCAATTGATAAAGACAGATGCGTAGTAAGTGTTAAACACAGGTGGATTAATCAAAATCCTTTTAACTCTATGTATTTTGCGGTTCAGGCTATGGCGGCCGAATTGACAACCGGGGCTTTGGTCATTTCTCTAATCCAGGAAAGCGGAAGAAAAATCTCTATGTTGGTAGCAAACAATAAAGGAAACTTTACTAAGAAGGCGACTGGAAGAATAACTTTCGTTTGTAATGACGGTCATTTAATTACCGATGCCATTAAAAGAACTATAGAAACTGGAGAAGGACAAACCTTCTGGATGAAATCGATTGGAACAAATGAAGAAGGAGTTCAGGTTTCTGAAATGGATTTTGAATGGAGTGTACGTTTGAAATAATTAGCTTTAATAGAATATAAAAAAAGACCTCAAGCAATTGAGGTCTTTTTTATTGAAATAGAATTTCATTTATTTTTTAACGCAACAAGATTTTTTGTCCTTTTTATCTGTTGAAGTTTTTTTGCAACAAGATTCTTTTTTCGCTTTTTCTTTTTGAACCGGTTTTGTTTCTTGTGCAGCCACCCCAATTGAAAATGCAGCAGCGGTTAAGAAGGTAATTACTTTTGTCATTTGATATAAATTATTGTGTTAGAAAATTGCTTTTGGCACATCAAATATAGCAACATTTCTTAGAGTTGATTCTTACAATTTGTTAATGTTTTTATAATAATATGTCATTGAAATGCAAATAGAAGACAGAGCGCTAATAGTTTAGGTTTACTCCAAAACCAATTCCCATATCACTATCATAATGCGTTGTGATTCCGAAGTTTCTTCCCGCTACATATTTTAAACCGGCCATATATTCCTTATCGGTATTCCACATTAGGTTCATTCGCAAACGTCTTGCGAGCGGAATATCTTTTCGTTCAAACTGAACTCTCACATTTCCATCCGTATAAACTTCAACTTGAGCTTTTACCAACATTGGCAAAGTATATTCAAGTCCTGCGCTAAAAACAGCACGATTGTCTTTGGTATTGGTTTGCCCGAAAAGGTTTTGTTCCTGTTTATCCATTCCCATTTTTCGATAGCGCCAGTCGAAACCTATAAAAGGCATTAGCCATTGCATTTTTCCAATGTATCGGCCAATATGGGTTTCGGCTTCATAACCGTGTTTATCATTATAACCCAAACGCCATTCGGTTCCAATGCTCCAGCGTGTGTTGCTGTACATGGCTTCTCCGTCATTTCCGTTTGTAGCAAAATCATTTTCAGCCATAAAGTGAAACATACGATCGTCCATTTTTAGCATTTTGTACGCCATTTCCGGATGGTGAATTAACGGATTTGGTGCTGAATTTTCATAACTAAAAATTCTTCCCATTCCCGCCATCATATGATACAAAATATGACAATGAAAAAACCAATCTCCATCTGCATTTGCCTGAAATTCGATGGTATCGGTTTCCATCGGCATAATATCGATCACGTTTTTAAGTGGAGAATATTCGCCATGTTCATTCAAAATTCTGAAATCGTGCCCGTGCAAATGCATTGGGTGGCGCATCATTGAACCATTATATAGTACAATCCGAACGTTTTCACCTTTTTTAATTAAGATTTTATCGGTTTCAGAAATTACCTTATTGTCCATACTCCAAACATATCGATTCATATTTCCAGACAATTCAAATCGCAATTCTTTTACTGGAGCATCTTTTGGAAGTGTTGTTATTGTTGGAGATTTTAGCATTCCGTAATTAAGAGTCGTAATCTCGGCAACTTCTGTTGTATCGTTTGACATATTCATGCCTTCCATATTATGCTGAGAATGATCTTCTGTTTTAGATGGTTCATCCTCCCCTGAAATCTCCGGATACATAACAGCATTCATATCCATTTTATTCAAAGACATATTCATACCCATATCATTCATTTCTCCATTCATCTTCATCATGTCGTTCATCATTTTCATCCCTTCAAAATATTTTAATTTGGGAAGATGAGCAACAGGCTGTTTAGCTCCGTCTCCTAGAAACAAAGAAGCTGATCCGGTTCTGTCTTCGGCTGTAGCCAAAAAGGCAAAGGATTTTTTATCTTTAGGAATTGTAACAACAACATCATAGGTTTCAGAAACCGCAATAATCAATCGGTCGACTTCTACAGGCTCAACATCGTTTCCGTCACTGGCCACAACTGTTATCTTTCCCCCTCCATAAGTCAGCCAAAAATAACTGGAAGCTCCACCGTTTGCAATTCGCAATCGGACTTTATCGCCAGCTTTGAACTGCGAAAGCTGATCTTCATTTTTGCCGTTAATTAAAAACTTCTCATAATAAACATCACTAACATCCATAGCATTCATGCGTTTCCATTCGTTGGTCACTTTTGTTGAGAACTGTCCGTGTTTAATGGCTTCGGCATAACTTTGTGTTGTTCCTTTTTTTATGGCAAACCAATCGTTGGCATTGTGCAGCATTCGCTGAACATTTTCCGGTTTTAGATCGGTCCATTCGCTTAAGATGACGGGAACTGTTGGCAAATCATCAATTCCTTTTCTAAAAGTAGTATCGTCTTTCTTTTTGTTGATGATAAAAAGGCCGTACAAACCTATTTGCTCCTGCAATCCGGAATGGCTATGATACCAATACGTCCCATTCTGAATAATAGGGAAACTATATTTATGGATAGTTCCGGGTTTAATTGGCATTTGCGTTAAATAGGGAACTCCATCTTCTTTATTAGGAAGAAATAATCCGTGCCAATGTAATGCGGTATCTTCTTTATCCAGTTCGTTGTGAACATAAATTTCGGCAACATCGCCTTCTGTAAATGTCAAAGTCGGCATCGGAATTTGCCCATTAACAGTTAGAGCCCGTTTTTCTTTTCCGGAGAAATTGACAATAGTGTCGCGAACGTATAAATCGTAACGAACGATTTTTTGAGCCTTTGTACTAAAAGCAATCAGGAAGAAAAGTATTATAGTATGTAATTTCATGTTGCTTTTTTAAAGGTTTAGATTTCGTAATCGCAAAGCATTTACAATAACTGAAACGGAGCTCAGACTCATTGCCAGGGCTGCTAGCATCGGCGAAAGCAAAATTCCAAATACCGGATATAAAATCCCGGCCGCAATAGGAACGCCTAAAACATTGTATATAAAAGCGAAAAATAGATTCTGTTTGATGTTCTGCATTACGGAATAACTTAGTTTTTTTGCTTTTACAATTCCGTTTAAGTCTCCTTTTACCAATGTTATTTTAGCACTTTCAATGGCAACATCAGTTCCGGTTCCCATGGCGATTCCAATATTCGCTTGCGCTAAAGCTGGAGCATCGTTAATTCCGTCGCCCGCCATAGCAACAATTTTGCCTTCTGCCTGTAAACGCTGAATTTCTTTTAACTTATCTTCCGGCAAACAATCAGCTTTGAACGAACTTAAATGTAAATGATCTGCAACCGCTTTTGCAGTATTGCCATTGTCACCTGTCATCATAATCACTTCAACACCCTGATCAATTAAATCTTTGATTGCGTTTGCACTATTTTCTTTTATTGCGTCAGTAATCGTTACATAACCCAAAATAACTTTGTCCACTGCGATATAAGAAACCGTTTTTCCTAAATTTTGTTCTGCAACAACCTTGTTTTCGATAGGTTCAGAAATTGAAGCGCCAATCTGAAGCATAAGTTTTTTATTTCCTAAAGCTACTTTCGAATTATTTACAGTTCCTATAACGCCTTTTCCGGCAACGGCTTCGAAATCGGGAACTTCAATTAAACTTTGATTTTTAGCTTTAGCGAAGTTAACAACGGCTTGCGCCAAAGGATGTTCGCTATGCTGATTTAGTGAAGCAATATTTTGCAGTAAAGTATCCTCATCATTATGGATGGCGTAGATTTTTTCGACAGATGGTTTTCCTTCGGTAATTGTTCCGGTTTTATCAGTGATCAGAACATCAATTTTACTCATGTTTTCTAAGGCCTCTGCATTTTTAATGAGGATGCCAAATTGTGCTCCTTTGCCAACTCCAACCATAACCGACATTGGAGTTGCAAGTCCTAAGGCACAGGGACAAGCAATAATTAAAACGGCAATAGCATTAATTAATCCGTAAATATAAGCGGGTTCAGGACCAAATTTTGCCCAGAAAATAAAGGTTACAATGGAAATAAGAACTACTGTCGGAACAAAATATTTGGCTACACGATCTGCTAGTTTTTGAATTGGAGCTCTCGAACGGCTGGCATCATTTACCATTTGTATAATTTGAGAAAGTAAAGTTTCTGATCCTACTTTTTCGGCAATCATAACAAACGATCTGGTTCCGTTGATAGTTCCAGAAATAACATTGTCACCTGTTTTTTTATCAACCGGAATAGGCTCACCAGTAATCATGGCTTCGTCAATGCTGCTTTCACCACTAGTTATTTTTCCGTCAACGGGAATTTTTTCTCCAGGTTTTACACGTAATAAATCTCCTTTTTTGATATTGTGAATCGAAATTACTTTGTCATTTCCATTCTCAACCAAAGTCGCTTCTGTTGGCGCCAATTTTAATAATGCTTTTATGGCTCCATTGGTTTGTCCGTGTGCTTTGGCTTCTAGCAATTGTCCTAATAAAACCAACGTTATAATAACAGTTGCAGCTTCAAAATAGAGATGAATGGTTCCATGATGTGATTTAAATTCCGCTGGAAAAATATCCGGAAAAAACATTCCGGCAATACTAAATAAGAAAGCAACGCCTGTTCCTATTCCTATTAAGGTGAACATATTCAGGTTCCAGGTCACAATCGATTTCCAGGCGCGAATAAAAAACATCCAGCCTGCGTAAAAAATAACCGGAATTGAAAATAAAAACTGAACCCAATTCCATTCTTCAATAGACATTATAGTATAGAGAGGATTATTGGGAACCATTTCTGACATTGAAATGATAAAAATGGGAAGCGTAAACAATACGGCGATCTTCATTTTCTTTAGTAAGTCAGTATAGGTTTTGTTTTCTTCAGAATTAGAAGCCTGCATCGGAACTAAATCCATTCCACAGATCGGACAATCACCGGGTTCGTTTGAAATGATTTCCGTATGCATTGGGCACGTAAATTTTGTCGTATTGATTGCAACCTGAGGAACCAGATCCATTCCGCACACTGGGCAATCTCCAGGTTTGTCATAGGTTTTGTCGCCTTCACAATGCATTGGGCAATAAAAAACGCCGGTTGCATGGTGATTATGTGCTATAGCAGATTCTTTTTTATGATGATCAGTATGATTCTCTTTTTTATGCCCTGAACAACACGATTTAATGGCTGTTTCGTTATGGTTTTTAGGAGAATCCATCTCGATAGTGTATTTCCCAACTTCAGATAAAACTTCCTGAAATTTTTCAGTTGCCACATGTTTTTCCATTGTAATGGTTGCCAATGGAGGGTTTAATGTTACTTCAGCCTGAATTCCTTCAATGGTATTTAAAGTTTTCTCGACTTTGGTGCGACATCCATCACACGACATTCCTGAAATTATATATTGATGTGTCATTGTTTTATCTTTTAAAGTATTACAATGCAAATTTCCGAAGTAACGATTACTTCGGTTTGTATAATTTTGTGAATGATTTGTAAGATTTACAAAAAAATATTTAACCGCAAAGAGCGCAAAGGTTTTTTGATATTGCTAGCTTTATAAAAACACAAAGTTCGCAAAGCTTTGTCTAAATAGCTTTGCGATCTTTGCCTAGATCTTTGTGATCTTTGCGGTTAAGAAAAATTACAAATTCTCTATCTGAATGCGTTTTTTATCCTTCAATTGTTTGAAATAAGTAGGAGTGAAGCCTGTAATCTTCTTAAACTGATTACTCAAATGTGCTACATTGCTATAATTTAAAATGTCGGCTATTTCGCTTAATGAAAGTTCATTGTAAATCAAAAGCTCTTTTACTTTTTCTATTTTTTGACTTATGAAATATTTTTCGATTGTTGTGTTTTCGACTTCTGAAAATAAATTGCTTAACGTATTATAATCCTGACTAAGGTTTTGTGCTAGATAATCGGATAAATTGATTTTAAGTTCATTGTTTTTATGATGAACCAAATCAATAATAAGATTCTTTATTTTTTCAATAGTTTTACTTTTTTTATCATCAATTAAGTCGAAACCTAAAGCGTGTAATTGAATTAAAAGCTCTTTTTTTTGATCTTCGGATATGGTGTCTTTTAGTTCGACTTCGCCCAATTCAACAGAAATAGTCTGAAGTCCGAGTTTCTCAAACTCAGACTTCACAACCATTTTACATCTACTACACACCATGTTTTTGATGTAGAGCTTCATATTTATTTGATAGTTTCTACCACGTTTCCGCAAGTTAACATTGAAGAACCGTAGTACGGATTCTTAACTGCTTTTTCTTTGCTTAACCAATCGGCATCTGCCATTGGGCAATATTGTTTGTAAACAACTTGTGCCGATTTTGAAACCTTAATAAGATCGTAAGTGTTTTTTGAAAGTGATTTGAAAGTTTCACGTTGTTTTTTAAGATCTGTAGTTGCCGAGATGCTTTTTGCATCAGCAGTCAGTTTTTTTATGACTTTCATCCAGGCAGTATGCTCGTCACTTTTAAGTTTGTCCATTTTTACAGCGGAAATTGCTGTTAAGAGATCTTTGGCTTTCGCCGAAGTTAATTTGCTGTCACTTTTAATAAGCGCATCTTTTACATTGAAATATGCATCATAAACTGGTTGCAATTGACTTGAATCTACAATTTCAATTGATGTTGTTTCAGTTTTTATTGATTTTGCCTGAATGATATTTGCAGTAAATAATGTAATTACTGATACTATAGTTGCTATTGACTTTTTCATTTTATTATTATTATTATTATTTAAGGAATTTTAAATTCCAATTATTGTTGAATTTTTCTTTGCGTGCCTTGCGTAAATCTTAGCACACTTTGCGGTTAAATTTTAACCCACTTATGGCTAAATGAAATACAATTATTTTATTTTTGGCGGCGACCAAATAGAAGTAAATCCATCTGAAACAGGGGTTTCAGTGTAATATAAAATAGGTTTCTCGAGAGAGAAATTATAAGTATTAGTATTGAAATCAAATTCGTTTTCTGAAATCAAACTGAATTGCAATGCGGAAGTTGTGCAACCCGTATGATCACATTTTCCATTGCAGCCATGTTGGTCTTTTTTTGAAGAATGCTCTTTTTTGCAGCACTCTTTTTGACAAGAATCTGAATTTATTTTTATTGACGTTTTTCTTTCGCAGGAAATTTTTTCAGACGATTTTCCACATGCAAAACCCGCAGTTGGTATCAAAAAGAAACCAAAGGTTAAAACGAGAAATAATATGTGTACTTTTTTTGCCAAAGAAATTATGTTAGTGATACAAATTTAAGTTTTTTTTTCAAGTGCCAAGATTATTTAAGATTTCGCTAACTACAGTTTTTTATAATCTGTAGGTTTCATGTTTTTTCTTTTTTTGAAATAATTTGATAAATGGCTTTCATCAGTAAAACCAAATTCATGTGCGATTTGTTTAATCGCCAATTGATTGTTGTGAAATCGTTTTTCGATTAATGTTGTTCTTAAATTATGAATATAATCGCGATAACTAATCGTAAAAGTTCTTTTAAAATAAGCGCTAAAATAGGTTTCTGCAATATTAAAATGATTTGCAATAACCTTTATCTGAACTAATTTTGGATTGTAAATATTCTGATGAATATAAGATGTTATTTGCTCGTTATCAATAGAATTACCTCTTACAACAAGATTCTGACCGCGCATTGTTTCTTTTATTAATCCAAAAATAGAAAGAATCTGATAAAATACAATTGGCGAATTTGAAACATCTGTATGACAATTATAAGCAGCAATATTTTCGATCGTATTTTTTAATATTGTTTTACAAGGATCATCTAATTTAAGTACAGTTTCTTTTAATGTCTTGTTTCGCATGAAACTTTCAGGAGTGTGAATTAAGAATTCATCGCATGTAAGGTTTTGTTTCGAATTAAAATAACTGTCGGTGAATTTAATATAAAAGAAACGAGTACTTTTTTTAATGTCAAAATAATGCTCGTCTTCTGGTGAAATCACAAATAAATCGCCTGTTTTATAAGGCAATAAATTGTTGTTTAAGTGATGAACTCCACTCCCTTTTTTAATATAAATGATTTCATAGTAGGTGTGAGAATGCAGTGGAAGATGAAATTTCTCATCTTCAAACTCATCTATCATGAGTGTTTTGAATTGATTTAATTTCGCCATAACTTAAATTTACAAGTTTATATCGCAAATGTACAATTTATTTCTTGCATTCCTGGTGTAAATTTGCGTCATAGAAAATCTATTCCTTTCTTATAAAAACAAATGAAAAAAAGTCTTATTGCCTTGTCTTTAGGAGGCTTAACTATTGGGATAACCGAATTTGTAATGATGGGTTTGCTTCCTGATATTGCTTCAGATATGAAAGTTTCGATTCCTGTTGCCGGATATCTAATTTCGGCTTACGCGTTAGGTGTTGTTATAGGTGCGCCTTTATTAGTAATCATCGGGAGAAACTTTCCACCAAAAAAAATGCTTTTAATATTAGCTCTGATGTTAACTGTTTTCAATGCTCTTTCGATCATTGCTCCAACTTATAATTTTCTGTTTGCTTCACGATTTCTTTCCGGATTGCCGCATGGTGCCTTTTTTGGGGTAGGAGCGGTAGTAGCGAGCCGTTTGGCCGATAAGGGAAAAGAGGCGCAGGCAATTTCAATAATGTTTGCCGGTTTAACACTGGCAAATTTAATTGGGGTTCCAATTGGTACTTATATAGGACACCATTTTATATGGCGTTATACTTTTGTGTTAATTGCGATTGTGGGAATGCTGACCTTTTTGTTTATTTCTTTATGGATGCCAAATTTGGAGAAAAGCGGGAATGTGAATATGAAAACACAATTGTTATTTTTTAAGAAAACAGAAGCCTGGTTAATTATCGGAATCACAGCAATAGGTTTTGGAGGTCTATTTGCCTGGATTAGTTATATCGCTCCTTTATTAATAAATGTTTCTAAGTTTTCTCCTGAAGATGTTTCTTATATCTTAATACTAGCCGGATTCGGAATGGTAGTTGGGAATTTTCTTGGAGGGAAATTGGCTGATAAATATTCGCCGGCACCAACTGTACTGGCATTGTTATTTGTAATGGTGGCCGATCTGGTTATGGTTTACTTTTTCTCTTTCAATCAATACATTTCTTTATTTCTGACATTTTTAACCGGAGCAATTTCGTTTTCTGTAATTGCACCCATTCAAATGCTGATGATTAAAACGGCCAAAGATGCTGAGATGATTGCCTCGGCGGCACTTCAGGGAAGTTTTAATATAGGGAATGCTTTAGGTGCCTTTTTAGGCGGATTGCCTTTAGCGGCGGGTTATAGTTATGCCTCGCCAAATCTTATTGGTGTTGTGATGGCAACTATCGGAATGGTTATAACCTTGATTTTAATGCAAAAACATAAAAGTAATTTACAATTGCAGTCTGCTTAATAATAGGTTGTTTATTGTAAAAAGCCCTTAAACGAATTGCAGTTTAAGGGCTTTTTTTATAATAGAAGTCTGCGAGAATCTTACTCGATATCCAAATCAAACTTCTCCAATAATCCGGCAAGTGCAGCGTGCGAAACTTTTGTTCTTTTGATTTTATTTTCAGAAGGATCAAAAGTATAATTTCTGGAAGAATGGAAATCAGTTTTTTCCAGAATACATTCTACGAAAGTAGCATTTGTCAAATCACAATTTTTAAAAATAGCGAGAGACAAATCTGTATTTGAAAAATCAACATCCTTTAGTGAGCAATCGATAAAACTGGTTTTCTTTAATTTTTTATAAATGAAGGTAGAATAATCTAAGAGACAATCCTGAAAACGCATTGAAAACAAAAAGCTATTGCTTGCACTGAAATCTAATCCCATCAATTTGCAACTGATAAATTGCAGTTTTTAAAAGTGCAATCTAAGAAATCAATAGAACTAAAGTCGTTTTTGGAGAAATTACAGTTGATGAATTCACAATTTACAAATTCATTATCTGATAGTTTTTGTTCTGAATAATCAATAGTGTCAAAAGTTTTATTTTGATGTAGGGCAGTTTCCATAGTGGATAGGTAAGTTTTGAGAAAAGATTGTATCGAATTTTATTCTAATTCGATACAATCAAAAATGTTGTTTTGTAATACTACTTCAGAAACTTCCGTTTCACTATCAATTCGTAAAATATTATCACAATCCTCAAGATCAAAATTCCATTTGGCATGAGGTAGTAATTCGGTAAGTAATGCTGTTGCGAATTCTAATTTCGATTTTGTGTCAACTGAAGTTTTAAAAACATGAATCATAAATCTGCTTTTTTTTATTAGGCAAATTTCATAAAATGCTTGAAGAGTTGATAGGATTCCGCAATCAATAATTAGGACTTATCAATCATTTTTCGGTACTGAATGGGAGTAATGCCCTCGTGTTTTTTAAAGAATCTGCTGAAGTAAGACTGATCTTCATGGCCTACCTGCATAGCAATTTCGCTGACAGAAAAAGTAGTTTGGTAGAGTAAATATTTTGCTTCAAGCATTATGGTTTCATCAATCCAATTGGTTGCTGACTTGCCTGTAGCAGCTTTAATGGATTTGTTTAAATGATTAGGACTTACATTTAAAAGCGACGCATAATAATTTACCTGATGATTTATTTTAATATGATCATAAATAAGTGCTTTGAATTTTGATGAAAGTGTCGCGGCAGCACTATTATTTTTGGTTGTTTTGATGTTGTTTTTATTCATTTCACAGAATAAAGCCATCAAATACGATTGAACGATTTCTAAATTGACTTTTTGACTCGCGACATATTCATGTTGGAGACGATTGAATAAATTGAGGATAAAAGGAAAGTCTGTTTCTGAAACCGGAATTTTTGGATTACCGCCAATCTTCAGAAAGTCAAACTCATTAATCATTTCGCTTCCTCCATATTTTCCGATTAAAACATCAGGATGAAATTGACAGACAAAACCAACATGTTTATTGTTTAAATGTTCTACCGAAAAAATCTGGCCTGCAGGAACGACTATAATTCCGTTGGAATAGGTTTTGTACTCTTCAAAACCAATTTTGATACTATGGATGCCCGAAGTTATGAAAATGATCGTGTGACAACTGTGTTTAGATGGTGGAACTGGAAATTGTAATCCCATCATTTCTTCGATTTTCAAACAAAAAAAATGATCTGAATTGGATTTGAATAGCAAATGTATCGGATTTTCTTCGCCAAGAAATCGTTCACGAAATCCTTTTGGTTCGTAGGTTTTTATTTTTTCGTTTGCCTGTTTTTTCATCCTTAATAATAAAGCCTAAAATCAAGCAATTGGCAAAGCGCATAATGTTTTTGGTACAATTCTTCAACAACTTCAGTAAGATTGTCATTGTCCTGATACAGGCTAAAGAAAGCTTTATCGATAGTACTGCTGCTGGCTATTTTATTATAAGTTGATCCGTAACCTGAGATGGCTCGGGCTCCGGTTATATCTAGAAAATATTGCGCTTCTTCTTCGTTGAGGTCTAATATTTTTTTATTAGCAAAATGAATTACTTTTCCTTTCATCTTGCCTTCAAAAAGCTCTGCTATTTCTTCCAGACTATAGTAATAATCATGAAGACAGATGTTATTAGGCTCACCCGGCATTACCAAATAGATTATTTCATAATCTTTAAAATTATGATCTTCATATAGCAATACATTTAGACTTTCTTCGAGGCCTTCAATGGTATCACAGGTTTTGTAAATGCTTGTAATTCCTTGATCAATAGCTATTTCTTCTAAGTTTTTAACCACTTGAGTCTCTAAATAAGTATCTACATCAGGAACGCCTTCCAGACAGAAAATAAATTTATCATGATCCATAACAGTACACTTTCAGGTTCAGGGTAAGTGGTGAAAAGACGCTCTTTGTTTTCGTTTTGACAAAAGTATTTTTTTATGTCGAAAAACTACTATTAGATATGGATTTTAACGTGCTTTTTGCAATCTTGTCTTTTTGAAGAATATAGAATTTAGAATAAATTAAGCAATAAAAAAAGAGGCTGTTTAAAGCCTCTTAGTTTTAATGTTTTCCGTTTCCTTTACCGTTGTTTCCTTTACCATTGTTTCCTTTGCTGTTTCCGTTTCCATGGTTTCCGTTATCGTGTCCTTGTTTATTATTTCCGTTACCCGGTTTTTGACCAATTGTTTTTTGAGGTTTTCCTTTGTAACCTTTGGCATATTTTACTTTATGGTTTTTAAAATTATCATAAGGAGAATTTCCTCTGTAATCTGTTAATACCACTTTATACTCGTTGTAAAGGTCATAATTTCTGTAAACAGACGGAAGTGTTCTCGCTCTTATCCACTTTCCATTATTGATGTAGATATAATTGGATGTGCTTACATCATAATAGGTTTGAAGATCTGGCAAGTAATAATAACGTGCGTCATTATAACCAACTGGTCCCCATAGTGGCGGTGTACCTATGTTAACGTTTACATTAACCTGAGCGTTTGAAAAATTAATTGCCAAAAGAGACAATCCTAGAAATAAATATTTTAATGATTTCATGATTTCAATTTTTTAAATTATTATTAAAGATACGAAAAACAAAAAGCATGCCGAAGAAAAATATTTATTGCTTTTTTGGACTTAAGTTATTGATTGTTAGTGATATGTGTGTTTTTCTTTTAAAAGAATTTATATATAATGTTTAGAAACGCTTTTTTAATTCCAAATTCCATTCCTTTCAGTTAATATGATCGGTTTGCCCTCAGTAACCACAATTGTATGTTCGTGCTGTGCCATAAAACCACCTTTGTTGCCAACCATTGTCCAGCCGTCCTTAAGTTCTACTGCCTGAGATGAAGTTGTGGATATGAAAGTTTCAATCGCCACAACCGAGTTTTTCTTAAAACGTCTTTGGTCAAAGCGATTTTTATAATTTAGTAATTCGTCTGGTTGTTCGTGCAGACTTCTGCCAATTCCATGACCACCTAAATTTTTTATTACTTTGTAACCTCTTTTTTTTGCTTCTGTCTCTATAAGATATCCTATTTCAGAAATTTTCACTCCACCTTTTATGTTATTTATGGCTTTTTGTAAAATATCTTTTGAAGCATCAACTAGTTTTTGGTGTCCGTTTTTATCTTCACCTATAACAAATGAGCCTCCATTATCTGACCAAAAACCATCCAATTCTGCAGAAACATCAATGTTAATTAAATCTCCTTCTTTTAGTATTCTCTTATCAGATGGAATCCCATGACAAAATTCATTATTTACGCTGATACAAGTCCATCCTGGAAAACCATAAGTTAAATAAGGTGCTGATTTTGCGCCTAAATCAGTAAGGATTTTTGCGCCAAATTCGTCTAACTCTTTTGTTGTCATGCCAGGTTTAGCAAATTCTCTCATTGCTTTTAAAGTATAAGCAACGGCTTCACTGGCTTTTTTCATTCCAGTTAATTCTGATTCTTGTTTTATTGACATGTTTTTTATTTTTCTAATTAATTATTTTCAATCAGCTCAATATCCATTGTTTTTATTAATCCATCCTGAAAAGTATAAATATGTTTTACTAATCCGTCAAACATTGGATTGCCTTGCAAGTCTTTTACATTTTGATGAACCTTAACTTCTAAGCTTCCATTCTCTCTTTCATTGAAACCCACTGGTTCAACATTTGGGTTAATCTCTGTCCATTGTCTGGTCCAATACTGCTTAATTTCATCGTGTCCGGAAATGTAACCTCCTTCCCATGCTTTCGACCATTGTACATCTGGTTGCATTGTTGAAAGTGCATTGTCAATGGTTCTTTCGTTAAAAGCTGTGTAAGCTTTTTTGATTGTGTTTTCGAAGCTCATGATTGTGTTTTTAAATTTAAAATCGGAATCAACTTAAAATAATTCCAATTGATTATTCGGATTTACTGGTTTGCTTTTAGGAGGCTTAGCATCTGCAAAAACGGTTTTCCCGCCATATTTGTACGATTCGTCTCTTTCTCTTTGAATCAGAGCGTCAAAATTGGAATTTGGACTAAAACTTTCTTCCGCTTTTCTTGAGATTTCAGATAATTTTCGAATAGCCTCTCTTTTATCATTATTACCAATTTTAGCACGATTAATAGCTCTTTGTAAAGTGTCAATAGTTTCATCATAAATTTTTACCGGAACAGGAAACGGATGGCCGTCTTTTCCGCCATGAGCAAATGAAAAACGAGCAGGATCTTCAAATCGGGTAGGGGTTCCGTATATAATTTCGCTAACTAATGCTAGTGATTGTAAAGCTCTTGGCCCCATCCCCTTTAAAAGTAATAGTTCTTTAAAATCTTCCGGCTTGTTTTCGTGAGTGGTCCAAAGCATTGCTCCCAATCTTTTCAGATTCACATCTTCCATTCTCACATCATGATGTGCGGGCATGGAAAGATGTTGCATTTCTTTCATGATTTTTGTTGGAGATTCCTTAGATAATTCTAAAATGCCTTCTCTGGATTTTGTGGCTGCGTGAGCAGTAAGATTTAATATTGAGCCTTGATTTTCGCCATAAATAAAGGTGTGGGGCTCATTTATAAAAGATTTTAAATCTTGCGAGTGCCAATGATATCTTCTTGCAGTTTGAGAATTAGGATTCATTCCTTGCTGAATAACGGCCCATTGTCCTTTGTTGTTCACAATAAAATTATGCTGGTACAATTGAAATCCATCCTGAATAGCAGTATTATCTACTTTGGCTGTAAGTCTGCTGTAATTCGCAAGATTATGACCGTCAAGGCCTGTTTTCTCACCAACAAATAAAAGTTCCTGTGGTGTTAACATAGAATGTTTGCCTTTGCCTCCGCAGATGTAGATTCCGAGTTCTTTTGAATGTGGATTGACAGATTTTTTTAAAGCCCCAAGTACTGAGGTTGTAATTCCTGAAGAATGCCAATCCATTCCCATCACGGCCCCAAAACTTTGAAACCAAAAAGGATTACTTAGTTTGCTTACAACTTCTGAAGTAGAAAATTCAAGGGCAATCGTTTCTACAATGGCAAAACCAAGTTTAGACATTCGTTCCGCCAGCCATAATGGAACATGGCCATAATGTAATGGGAGGTCTGCCGTTCCTGAACGCTTCATCTAGTGGAATTTGTATTTATGCAAAAATAACTAAAATACGTTTAAATGCTGGGAAGGCCGAAAAGTTGTTCCAGATCAGAACATTTTATTTCTCCTGTCCTAAATTGTCAACAGCCGAAATCTGATCTAATATATTAGTTTGGTTGGGCGAAATGTAGTTTTTTACCTCAGTTGGAGTTTCTTTCTTAAAAAGAATATCCAATGCATTGTATAATTTTAATAAAACATCTTTGTCTTCTTTTGCAATGTCTAAAGCAGTATTAAAATTAAAAACATAATTATTAGAATTACGTACTTCTACTTTTATAGTTTTTGATGTGATTTTAAACTTAACTATGTCCATATTTATAACGTGTTAACTTTTAGATTTTTTTCTAATATAAAAATTAGGGAATGCTAATTTTTCTAACATGCCACTAAAAAGTATTAAAGATATTTAATTATTTAGAGTTATAGCTTAATTATTTACTGTAATTTTTTATATAGTAAGAAATTAATTCTAATAAAAAAACCCTAATCAATTGATGATTAGGGTTTTGTTTTTTGTAGCGAGGACGGGAGTTGAACCCGTGACCTCAGGGTTATGAATCCTGCGCTCTAACCAACTGAGCTACCTCGCCAAGATTGCAAGTGAACCGTGTTCCTCATTGCGGGTGCAAAGATATAAATATTATTAAAGCTTCCAAGAATAAAATGAAGAAAAAAAAATATTTTTAAAAATGCATTGTTTTTGGACATATATTCTTATATTTCGAAAAAATTAAAAGTAGCACATGGATCCAAAAATACGTTACGAAATCGAGTTTCCTATAAATTCTTCGCCGCAATTATTATATCAATACATATCAACGCCTTCAGGTTTGTCAGAATGGTTTGCCGACAACGTAAATTCAAGGGGTGAATTTTTTACTTTTATCTGGAACGACTCTCAGGAAAAAGCACGTTTAGCGTCTAAAAAGACCGGCGAGAAAGTAAAGTTTAAATGGGTCGATGAAAGCAGTAAGGATACGGAATACTTTTTTGAATTGCATATTTTAGTTGATGAATTAACTAAAGATGTATCATTAATGGTGGTCGATTTTGCCGAAAAAGAAGAAGTAGGAGAAGCTAAACAATTGTGGGAGAATCAGATCTCAGACCTGAAACATCTTATAGGATCTGTTTAGTAAAAGTCTATTTTATACCTTATATTTGCCCTGAACAAAATTCAGGGCTTTTTTTATGATCAATTTTAACGGAAACATAGTAGCGCAAGACGAGAATATATTAACTCAAAATCGCGCTTTTTTGTATGGTGATGGTGTTTTTGAAACACTAAAAATAGTAAATAACAGAATTTTGTTTCTTGAAGATCATTACTTTAGATTAATGGCTTCCATGCGCGTGGTTAGAATGGAAATTCCAATGAACTTTACAATGGAATTTTTTGAAGAAGAGGTTTTAAAACTAGTTCAGGAAAATGAAATTTCTGCTTCGGCCCGAGCGCGAATAACCGTTTTTAGAAACGATGGCGGATTGTATTTGCCAAAAACGAATGAAGTCTCCTATTTAATTCATACAACGCCACTTGAAAATACTTCATATGGCTTAAATACAGCTGAATACGAAGTTGATTTGTACAAAGATTTCTATGTGACCAAACAATTGTTATCGTCGATTAAAACGACGAATAAAATGATAAACGTGACGGGAAGTATTTTTGCACATGAAAATGGTCTGGCAAATTGCCTTTTAGTAAACGATACCAAAAACGTGGTCGAAGGCTTACAGGGTAATTTATTTATGCTGATAGATAAAAAACTAATTACGCCTCCAATTTCTGAAGGATGTTTGAACGGAATAATGCGTAAACAAATTTTAGCCTTAGCTAAGAAACTGGATGGCATAGAAGTGTTGGAAGAAATAATTTCGCCATTTGATCTTCAAAAAGCTGACGAATTATTTCTGACCAATGTAATCACAGGGATACAACCGATAACCAAATATCGAAAAAAGGAGTTTACAAGTGATTTGGCGCATTTATTAGTGCAGAAGCTCAATGAATCTATTGCTGAAAATTAATTCAGATACGGATTCTCTGGTGCATTTGACCAAATAAGATAATCGCCGCCAAGCTCAATAATTTGCTCTTTCCAGAAATGCGTGGTAGACTTGCCGATAATTTTGTTTTTATAACTATTATCAGTAATGATCCAGGAGTTTCCTTGCATTTCACTCTCGAGCTGATTTTCATCCCAACCGGTATATCCTAAGAAAAAACGAATATTATTTTTACTAATAGATCCGTCGTTTATTAAGTCTTTGGTCGATTCGAAATCACCTCCCCAATAAATTCCATTAGAAATCTCGACACTATTCGGGATTAACTCTGGAATATTGTGAATGAAATAAAGGTTGTCTTGCTCTACAGGACCTCCGTTATATATCTTGAAAGTGGCGTCAATTTCAGGTATCAGATCATTAATAGTATATTTTAATGGTTTATTAATGATAAAACCTATTGATCCTTCTTTGTTATGGTCTGCTAATAAAATTACCGATCTATTAAAAGATAAATCTCCAATTATAGAAGGTTCGGCAATAAGCAGGTGTCCTTTTTTTAATTTTTCTGAAATCATACGGCTACAATTTTTATTAAATTTAATCATAAAATTTCTAAAAACCCAAATAAAATCGTTAAACCGCACAAAAAAACCCTCCATGAGAGGGTTTTGATTATATTATAAGTTTAGAGAACTTTAGTACTTAGTTCACTGCACCTTCTAATTCAGCTCCAGCTTTGAATTTTACAACATTCTTAGCAGCGATTTGAATAGTTTTTCCTGTTTGTGGGTTTCTACCATCTCTAGCAGCTCTAGCAGATACTGACCATGATCCAAAACCTACTAATGAAACTCTTCCACCTTTTTTCAAAGTAGCTCCTACGTTTCCTAAAAATGATTCTAAAGCTAATTTTGCCGCAGCTTTTGTAATTCCTGCATCAGCAGCGATAGCATCGATTAATTCTGATTTGTTCATAATAATTAGTTATTAATTGTTGGTTAAAAAAAATTGTTAATACACAAATTTAGTAGGAAATCCGTTCCTTGCAAGTGTTTTCTTTAAATTTAGCAAAAATTGTTAATAACTTAGTTTTTTTGTTCATAAAGCCAGCTGTTTGTCGATCAAAAACAGGTAGAAACCCCTGTTTTACTGACGTTAATACAACTTTGCAGTATCAGAAAAAGTTATCCCATTTAGCAATTCTGCTACCTGCATTCTCTTTTTTCCAGGTAATTGCAGACTTAATAGCTGTAAAAAGCCATTTTGAACTGCAACTTTGATTTCTTTTTTGCTGCAAATTAAACTTCCAGCTTCGTAAGAATGTGTCTCTAATAGCAATTTTGCTTCATATATTTTTATCGTTTGCTCGTCTTCTTTATCTTTCAAAAAACACCATGCAGCAGGATACGGACTTAAACCACGAATCAGATTATTGATTTCATCACCAGATTTAGTCCAGTCGATTTTACAGTTTTCCTTATTTAATTTATACGCCGTTTTAATTTCTGCATTATCTTCCTGAATTGTAGTGGTTGCGTCTCCGTTTTCAATCACTTTCAAAGTATCTATAACAGTCTCGCTTCCTAATAACATCAATCGGTCGTGTAATTGTCCTGCACTTTCTTCCGGTTCGATTGCGATTTCCGAATTTAAAATCATGGCTCCGGTATCAATTTTATCATCAATAAAGAAAGTTGTAACCCCAGTTTTGGTTTCTCCATTAATAATCGCCCAGTTAATTGGTGCGGCGCCACGATAATTTGGTAATAAGGAAGCATGAAGATTAAAGGTTCCTAAACTTGGCATTTCCCAAACTACTTTTGGTAACATTCTAAAAGCAACTACAATTTGTAAATTGGCATTCAATGCTTTTAACTCTGCTAGAAAAGTTTCGTCTTTTAAATTCGTTGGTTGTAATAAGGTAAGGTTGTTCGCCAGTGCGTATTCTTTCACTGCCGAATATTTTATTTTTTGTCCGCGCCCTGCTGGTTTGTCTGCAGCTGTGATAACGCCAACAACATCGTAATTGTTTTTAATAATGGTATCCAAAATGCCGACAGCAAATTCGGGAGTTCCCATGAATATAATTTTTAATTTTTCCATTATGATTTTAAAGTGTATTTATTATTCGCTAAAATGGTAATATGATTGTTTTCTAATAGCTCCTGAAGCACTGAAACAATATCGTTTGCATCCAGTTTTATTTGAGCCTGAATTTCTCTGGAAGTTAAAGCAGCTGATTTTAATAAATGCAGAATTTTATCAGCAATTGAATCGGCTTCCGTAATTTTTCCTTTTTGAGTAATACAATAGGAGCAGACACCACAATTCTCAGTTGTTTCTTCTCCAAAATAATCCAGAATCAATCGATTTTTGCAGATTTTGTTTTCCTTTATATAATGAAGAACTGATAAAAGTTGTTCTTCTTTTAGTTTATTCTGTTTTTCCAGATATTTCGAAACCCGATTTATCGTAAGGTCGTCTTCACGAACCTCATTAAATAAGATAGTCGCGTCGTTATTTTTCGATTTGTATTCGATAATTTCTTTTTCCTTCAGTTTTTCTAAAACGGCCGAAACTTGTTCTTCTGTATGATGTGATTTTTTGGCAATCAAAGAAAGATTAAATGGTGTCTTCATTTCGTAAACGCCAGGATACGTTCTCAAAATTGCCAGAATGATTTCTTCGTCATTCGGATTTAAGCTCATATATCGAATCACTTCTTTTGATTCAATTAAAAACTGCATCGTAATCTTCTCCGAAAATTCCTGAGACATGGTAATAATTCCCTGTTGATTCAGAAATTGTAATGCATTATAAGTTTTTAGAGTAGGGAAGTCGTATTTGTTACAAAAGTGATTCAGTTTAAAAGAGAAAGAATCATCTAAACCTTCGCCATATGCAATCTGAAAATAATTGCAAAGCTTCACATACATGGTTTTTAAAAACTTCTTGTCTGGCAAAACGCTTAAAAATTGCTGTTCTGTGTGATTCGCATCTGCATTATTAAAAAGTAAAACTGAAAATGCTTTTTCTCCATTTCGTCCTGCTCTCCCGGATTCCTGATAATAGTTTTCCAGATTTTCTGGTAACTGAGTATGAATAACCGTTTTTACATTGTCTTTGTCGATTCCCATTCCAAATGCATTGGTCGCTACAATAACCTGCGCTTGTTCCGACATCCACAATTGCATGTTTTTGTCTTTTTCTTTTGCCGAAAGCCCACCGTGATAATACGTCGCTTTGAATCCTAACGATTGTAATTGCGTTGACATATTCAGGCACGATTTCCTATTTCGTACATATATAATAGAAGGCTGTGGGTTTTTCTTTAAAATTTGTTCGGTGCGATACAATTTGTCTTCGATTTCAAAAACCATGTATGCAATATTTTTTCTTTCAAAAGATTGCTGAAAAAGTACAGGATCTTTCAAACCTAATTCGGTTTTAATGTCTTCAATAACTCTTGGAGTCGCCGTAGCGGTCAAAGCCAAAAACGGAATCTTAGGGAAATATTTTTTAAGCTCCGAAATTCTCAAATAAGCCGGACGGAAATCATGTCCCCATTGCGAAACACAATGCGCTTCATCAATTGCAATTAAATTGATAGGAAGATTTTTAATGCGCTCCAAAATCCAGTCAGACTGTAAACGCTCAGGCGAAAGATATAAAAACTTGTAATTTCCGTATTGGCAATTGTCAAGAAGATCAATGATTTCTTCGGTATGAATTCCGCCCGTAAGTGCAATCGCTTTAATATCTCGTTTTTGCAAATTCGCCACCTGATCTTTCATTAAAGCAATCAAGGGCGAAACCACTAAACAAATGCCTTCCTGCATCATTGCCGGAACCTGAAAACAAATCGATTTTCCTCCGCCGGTTGGTAAAAGGGCAAAAGTATCCTGACCATCCAAAACCGAGTCAATAATCTCCTTTTGCAACGGTCTAAAACTGTTGTGTTTCCAGTATTTTAAAAGAATTTCTTGCGCTTCGGGCATTGGTCTTGTTTTAAAGTTAAAAAATTTAGAAATCAGTTTCTAGTTTTGCAACTTTAACCAAATGCCTAAATTTTATCTAAGATATAAAGAATTCTGTTCTCCACCGTATCTTTAGGCACTTCAATTAAGTCGTAACCATATTTTTTATAGGTTTCAACAAGGTGCTTTTGGATCGTTAAGGCCTGTCCGAAATTTTCGTAACGCTCGGTGTCGCTTTCGTAAATTTCTTCCCAAGGCGGTAAAATAAATGTTTTGGAATATTTAAAATCTTCGCAGGCTTTAGTAAAATGTTCAGGATATTCATCACCTATATAATCCATATAAGCTACAACATCCGGAATTCCGCGATCTATAAAAACTACATTTTCAGGTTCGTCAAGGGCGTTTTCGAATTGTTTAATTCTGCCTTCCAATAACATTTCGCTAAACAACAGAGGCTGTTCCAGGAACAATTGTTCTATCCCGCGTTGTTGCGCTTCGAGCGTAACTTGTCTTGAAATTTCAGGGTAACAGCAGTAGCCACGAGCTACCAATTCGTTGATCAGAGTAGATTTTCCCGTTCCCGGGCCACCAATGAGAACTATGATTTCTTTTTGCACTTTCTTAAAATAAAGCGCAAATTTACCTAAACTTATTGGTATTTAAAAAGATTATTTTGTCTGAAGCGAATGATTTCGCAATTTTGGAGGTATGTGTCCAAATTTTTGGATTACTTTAAATCCATTTTTATGGTGAATCTTGCAATAAAGATTATGGTTCGACAAAATATTAAGAAACTGGACTAAAGTCCAGCTCTACAAAATAAAATGTTCCTCCGGAACTAAAACATAGAAGAATCGTAGATTCAAAAAATATTGTAGGGCTTGACTTTAGTCCAGTTTAAGGCATGTAGGAATAAAAATCAAATTATTCGATTTGAATTATTTTCCGTTTTTTTGTGTTTGAAGATAAGTTTTAAATCAGAATATAAATAGGCTCCAACAATTCCTAATATTGGAATTGATATGAAGAATCCACCCTCTGGGATAATTAAAAAAATAGTAAGTAATATAAATGCAAAACAAATTGGGTAAATAAATAATCTAGTTAAAATCATTTTCATACTCCATTCTTTTTCAGGGGCCTTTTCTTCTTCTTTAATATTTAGTGTTTTACGAAATTCTTCTAAATGTTCTTTTTTCTCATATTGGTAAATTTTGTTGTTAAGTAGTGAAATTGCCAAAAATAAAACGAGGATTATTACTCCACAAATAAAGAAGCGTTTTAGCTCAAAATCAGTTAAACCTGTGTAAATAAGTGGTAAGAAGAAAACAAACGGGAAGATTGATTGTATGACTTTACCATAAGAATTTAATTTGTCGGTTATTTTTACTAGTTGATTTTGATTATCAAATTCAAAAGTAAAAACAGGATAATATATTCCTCGTAACGTTCTTTTTTGCCAAATCTTAATAATATTCTTTTTAACTTCTCCATTTACTTTATAATTAGTAGCGAAGGCATAAACAAAATGATTCCAAAAAGTGTCAGCTTTTTTGACTTTTATTAATTTCTGAATATCTAATCGAGTCAAATCCATATTGAAAATAAAAATTTACTCACAAAACAAATATTTCTCAGAATCAGCACCCTTTTTCTTTGAAGGAACAATCAAATGCGATTCAAATTTATTTCCTTTCAAAACATCATTCACAAAATCTAAAACATATTGTTTGCCGTCATGAAAAAGGTAGCCTGAGAATTCATGACCGCCACCACAAAATGTAATCAGTTCAATATCTTTGTGTAGATCAATCATATGGTTATAAACGGCATAAGATCCAAAAAGAATTAACCAGCCCGAAGCATTTGTTGGGCAGGAGCGATGCGAACCGGCAGCATACGGAACAGTTTGGTCATTATTTCCATGTGCCAACAACATCGGCATCGCTTTTTCTTTTGTAATTAAATTGATATCCTGAATGGCTCCGGAACCTCCAATAAAACCGGCATATTTAAAGTTTTCGGGTAAATTGCTTTTATATAGATTCATGAGTTTATAATCCCAAAATGAAGCGTGAAAACCAATTTCGGCACCCGCACTAATTCCGGAAATAAATATTTTTGAAGTATCAAGATTGTATTTATTGGCATTTTCAATCAAAAACGAAGTCGCCTGCCACATATCGCTCACGCCAATTTGGATTGCTTTTATTTTTTCGGTCAAAGTTCCTTTACATCCAAAATCTTTTCCTTTCATATATAAACTGTACGAAATGCTGGCAACCGCATAACCGTTTTTCGCCATAAACATCCCAAATTCTTTCTCGCTGGTACGTTCTCCGCCAGAAAATCCTCCACCAAAAGCAAAAATCACTAACGGAATTTTCTCATTTGATTTTTTCTCAGGCAAATACAAATCCAAATCCAGTTTGATAGTGTCGTTCTGGAAATAAGTCATTGTTTTGATTTCCTGAGCTTTCATCGAGTTGATTGTGAGTGCGATAAAAAGTAAAAGGATTTTTTTCATGGCGTTGTGGTTTAGAATCTCGCAATCCCGATGGCTATCGGGAGCAGAGTCGCAAAGTTTTTCAAATATAAAGGTTTGCCGCGAATTTCACGAATTCCCTCGAATTTTTAATTTACTAATCCACTCTAAACGATCATTAAAATTTAAGTTTTTTTGAGTTATTTTAGTTTGCGTAAGTTCGTGAAATTTGTGGCAAAAAAACATCTGCTTTTGCATCCTAAAAAATCTAAAATCTAAAATCTGAAATCTGAAATCAAAACCGTATATTTGCGTTTATTTTTAATTACGAATGGAGAACGATAAAGAAAAAAACACCGCCGAATTTTACGAAAGATTAAAGGTAGAATTGGATAACGCAAATACCTGGCCTGCTGAATACTTGTACAAATTCATTGTGCCTTCAGTAGCCGATAATGTTGAGCGAGTTGAAAAAGCTTTTGACAGTATGGGCGCGGTTATCAAAACAACAAAATCTAAAACAGGTAAATTTACCAGTGTTTCTGTAGACGTTACGATGAACAGCTCTGACGATGTGATTGGCAAATACAAAGAAGTATCTACAATAGAAGGTATAGTTTCATTATAACTTATGGTCGAAAAATATAAAAAAGAAGTCGCAAATGATGTTGTTTTTAATTTAGAATACAATTCTGAAAGGCAACGTTTACTTATTCCTGAATACGGTCGTCATTTGCAAAAACTGATTGATCAGGCTACTATTATTGAAGATGCAGAAACGCGCAATAAAGCAGCGAAATACATCATTCAGGTAATGGGGAGCTTGAATCCGCATTTGCGTGATGTGCCCGATTTTCAACATAAATTATGGGATCAGCTTTTTATTATGTCTGATTTTAAATTAGATGTAGAATCGCCATACCCAATCCCGTCTCGCGATGTATTGCAGTTAAAACCAGATGTTTTACAATACCCGCAAAACTTTCCGAAATACAGATTTTATGGTAACAATATCAAATATATGATTGATGTTGCCAATAAATGGGAGGAAGGCGAAATGAAAAATGCATTGGTATTAGTGATCGCTAATCACATGAAAAAGTCATATTTAAGCTGGAACAAAGACACAGTAAAAGATGATGTGATTTTTGAGCATTTATTTGAATTGTCCGGAGGAAAAATCAATTTGTTGCAAAGTACAGAAGAGCTTTTAAACACAACTGATTTATTGCGTACGAATAAACGTATGTCAAACAAAATTACGCCTCCTGGTCAACCAAAAATCCAAAGCAACAAAAACAATAAAGGACCTGGGAAACCAAAACCTTTTCAGAAAAACAATAATCAGAAATAAAAAAAGGTGCTAAGATGCTAAGGAGCTAAGAAGCTAAGACTTTTAGTTTAGAACCTCAGAATCTCAGAACCTTAGAACCTAAACAAGATCTATGGGAATTTTTAAAATCGAAGGAGGAATTCCTTTAAAAGGAGAAATCACTCCGCAAGGAGCAAAAAATGAGGCATTACAAATTTTATGCGCCGTGCTTCTAACGGGGGATAAAGTAAGAATTAATAATATTCCCGATATTATTGACATCAATAAATTAATCACTTTGTTGGGTAATTTAGGAGTGAAAATTCAACGCAATGAACCGGGTTCGATTACGTTTCAGGCCGATGAGGTTAATGTTGGATATTTAGAAACAGAAGCTTTCAAAAAAGAAGGTGGAGCGCTTCGTGGTTCTATTATGATTGTTGGACCACTTTTGGCTCGTTTCGGAAAAGGATATATTCCAAAACCGGGTGGAGATAAAATTGGTCGTCGTAGATTAGATACACACTTTGAAGGTTTTATTAACCTTGGAGCAAAATTCAGATATAACAGAGAAGATCACTTTTACGGTGTAGAATCTCCGGCAGAAGGTTTGAAAGGAACAGATATGTTACTTGATGAAGCCTCTGTAACCGGAACTGCAAACATTGTAATGGCTGCTGTTCTAGCTAAAGGACAAACTACTGTTTACAACGCTGCGTGTGAGCCTTACTTACAGCAATTATGCAAAATGCTGAATTCGATGGGAGCTAAAATCACAGGAGTTGGTTCAAACTTATTGACTATCGAAGGTGTTGAAAGCCTTGGAGGATGTGAGCACAGAATTCTTCCTGATATGATCGAGATTGGTTCTTGGATTGGACTTGCAGCGATGACAAAAAGTGAAATCACAATTAAAAATGTAAGCTGGGAAAACTTAGGTTTGATTCCGAATACATTCAGAAAATTAGGTATTACAATTGAAAAACGTAATGACGATATTTATATTCCAGCTCACAAAGATGGGTATGAAGTGAAAACAGATATCGACGGTTCTATTTTAACGATTGCCGATGCACCATGGCCAGGGTTTACTCCTGACTTACTAAGCATTGTTTTAGTTGTTGCTACACAAGCAAAAGGTGATGTTTTGATTCATCAAAAAATGTTCGAAAGCCGTTTGTTCTTCGTAGATAAATTAATCGATATGGGAGCTAAAATTATGTTATGCGATCCACACAGAGCGGTGGTTATGGGACATAATTTCGAATCTCAATTAAAAGCAACAACAATGTCATCTCCTGATATTCGTGCGGGAATCTCATTATTAATTGCGGCTCTTTCAGCAAAAGGAACAAGTACAATTCAAAATATCGAACAAATTGACCGTGGATACGAGCGAATCGATGAGCGTTTGAGAGCAATTGGAGCAAAAATCGTGAGAGCGTAAAAAAATATTTGCCACGAAATCACGAATTAAAGGAAGATTAAGATTTTTTATAATTCGTGACTTCGTGGCGAAAAAAAATAGTCTAAATGACAGATGAACAAAAAGCTGTAAAAGCTACTATATTTAGTATAGTTGGAAACACCTGCTTGGCCTTGATAAAAGGTTTGGCAGGTTTTTTTGGCAATTCATATGCCTTAATTGCAGATGCAATAGAATCAACTGCAGATATATTTTCGTCTTTTTTGGTTTTATTTGGAATCAAGTATTCAAATAAACCGCCAGATGAAAATCATCCTTATGGACATGGACGTGCAGAACCATTAATTACCTTTTTGGTCGTTGGTTTTTTAATTACTTCAGCAACGATTATTGGGTACGAAAGTATTTCTAATATTCAGACTTCGCATGATTTACCAAAATCGTGGACATTATATGTTTTAGGAGCAATAATTATCTGGAAAGAATATTCGTTTCGTTTAGTAATGAGACGGAGCAAAGAAACCAATAGTTCTTCTCTTGCCGCGGATGCCTGGCACCATCGAAGTGATGCTATTACTTCAGTAGCGGCATTTATCGGAATTTCTGTTGCGCTTATAATGGGAAAAGGTTACGAATCAGCAGATGATTGGGCGGCACTTTTTGCTGCTTTTTTTATCTTATACAACAGCTATAAAATTTTTAGACCTGCGCTTGGCGAGATCATGGACGAAAACCTTAATGATGATTTGGTTGAAGAAATTCGTATTACAGCTTTAACGGTTGACGGAATTTTAGGAACCGAAAAATGTTTTATCCGTAAAGCTGGTATGAAATATCATGTTGATCTTCATGCGATTGTCTCTGCACAAATTTCAGTAAAAGAAGGGCATGAACTCTCACATAAACTGCAAGATACCTTAAAAGAAGAAATTCCTCAATTAGGGAATGTTCTGATTCACATTGAACCAGATGATTATCACTGATGAAAAGATTCTAAGATACTAAGGTTCTAAGTTGCTAAGGTTTTCTTTGAAGTGTAAAAAAAATCCGTTTAATCTTTTTAAAAAGAGTAAGCGGATTTTTTTTTGGGCGTTACCTCTGGCCGGGCTGTCCGCTATATCTTTATGTTTTTAAAGAAAAAACAAAAAGGATGTCGCTCCCATCCCTAACACACTCTCAAGTAATTTGAGATTTATGTCGTTTTTATATTTAAAATAAATCCTTTTTGATCTGCCTAAATCTGCTAAATCTGCGTGAAACCTTAGTCTATGTTAGTCCAGCACATTCAAAATCTTCAATCCAAAAACAACACCGTTTTGCTGAACACCGCCTTGATACGAATGAACATAATCAACTCTAAATAATTTAAATTTCCCGAAACCCAAATTATCTAAACCAACTGTGAATTCAGAATAAGGTTTTCTGTCCGGAATGGCCAGCGAATGAAAACCAATATTCATTGTAGATTTCAAAAGATTTAATAACGGAATTTTATTCATAATAAAACCGGTATCGTTATATTCTGAATGTATTTCAAGATAACTATCGTTTGTGCTATTGGCATAATATGGCATCATATTAAAAACATTTAAATAGCGATCACTTGTTCCAATGTGTGTTTGGTTTCCGTTGAAATGTCTGTAATCTATGAAAGAAATATTTTTTGCATTAAAGAACTTTCCGGCTTTGAAATTCATTCCCAGAAGGCCTTTATTTCCTAAGGATAAGTCGTATTGAACAGCCGCACCAAGTCTTTCAAATTCATATTTTTTCTCGCTGGCAGCAAAAGCTTTTTCAAAAATCAAAAATACAGTTGGATATTTTTCATCTTTAATATTATATCTTCCGTCTGGTCTTGAGATATATTTGTTTCCGAAGTTAATTCTCGCAGTCAAAGATGTTTTAAATAAGTGATGCTGATCAAAAGCGGAAGTTGTGAAATCGTCCGGAGCTAGGGGATTGTTAGAGGAATAAATATCATCTTTCTTAAAGAAGGAATAATCTGTGGTGTTAAAAAGAGGTTTTCGTTGCTCGTACGCCACTTTAGCATTCAAATTAATTCCGTTTGCAACATCCTGAGCATAGTTGATTTGGGCAAATTCTAAATTATACAATTTCATATAATTGTCTTTAAAGAATAAAGAGCTTATCGAATTGACAAATTTAGTTATAGGTTCAGCACCATTAAATTGAGCTGTTTTTGTTCCTCCGGAAGCCCAAATTGTGGCGTAATTAATATTGTTGAATCGATGGCTAAAGTCTCCGGTAACACGAAGACGTTCATCTGAAAAACCGTAGTTAAAAGTAGTATTTATAGAAGTGTTTTTTCCTTTTTCTTCATCCCATTTTCTAAAGGAGAAGCCAGAGTCCAGATTAAAACCTTGTACAGTATTAAAACTTAAAGACGAAAGGTTTAGCAGACCTTTGTATTCAAAAGAATGTTTCTTAAAAGTATTCTTGTATTCATAACCCATTATGACGTCAAATACTTTAAACTTGTTGTTTTTAGCATCGACTGAATCTGTATATTTTTGAGATTTTTTAATGGTTTGTAAACTGTCTTTTTTAGTATAATCGTTGCTTTCCTCAAGAGTCAAAGGAATTGGTCGGATTTCATTCCAAAAAGCGTCGTCTTTTTTATTGGCGTTCGCTTCAAAGGCTACAATTTCATTTCCAAAGGTTTTCTTTTCAAAAGAAGCAGGAAACTCATAATTGGAATAAACATAATTGAATTTTCCAGAGAATTTAACTCCGAAAGCACCCGCATTGAAAGAAAGTGTCTGTGCATTTTTAGACCAGATTTTATTCTTCGAATTGTAACTAAAACTCTGTTTTAAGGTCATAATTTCAGTAAATTCATTTTTCATTCGGTAACCTTTAATATCTAAATCGATAGCATAAATCGCAAAACTATCGTCGACAATATAAATGTAGCCTTCAAAAACCGGTTCTTTATCCCGTTTTGGAGTTACTTTAATCTTGTTAATTTGCTGATTGTTATCATCGAAGAAAGTGCCTTCCAGTTTGTATTTGTAATAACTGAACGCATTATCCGCAATAGGAGAGATAAGTTTAATATCAAAGTCTAAAGTATTGTCGTAAAAATCATAAGTTGATAAAGAAGCTGTATTATAGCTGTAGCCTTTATTGTTTCCGGAGATTTTAGAAGCAATGATTTTCTCTTTTAGTTTGCCGGGTTTTTCAAAAGAAATCTTCGAGATTGTTTCTGATAAATATAAAGTTCCTGTTCCGGTTGAGTCTAAATTTGACGCCATTTCGTCGCCAATATCTACCTTCAAGCCCATGATCTTCTTTGGAAGATCTTTTATTTTAAACATTCCCTTTGAATAAAAATCAGCGGTATAACGTGCTGTTTTTTCAGAATTGTCTTTTTTGCTTGCAATTGCACTTCTTATAATTGCATTCGCGGGATTGTTTTTAGGATCAATGACAACTTCATTCAATGCAAAGCTTTCTTCCTGCATTATGATGTTTAAGGTAACCGTTTTTGAATCTGCAGAAACAGTTAATTTTTGAGTTTTAAAACCCAAATACTGAAATGTAATTTTGTTTTTGCCAACTTCCTTTACGTTCAGTTGGTATTTTCCAAGCTCGTTTGAAGTTGTGCTCGTATATGTGTTTTCTTCAAGAACAGATACAAAAGGCAAAGGATTTCCTTTTTCATCCGTTATAGTTCCTTTGATCTGGGCAAAGTTAGAAATCGAAAAAAATAAAAAGGCAAGTAAAGTATAGTTTCTCATGAAAGTTTTTTCTCTCACAAAAATAGAATAACTTAAAAACGAGCTTATTAATAATTTGTTAAATTGTTTGTCAGGCTGAGCGGAGTCGAAGCCCTCTCATTTCTATTAGCCTTCGACTTCGCTCAGGATGACATTCGCTTACAAAAATGATACTTATTTACAAAAAGGACTGAATCGCTAATTCGTAACTTTTTAATCCAAAGCCTAAAATAACCCCTTTTGCATTTCCGGATAAATAGGATTGATGTCTAAAGCTTTCGCGCGCATACGTATTCGAGATATGAACTTCGATAACAGGTGTTGTAATGGCTTTCATCGCATCGCCAATACCAATAGAAGTATGTGTGTACGCGCCTGCATTCAAGATGATTCCATCAAATGTAAAACCAACTTCCTGAATTTTTCCAATCAACTCGCCTTCAATATTACTTTGATAATAAGAAAGTTCAACGTTTGGAAATTTTTGTTTCAACGTTTCAAAATAATCTTCAAAAGTTTGACTTCCGTAAACTTCAGGTTCTCTTTTTCCTAAAAGATTCAAATTGGGTCCGTTGATAATGCAAATTTTCATAAGTAATTTAAATTTTATTAGTGTGATTAATTCCATTTGACATTTCACGGAATACATTTCACAAGCATGTAAAAATAAAAAAACCGTTCCAATTAATAGAACGGTTTTTATAAAACTATGTGATATTCTTTTTAGAACATGAATCCAGCTGAAATTTGAAATACTGAGTTTTTAATATCCGCATTTTCAGACGCCTCTGTTAATCCTAAACCGTAACGTCCTTGTAAAAAGAAGTTCTCAGTAAGTTTAACTCCTAATCCCGCATTTACGCCAAATTCAAAAGTTTTACCATTTTTTACATCAAAATCATTTCTTTCACTTACTAAGAAAGAAGCTTGTGGGCCAACTTCCAGACTAAAAGTTTTACTTAAATAAAACTTAGCCATTACCGGGATAGCTATATATCCTAGTTCGTTTTTAACATCTTCACTTACATCACTAAATTTATATGATGCACCTGTAGTAGAGTATAAAAGCTCTGGTTGGATAGAAAATTTCTCTAATAATTTTATTTCAGCAACTAAACCAGCATGGTAGCTAGTTATACCTTCTTTGTCAATTTGATCTGGAAAATCTCCAGTTTGGTTTGCAAAGTTAACCCCTGCTTTTACTCCAAGTTTTAATAATTGGGCTTGTATTGTAGCTGATGTTGCGATGAACAGTACAGCTGCTAAAAGTATTTTTTTCATAAAATTGTTTTTAAAAAATTGGTATTTTTTTTAATGTTATATATAGACCAAAACTACAGAATTATGATTTTATTGTTTTGTGTTTTGCATTAAATAATTAATAAAATTCGGATAATTTTTTAAAATGACTAGATAATTGGCTCTTTTTAAGAGTGTTATTCTTATGTATTAGAAATTAGTTAAAATTTTATTTAATAAGAATTAGATGTCATTTATTTTTATTTTAACTAAGATTTATCTGCTGTATTTTTAGCTCTAAAAGTACGTCTGTAAACATGAAATAAAGAAAAATAACTTTTTTTTCATTAATAATAAGTAAGATTTTTTATGTTTTTCACGGTGCAAAAAAAGTTTTTATTTAATCTTTTCTTGTATTATTAACGTCTCTAAGGTGTTGTTTGTCTCGTAAGATTTTGGCTCTAATTACTGCTTTATTTGTTAAAATGCAAATGATATTTTAATAAGTATAATTTTATATTTGACCGTTTAATTATAACCAAAAAATAAAAATGAAAAAAATTATTATGACTGCTGCTGCAGTAATGGCTTTCGCATTTTCAAATGCACAAGAAACGAAATTTGGAGTAAAAGGGGGTGTTAACTTTGCTAATTTAACTGGTGACACTGAGGATGCATCATTAAAAGTTGGATTTCACGTAGGTGGGTTTGCAGAAATTAAGGTGTCAGATAAATTTTCTGTACAACCAGAGCTTTTATACTCAACTCAAGGGGCTAAATTTGATGAATCTGGTGAAGGTTTTGATATAGAAAATAAATTAAATTTAAGCTATTTAAATATTCCAGTAATGGCAAAATTTTATGTAGCGGAGAAATTTAGCCTTGAAGCAGGACCACAAATTGGTTTTTTATTAAGTGCAAAAGCAAAAAGTGAAGGTACTGATGAGGGAATTACATTATCTGCAGAGGAAGATGTAAAGGATTCTTTTGAATCAATTGACTTTGGTGTAAACTTCGGAGCTGGATATGATTTTACAGAAAACCTTTCTGCTGGTGTTAGATATAATTTAGGATTATCTAATATCGCTAAAACAGAAGATGGGGATGATTTTAAAATGAACAATAGTGTTTTCTCATTATCGGTTGGATATAAATTCTAATTAATAAGATTAATAAATAATCAAAACCTTCCAATTTTGGAAGGTTTTTTTTATTTACATGTTTTTATTTCATTTTTTGCGTGAAGGGTATTTTTTTTATCATTATAACATTATTGTAAAAAAACAAATTATTTTTTATGAAGTATATTTCTATATTTGATCTATTAATTTAACCCAAAATCAAATAAAAAATGAAAAGATTTTTTTTAGTTGCGATTGCAGTAATGGCGTTTGGATTTGCAAATGCTCAACAAACAAGGTTTGGAATAAAAGGTGGTCTTAATATTTCTACTGTAGTTGGAGGAGATGTAGACAACACAAAATCTCTAGTAGGTTTTCATATTGGAGGTTTGGCAGAAATTCATGTTGTAGAGAAGTTTTTTATACAACCGGAGCTTTTGTTCTCTGCTCAAGGTACTAAATTTGATGGTCCTTTTGGAACTGATGGTGATTTTAAACTTAATTATTTAAATATTCCGGTATTAGCCAAATACTATTTTATAGAAAATAAATTTAGTGTTGAAGCGGGTCCACAATTAGGTCTTTTATTGTCGGCTAAAGCGGAAGGTGAAGATATTAAGGATTATACTAGGTCAGTAGATCTTGGATTTAATCTTGGAGCTGGATATAATTTTACTGATAATTTTTCAGCTGGTCTTCGTTATACTATTGGTATCTCTCCGCTGTCTGATAATGATATCGATAATGCAGACGACTATTATGACAGTGCTAAAAATAGTAACCTGGCATTGTATTTAGCTTATAAATTCTAATTTTACAGAATATATTTTTTTAAAACCTTCCTGATCCGGGAAGGTTTTTTTATTGGTTATTTCATTTTGGTCTATAGTTTGTTTTTTATAATAACAAATTATTTTTTAATTTAATAAGTATATTTTTATATTTGATTGATTAATTTAAGCTCACAAAAAAAAAATCAATTATGATGAAGAAAATTATTTTATCTTCTCTTGCACTTATGGTATTTAGTCTTGCAAATGCTCAAAGAACAGGGAGTAGATTTGGGATTAAAGGAGGTGTTAATTTTCCAAATAGCTCTGGTGATTTCCATGAAAATGAAACTTTAATAGGGTATCAGGCTGGTATTTTTTCGGAAATTAAAACAGATGAAAAATTTGGTATTCAACCTGAACTTTTATACTCAACTCACGGAGTGAAAAATAAATTTATAAAGGATGGTATAGCGTACGATAATGATATTAAATTGGCCTATTTGAATTTGCCTATTTTGGCTAAATATTTTGTTATTCAGGAATTAAGTGTTCAGGCAGGTCCGCAAATTGGTTTTTTAATGCATGCTGAAGAAAATGGTATAAATATTACGGATCATGTTAAAACTATCGATTTTGGTTTGGCTTTTGGTATTGGCTATAATTTTCTGGAGGATTGTTCTGTAGATCTTCGTTATAACTTAGGTTTGTCAAATGCCGTGGATTTTCATGTTGCAGATGATAATTATAAAATTAAAAACAACGTATTTTCTTTAGCTGTGGGATATAAATTATAAATTGAATATTTAATGATTGTAAAAGCTTTCTTCTTTGGGAAAGGTTTTTTTTATCTCTTTGTATGAGATATTTTTATGTCTAAAAATGTTTACTTTGTAATCATGAATTGGAACAGATATATAAAAGATTATCAATCGTATTTACGAATCGAAAGAGGTTTGTCTAAAAATACTATCGAAAATTATGGTTTTGATATTGAACGACTTTGTTTTTTTTTAGAAGTGAATAAAATTGAGGTTTCTCCATTAAAAATTACGGATGAAACGATTCAGCAGTTTATATATCAGGTTTCTAAGGAATTAAACCCGCGTTCTCAGGCGCGTATTATTTCAGGATTAAAAAGCTTTTTCAATTATTTGGTTTTTGAAGATTATAGAAACGATAATCCTTTAGAATTAATAGAAACTCCAAAAACAGGCCGTAAATTACCGGACACTTTAGCAGTTCAGGAAATTGATGCACTTATAGCGGCAATCGATTTGAGCTCAAATGAAGGCGAACGAAACCGCGCTATGCTGGAAACTTTATACGGTTGCGGACTTCGGGTTTCAGAACTCGTTTCTCTCAAAATTTCTGATTTATTTTTTGATGAAGGTTTTGTAAAAATTACCGGAAAAGGAAATAAAGAACGTTTTGTGCCAATTGGAAAATTGACACAAAAATACATTCAAATTTATCAGAATGAAATTAGAGGCAATCTAACTATTAAAAAAGGTTGTGAAGATACCTTGTTTTTGAACAGAAGAGGAAATCAGTTAACAAGGGCAATGATTTTTACTATAATAAAAGATTTAGCTGTAAAAGTCGGTCTTAAAAAAAATATCAGTCCCCATACACTTCGTCATTCTTTTGCAACGCATCTTCTGGAAAATGGTGCCGATCTAAGATCAATTCAATTAATGCTTGGTCATGAATCAATAACAACTACTGAAATTTATGTGCATTTGGACAGAAGTTTTTTAAAAGAAGTAATGTATTCTTTTCATCCACGGAAATAACTTTTTTTTCAAGAGACCCTGTTTTTATCTCAAAAATTAATATATTGTATGATAAATTCTATTAAATGCAGATAAGATCGACGAACTGCATTTTTTTTGATTTTAATCAGTCAATTTACATAAAAGGTACTATATGGTTTTTGATTTATATGAAAATGATGATTGCTTAGAGATTAATAATTTTTATAAAAAATTATTAGCTGAAATGCCCGATTTGCTTTTTCAGTTTGTAATAGACAGAGACAATAATTATACTTTCCCACTTGTAAGTAAATCGGCTGATGATATTTTTGAAATTTCGGCTAAGGAGTTTACAAATGATATTAAGCTTCTTGTATACGACAGAATTTTCCCTGCTGACAGAGAACTTTTTTTTCAATCTTTGGTGAAAGCACGCAGGGAAGTGAAACCTTGGGAGATAGAATTCAGAGCTATTTTACCAAAGAAAGGTTTGCGCTGGTTTAAAATCTCCTCAAAAACAGAAAAGTCTATTGCTGATAGCGTAAGCTTTTTTGGGCATGTTTCTGATATTACCGAGCTTAAAGATAAGGAAGAAAAATTGCGTATTTCCGAAGAACGATTTCAATTTGCCCTTGATGCCTCGACAGTTGGTATTTGGGATTGGGATATGGTGACTAATAGGGTTTTTTATTCTTCATTGTCGCTTAAAATTCTGGAATTAGAATCAATAGATATCTTTGATGATCCGGAACGTTGGGATAAAATTGTACACCCGGATGATCTTCCAAAATATTATTCTGATATTCAGGAACACTTTGATAATAAAATACCTTATTACGAGAATTATCATCGTGTAATGACTTCAAGTGGTAATTACAAATGGATTCTCGATCGTGGAAAGGTGATTAAACGTGATGAAAATGGAAAACCTTTGCGTGTGTTAGGAACGCATACGGATGTTTCTTTGCAGAAAGAAAAAGAGTTAGAGATTATAAAAACGATGAAATTATACAGTGACCAGAACAGTCGTTTGTTGAATTTTTCGCATATCGTTTCGCATAACTTAAATACGCAGGCCGGAAATATTAAATCAATTTTAGACTTTATTGACGCCGATGTTGATAAACAAACTGTGAGTGAAATGTTAGTGCATTTAAGAACAGTTTCTAATGATTTGAATGATACGATTTCGAATTTGACGCAAATTGTAAAAACACAAAGTAATATTAATATTGCCGTTGTTCCGTTAAAACTGTGTGAGTACATTGAAAAAACAATCACTACCATAAGAGGATATGATAAACAGAAGAATGTCACGATCGTTAATAATGTGCCCAATTATTTAACGATTAATTTTAATCCTGCTTATCTTGAAAGTGTTTTGTTGAATTTTACAACAAATGCTATAAAATATGCTCATCCGGATCGCGATCCCATTGTTGTTTTTGATTTTGCGATTGAACCTGAAGGTCAAAAATCATTAAAAATTACGGATAATGGTTTAGGGATCGATTTAGCCGTTCATGGCGATCTTTTATTCGGAATGTATAAAACCTTTCATAAGCACGAAGAAGCGCGCGGAATTGGCTTGTATATTACCAGAAATCAAATAGAAGCCATGAAAGGAACTATTTCAGTTGAAAGTGAAGTAGGAGTGGGGACAAGTTTTAAAATTGTATTCAGCGATCTGTAAGAGTTGAAAATTGGTATTAAACAACAAAGGCTATCTTGAGAAAGATAGCCTTTGTTGTTTTTATAAAGAATGGAGATTACTTCGCGATATTAACCGCTCTTGTTTCTCTAATTACTGTTACTTTAACCTGACCAGGGTAAGTCATTTCAGTTTGGATTTTTTGTGAAATCTCAAAAGATAAGTTTGCTGCATTATCATCAGAAACTTTTTCGCTTTCTACAATTACACGAAGTTCTCTACCGGCCTGAATTGCGTAAGCATTTTTCACACCTGTAAATCCGTAAGCTACTTCTTCAAGATCTTTCAAACGTTGGATATAAGAATCTAAAACCTGACGTCTTGCTCCTGGTCTTGCTCCTGAAATAGCATCACAAACCTGAATAATCGGAGATAATAATGATTTCATTTCGATCTCATCGTGGTGAGCTCCAATCGCGTTGCAAACCTCTTCTTTTTCGCCATATTTCTCAGCCCATTGCATACCTAGCAAAGCGTGTGGTAAATCACTTTCAGTATCCGGCACTTTACCAATATCGTGAAGTAAACCGGCTCTTTTAGCTAATTTTACATTTAAGCCTAATTCGGCTGCCATGATACCACAAAGTTTAGAAACTTCTCTTGAGTGTTGTAGTAAGTTTTGTCCGTAAGAAGAACGGTATTTCATTCTACCCACAACTTTAATCAATTCAGGGTGTAATCCGTGAATTCCTAAGTCGATTACAGTACGTTTACCAACTTCAATAATTTCATCATCAATTTGTTTGGCTGTTTTAGCAACAACCTCTTCAATTCTGGCTGGGTGGATACGTCCGTCCGTTACTAATTTGTGCAATGATAAACGGGCAATTTCTCTACGAACAGGATCGAAACAAGAAAGAATGATAGCTTCCGGTGTATCATCAACAATGATTTCAACTCCGGTTGCAGCTTCAAGAGCTCTAATGTTACGTCCTTCACGACCAATAATTCTACCTTTTACGTCATCAGATTCAATGTTAAATACAGAAACGCAATTCTCTACTGCTTCTTCTGTTCCAACTCTTTGAATCGTGTTGATGATGATTTTTTTAGCTTCTTGTTGCGCTGTAAGTTTTGCCTCTTCAATTGTGTCCTGAATATGAGACATAGCTTTGCTCTTAGCTTCAGCTTTCAAACCTTCAACTAATTGTTCTTTTGCTTCTTCAGCAGAAAGCCCTGAAATTACTTCTAATTGTTGTAATTGGCTTTTGTGTAATTTGTCAACTTCCGCTTGTTTTTTGTCTAAAATTTCAATTTTATTGTTGTATTCTGCTGTTTTAGCTTCAAAATCATCGTTTACTTTCTTAGCTTTAGAAAGTTCATTTGAAATTTGAGACTCTTTATCGCGAACTCTTTTTTCTACTTCAGCAACTTTTTTGTCCCTTGCCAAAATAACTTGTTCGTGTTCTGATTTTAATTCGATAAAACGTTCTTTTGCCTGAAGGATTTTATCTTTTTTGATATTTTCTGCTTCTAAATTAGCATCTTTTAAAATGGAAGAAGCTTCTTTTTTTGCGTTTTTTATGAGATTAGAAATATTACTTTTTTCGATAATCTTAGCTATTCCAAAACCTGCTGCAATACCTATTATACCTGAAATAATGATCGTTATGATGTCCATGTTTGTTTAAATTTATATATAAAAAAAGCCTACATTAATTGCTTGAATAAACTCGTAAAGACAAGTTTTGAGCTAACTCACTGTTCAAGTTTTCCCGATAAAATCGGGACGTACTATAGTAGCGATGATTCACTCACTTTAATTTGTTAGTGTTGAGTTTACCAATTGTGAACTAATGTAGGCAGTATCTTAGTTTCTGTAAAGAACGTTTAATTTTCGAGATATTGATCTAATAGCGAATTTAATCTTTTAATTCTTTCGATGGTTTCTTCGCCATCAATCGCGTTGTCAATTTGTTTTTGTTCAACCTGTGATGCAAATTGTAATGCACACATAGCCAATACATCTTGTTTGTCACGAACCGCGTAACTTTCTTCGAATTGCTTTATCATAGCATCAATTTTTTTAGAAGCACTTCTAAGCCCTTCTTCCTGAGCGGGTTCAACCGTTAACGGGTAAACGCGGTCTGCAATTGATATTTTAATTCTAAGCTTTCCGTCCATGTTTTTCAATCTGATAATTGCGCTATACAGTAATCAATTTCGCGAATTAATGAATTTATTTTAAGCTTTGTCTCTCTCTTATTATTGTCGCTGCCGAGCAACGAATTGGCTATTTTAAGTGTATCATATTGCTTTTTCAAAGCCTCCATTTCTTCAGATTGTTTCTGGATGATTTGCGCAGCTTTGGCTAATTGTAATCGTAATTCCTGATTGTTATTCTCCAGGCCTTTTGATTTTTCAAAAAGCTTTTCGACTTTATATTCAAGAGTATCAATTATTTCTGCAATTACACTCATTATAAATCCTATTCATTACTTAATCATACAAAGTTAGTATTCCTTTTTATTAATGCAATTTTTTATCGATTTTTTTGCATTAAAAATAGACAAATAAATGAAATTCAATCAATTGTATTTTTGTCTTAATTATCGTCGGATTTCGCCTGTTATTTTTTTATCTTAGCAAAAATGTTCCTTATGAGATTTTCAGTACTTACCCTTTTATTTTGTCAAATTATTTTTGCGCAGACGCAATATCCTACAGATTATTTTGTTCCGCCATTAGATATTCCGATGCAGCTTTCGGGGAATTTTGGGGAATTGCGACCAAACCATTTTCATGCCGGTTTCGATTTAAAAACCAATCAAAGGGAAGGTTTGAATGTTTGTGCAGTTGCAGAAGGGTATGTGTCAAGAATCAAAATTTCGACTTTTGGTAACGGAAAATGTATTTATATCACACATCCAAATGGATATACTTCTGTATATGGACATTTGCAAACTACACTGGGAGCCATTCAGGAGTATGTTCAGAAAACACACTACAAAGAAAAAGCATTTGAAATTGAAATGTTTCCAAAACCGGGAGAATTACCGGTTGCAAAAGGACAGTTAATTGCACTTTCGGGTAATACTGGCTCCTCTGAAGGACCGCACCTGCATTTTGAAATTAGAGATACAAAATCGGAATTTGTTATTAATCCAATGTTCTTTGGATATGATAAAAATATAAATGACACTAAAAAACCAACCATTTCGAGTTTGTACGTTTATCCGATGGATAACACAACGGTGAATCAATCGAAACAACCCTTGTTGTTGAATCTTGCGCTTCAGAAAGACGGAACTTATCTCGCAAGTAAAGTAAAAGCTAATGGAAAAATTGGTTTCGGAATCAATGCTGTTGATTTCGATAATGTTTCCGGAAATAGAAATGGCGTTTTTAATGTGTCGACTTTCGTTAACGGAGATCCAAATTACAATTATAAGTTTAATACGTATTCGTTTGATGAAATGCGTTATATAAATGCTTTGATTGATTATCCCAGATATAAAAAAACAGGACAGCGTGTTCAAAAGCTTTTCATGAAAACACCTTTTGCGCTAAGTATTATAAAAACCGATTCGCTTCGTGGAATTATTCCGGTCGAGCCGAATTTAGCTTCAACATATCGTATTGAAGTTTCGGATTATTTTGGAAATTTAAGCGCCATTACGGTTCCAATTGAATTTGATGCAGCAACTTCAATCATAAACGAGGTTCCTGAAACTTCAAAATATTTTATAAAATTCAATAAAGATTACAATTTTGAAAAGGATAATATGTCGGTATTTTTTCCGGCAGGCACTTTTTATGATGATTTCAATCTGAATTTTGATGTAAAGAATAACAAAATTTATATTCATGATGATGTGGTTCCGGTTCATTCTAATTTTACAATTACAATAAAAGACAGTACCTATTCAGAAGCATTACGAGATAAAGTTTTTATCGGAAGAGGTGGCAGCTATAATGCAACAACCAGAAAAAATGATGTTTTTACGGCTAAATCTAAAACTTTGGGACAATTTGGTTTGGTACTCGATACAATCGCGCCAGTTATTAAAATCACAAAACCAATTGAAGGTAAATCGGTCAGTGATAAAACAATTCAGTTTGCAATAAGTGATAGTGTGTCCGGAATTAAATCTTATAACGGTTATTTAAACGGAGATTGGGTTTTGTTTGAATACGATAACAAAACAAGAAAAATAACGCACAAATTTGATAATACATTATTAGCTGAGGGAGCAAATGATTTAAAAATAGAAGTGGTTGATAATGTGGGTAATTCTGCTATCTTTGAAACTCATTTTTTTAGAAGTCAACAAAAATAAAACCACAACATTTGAGCCATCGTAAGTTAATATTTGTTTTCCTTTTTTTATGCAGCTGTGTTTCATTTGCTCAGAATGCACAAGTAAAAGGTATTATTTTAGATCAGGAAAATCGTCCGGTTCCAGATGTTAATATTACGGCTCACGGAAATGTTGCGCAATCAGATTCAAATGGTTTTTTTGAAATTGAAGTTCCTTCCAATAAAAAAGTATCACTGATTTTTACTCATATTTCTTTAAAAATGATGAGTCTTGCGGTGAGTTTAAAACCGAATGAAGTTTTCGTTTTTAATCCCGTAATGAATAATTCCGAGGAACAAATGGGAGAGGTGTTTGTATCTTCTAAAAATAAAAAACGTGTTCAGGGAATCACTACAATAGATGTTGCGACGATCAAAAAGATTCCCGGAGCAAATGCCGGAATCGAAAATATTCTAAAAACGTTGCCCGGTGTAAATTCAAATAATGAATTGAGCACACAGTACGCAGTTCGCGGTGGTAATTATGATGAAAATTTAGTTTACGTAAATGAAGTCGAAGTTTATCGTCCGTTTTTAATTCGTTCCGGTCAGCAAGAAGGATTGAGTTTTACCAATACTGATTTGGTTCAGAATGTAGATTTTTCAGCTGGCGGATTTGAGGCTAAATTTGGAGATAAATTATCCTCTGTTTTAGATATTACTTATCGAAAGCCAACTCAGTTTGGAGCTGCTTTTGAAGCCAGTTTGCTTGGGGCAAGTGCAGCGGTTGATTTGGTTTCTAAAAATAAAAAATGGTCAGCAGTAACCGGAATTCGTTATCGTAACAATAGCTTGCTGGTAAATAGCCAGGATACCGAAACGAATTACACGCCTGTTTTTGCTGATATTCAAACCAATATTACCTATGAGATTTCTAAAAAATGGCAAATGAGTTTTTTAGGAAATATTTCTCAGAATAAATATTTATATCAGCCTTTAACGCGCGAAACGAGATTTGGAACAATAGACCAGCCAATGGAGCTGAATGTCTATTATGAAGGGCAGGAAAAAGATCAATATGATACTTATTTTGGAGCACTGAAAACTACTTATAAAGTTGCTCCGGATTTTACTTTAAAGTTGATAGGTTCGTTATTTCATACAAAAGAACAGGAACACTTTGATATTTTGGCACAATATCGTTTAGGGAATGTTACCGAGGAAGGAGCTCCTGACACAATTGATTTTGCACGTGGAATAGGTTCTCAGCTGAATCATGCCCGTAATGATTTAGATGCTTTAATTGCAAATGCTGAAATTAAAGGATTTAAAGAATGGAAAAATGACAGCCAATTAGAATTTGGCTTAAAATATACCAGAGAATCTATTCGCGACAGAGTGGTAGAGTGGGAAGTGATTGATTCAGCAGGCTTTTCTATAAATCCACCATTGGTTATTTTGCCTAAAAATAATCAGCCTAATCAGCCGTATACTGGACCACTTTTGCCTTATCAGGATGTTCGTGCAACAAATTTTAATACGGTAAACAGAATTGCGGGTTATGCACAGTGGAATCAAAAAACCGCAATTGGTTCAAATCAGATTTGGTATCATGTTGGAGCCCGATTTCAAAGTTGGACTGTTTCCGGAGCGGCGGTTGAAGGTAAAAATCAGACTGTTTTTAGCCCACGCGCGCAATTTGCTATAAAACCGGATTGGGACATGGATATGGTTTTCAGACTTTCGGGAGGAATTTATTATCAACCCCCTTTTTATCGAGAACTTCGTGATGTAAATGGAGTTGTGAATCCAAATGTGAAAGCGCAAGAATCAGTTCATATCGTTTTGAGTAATGATTATAATTTTAAGATGTGGGATCGCCCTTTTAAATGGGTAACGGAAGTATATTATAAATCACTTTCTGATGTAAATGTATATTCTATAGATAATGTCCGAATTCGATATATTGCAAACAATAATGCAAAAGCCTATGCGCAAGGTTTAGATTTTAGACTGAATGGAGAATTTGTGCCGGGAACGGAATCATGGGTGAGTTTTGGTTATTTGAAAACAGAAGAAAACTACGAAAATAGAGGTTATATCGCCAGACCAACGGATCAGCGTTTAAAGTTTGCCATGTTATTTCAGGATTATATGCCAAATATTCCAAGTGTAAAACTGTACCTGAATTTGGTTTACAATACGGGTCTGCCAGGCGGCGCGCCGGCATATTCAGATCCATATTTGTATCAAAACAGATTGAATGATTACAGAAGGGCAGATGTTGGTTTTGCTAAAGTTTTTGTGGATGGTAGTACTAAAATAGCTAAAGCAAATTGGCTGAAAGGTTTCAAAGAATTATCGGTTGGATTTGAAATTTTCAACCTTTTCAATAATCAAAATGCAATTACCAATACATGGGTTAGGGATGTGTATTCTAAAAATCAATATGCGATTCCAAATTATATGACTTCGAGAGTTTTTAATGTGAAAATTAATGCGAGGCTGTAGGGGAATAAGTGAAGTTAAAAATAAACTTCAGCAATAAGAAAAGAGTTTCTTGCGTTTTAGAAATGAGATAGTATTGTCATTTTGAGAAAATTCAATAACAATAAATAATACAATCAAAAATACTATATTTGATATTCCAATATAATTAGCATAAATGAAAAACTATCTAAAATATATCGCCTTAGTAATCATCGGAACAGTAGTGAGTTGTAAAGAGGATGCTCAGAAGCCGAAAGTGATTTATGATGCTTCAAACAAGGCAAAAGTGTTAACTAAAACCGATTCTACACAGATAGAAGTGGCTGACTTGCCTATTCAGATGGAAGGAACGAATTATTTAATTCATCCGGTTGGAGATTTAAGAGTTTTTGAAAAAGGAACAAAAGCACGTTATGGTTCTTCTAGTGTGAATGATGTTAGTTTTACGATTTCAAACTTAGGCGAATATGAAATTACAGGTTATTTACAAAACCTGAAATTTCAAAGAGTAGACTCAGATTCTATCCGCTCTCTATCAGACAAACCAGTGTTGATTTTAACGGCTACTTATTTGAAAACCGTTGCAGATCGTACTATAAATAAAATCATGGTCTACACTTTAACGGACTCTGACACGAATAAAGATGGAAAAATAGACACAGGTGATATTAAAACATTGTATTTGAGTGATATCAGCGGAGAGAATTTTACTAAAGTTTCACCGGATCTTCAGGAATTAGTAGATTGGAATTTGATCGAATCTAAAAATCGTATTTATTTTAGAACTATTGAAGATACTAACCAAAATGGACAATTCGATAAAAACGATGTGTTGCATTACAACTACATTGATTTGATGTCTAAAAAATGGGAAGTTAAAAATTATAAGCCTATCTGAGGTTCTAAGATGCTCAGATACTAAGGGACTAAGGTTTTAAATCTTTATATATAAAAAAGCCATTTGAAAATATAAATTTTCAAATGGCTTTTGATTTTTTAATAATCTAAAAAAAAAAGAATCTGTTTTAATTATTTTAATCTGGCAAAAAAAACTCAGAACCTTAGAGTCTTAGCAACTTTAAAGAATCTAAATCAAAATATCGCTCTCCAAATCTGATTTTTCGATTTCAAAACCAAATCCAAGTCGTTCTACCAGTTCAATAACGAGTTTTTTATACCAATTTTCAGATTTTGGATGAATGTATATCTTTTCAATCAATTGATTGATGTCAACATTGATTTTAATACCATCGTTTAGCTTAATCTTACTTTTCGAAGTATCGGTAATAATGCGGACTTCGCGCTCATACTGAAAACTTTTTCGTTTAAACAAAAACGGAAAGAACAAATCGTCAAACGGAATGTATTCTTTTTTGTAATCGATGTAATTTACCTCACCAATATACTGATCAAAATTATTTTCTGGTTTTACAGCTTTTTGTAATCTTCCAATTGTCGACTGAATCGCTAAACCTTCACTGTTTTGTGTAAATATTTGCCACATGGCAAACGATTCGTATTCGTTGATATGCCAGCTGCTAATGGCAACTTGTTCGCGCTGTGTTTTGTAATATTTTAAAAAGTCGGGATTATCAATGGCTAGTTTCTTAATCTCTTCAAAAGTAGGCTCGCTAAAAGTACCTTCATACTGATCTTCGAATTTATCAGAACGAGACATGAATAACTTTTTCGAAAGTAATAAATCAAGAAATTTAGATAAGTCAAGGTACTTCCAGACAATAGTACCGGGGTCGTCAGGAAGTTTTATGTTTGGATTATTAAGATACATTTTTAGAAAATTAAATAATCTACATAAAGTTAGAAAATTAAACACAGATTAAAGAAATTAAATATAGTTTTAATATTTCCTTAATCTGTGTCTCTGTGAATAAGCTGTTCTTTTAATCTTTAAGATTCAAAAGATTGCATGGTAACCAATTTGTTGTAAGTGCCATTATGCGCTATTAGTTGGTCGTGAGTTCCTTGTTCAACGATTTTTCCTTTTTGCATTACGACAATAACATCTGCTTTTTGAATAGTTGAAAGGCGGTGTGCAATTACGATCGAAGTTCTGTTTTGCATCATATTCTCTAAAGCAACCTGAACAAATTTTTCGCTTTCCGTATCCAGTGCAGAAGTTGCCTCATCCAAAATCATAATTGGAGGGTTTTTCAATACCGCTCTGGCAATAGATAAACGTTGTTTCTGACCTCCTGAAAGTTTGTTTCCGCTGTCACCAATATTAGTGTAAATTCCTAAAGGAAGGTCTTTTACAAATTCAAAAGCATTTGCAATTTTTAAAGCTTCAATAATTTCATCATCAGTAGCGTCTAATTTTCCTAAAGCAATGTTAGCTTTGATTGTATCATTAAATAGGATACTGTCTTGTGTAACTAATCCCATTAAACTACGCAGTGATTGCAAATTCATGTCTTTGATGTTGATTCCGTCAATCGAAATCGTTCCGTCATTCACATCATAAAAACGGGTAAGCAAGTTTGCAATGGTACTTTTTCCACTTCCGGATTGTCCAACTAAAGCAACAGTTTGTCCTTTTTTAATTTCAAGTGAAAAGTCTTTTAGAACCGTTTCATTTTCATACTTAAAATTAATATTCTGAATGTTTATATTACTGTCAAAAGTTGTTTTTTCGATTGCATCAGGTTTTGAAACAATTGGATTTTCCTGATCTAAAATTTCAAGAACACGTTCAGCAGCGGCGTTTCCTCTTTTTACGCCGTAAGAAGCTTTAGAGATTGCTTTTGCAGGTGTTAGAATATTATAAGCTAATCCCATATAGGCAATAAAGGAAGGGCCGCTCAGCGTTTTATCGATCAAGACCATTTGCCCTCCATACCATAACAAGATAGCAATAACGGTAATTCCCATAAACTCACTCGCAGGAGAAGCTAAATTCTGGCGATTACCAATGCTATTAGATAAATTAAAAAAACGTTCAGTCGAATTTTGGAAAACTGAATTAAAGTAGTTTTCAGAATTATATCCTTTTACGACTTTCAATCCGCCAATAGTTTCTTCAATAGTAGATAAAAAAGTACCTTGTTCCTGCTGCGCTTTGGTTGATTGTTTTTTAAGTTGTTTTCCAATTAAGGAAATGATATAACCTGATACCGGAATAAAAATAAAAACAAACAATGTTAGTTTAGTGCTAATAATTAGCATTGTTGTTATGGTAAAGACGATAGTTAAAGGTTCTTTTACAATAAGTTCCAATATGGCTAAAAATGAGTTTTGAACCTCGTTTACATCAGCAGATATTCTGGAAATAACATCTCCTTTTCTTTTCTCGGAATAAAATGCCAAAGGAAGTTCCAGTGTTTTTTTATACATCGCATTTCGCATGTCTTTTAAAACGCCATTTCGCAAAAAAGTAATAAAAAACATGGCTAAGTAATCTGCTAAGTTTTTTAATAAGAAGATTGAAATTATAATCGCTACCATTATAGATAAAATGTAGCCAGGATCATGATTGCCTTTTGTTGTGGTAATATAATAGCTTAAATAATCCTCACCATATTGCTGGAGTTTTAAAATTCCTTGATAGACTGGCTTTATTTTTCTTTCTTTATTTTGGTCAAATAATACCTGAAGCATCGGTATTAAAGCAACAAACGAAAGTGTACTGAAAAGTGCATACAAAACATTAAAAAAGATGTTTAAGAATGCGTATTTTTTATACGGATATATAAAAGGAACTATTTTTTTGAAATTACTCATTTATTTTTTGATGTTATTTTCTGCTATAGCAATGGCTCTTTCGAGTTTTTCTAGCAATAATTTTTTTCTGGTAACTGGGTTAAAGGTGCTGATACTTTTATTTGTTCTGGAAATTTTTTACTGCACAAAATTAATCCAATTGGTTTATTTTTAATTTCTTTTTGCTTTTTTTTATAAAAAAAACTCCAATTTACATTATTTCTAAATGTAAATTAGAGTTCTATATATTGGATATGCTTAATTGTGCAGACAGTGTCTGCGCAATTGTAATTTGATTATAAAGAGTTTGTCACTCATTATTATTACTTCAATTGCATTCCTGCAATGATATTTTCTATCTTTTGATCTAAGAATTTTTCTGCGGCATCAAAATCCTGAACTGATTCTAATTCGGCATTTACACTAATGTAGAATTTGATTTTTGGTTCAGTACCACTTGGTCTTGCACATATTTTAGAACCGTCTTCTGTATAATAAATCAATACATTCGATTTCGGAATATCCATTACAGATTCTTCATTAGTCAATAAATTCAAAGCAACTGATGATTGGTAATCTTCCACCATAATTACTCTTTGTCCACTGATTTCTTTCAAAGGGTTTTCGCGTAAATCAATCATCATCTGATTAATTTCTTCCAATCCTTCCATTCCTTTTTTGGTCAATGAAACCAAATATTCTTTGTAAAAACCATTTTCAACATAAAGTTGTAAAAGTTCTTTATAAACACTGCTTCCGGCAGCTTTTGCCTGAGCAGCAACTTCACAAATCAATAGGGTAGCAGCAACAGCGTCTTTATCTCTAACAGCATCACCAACCATAAAACCAAAGCTTTCTTCACCACCTCCAATAAACTGAAGTTCAGGGAAATCTTTAATCATTTTGGCAATCCATTTAAAACCGGTCAAGCCAACTTTACATTCTACGCCATAACTTGTCGCTAATTCCATTATCATTGGAGTCGAAACAATAGTAGAACCAACAAATTGTTTCCCGTTAATTTTTCCGGCTTTTTTCCATTGTTTCAATAAGAAAGAAGTCATTAAAACCATCGTCTGATTCCCGTTCAATAAAATCATTTTGCCGTCATTATTTCTAACAGCAACACCAAGACGATCACAATCAGGATCAGTACCAACAACAATATCTGAATTTGTCTTATCAGCTAATGCTAAAGCCATCGTCAAAGCTTCTGGCTCTTCCGGGTTAGGAGATTTTACCGTTGGGAAATCGCCATCTGGGATAGCTTGTTCCGGTACAATATGTACATTTTTGTAACCTGCCTGAGATAATGTGTCAGGAACAGATTTTATTGAAGTTCCGTGCAATGAAGTAAAAACAATCTGTAAATTATCTTTTGCTTCAGCCGGAGTATTAAAACTGGCATTTTCAATAGAAGATTTCACAAAAGCCTTATCAATTTCAGTATCGATATATTTAATTAGGCTTTCGTTTGCGTCAAACTTAATTTTGTCGTAACCTAAATTTTCAATTACATTAATAATAGCAGTATCTTGCGGAGGTACAATTTGTCCGCCATCTTCCCAATATACCTTGTATCCATTGTATTCCGGTGGATTATGTGAAGCTGTAAGAACAATTCCGCATTGGCAGCCTAAATATTTAAGTGCAAAAGATAATTCCGGAGTTGGTCGTAAATCTGAGAATAAATAAACCTGGATTCCGCTTGCAGAGAAAACATCAGCTACAACTTTGGCCAAGGTATTGCTATTATGACGGCAATCATAAGCGATAACAACTTTTAAAGGCTGATTTGGAAAAACTTCATGTAAGTAATCAGACAAACCCTGAGTGTTTTTTCCAAGTGTATATTTGTTAATTCTGTTGTTTCCAACGCCCATAACACCACGCATTCCACCCGTTCCAAATTCAAGATTTTTGTAGAAACTCTCTTCAAGTTCCTTAGGCGACGTTGTCATTAATTCTTTAACTGCCGCTTGTGTTTCTTTATCAAATGTTGGAGTCAGCCATTCGTTTACAGCATTCAATATATTAGGTGCTATATTCATCATTCGTATCTTTTTTATATTTAAATAATAATAATTTTCAGGAGCTGATCCTGCTGTCCACTATATCTTTTGCGGCTCCCGATAGCTGATGGGACCGTCATAAAAGGATGCCGTTCCCATTAGGGCTAGGCGTTTACGTTAAAAATTAACCTCTCGGGCAACTTTATAACGCGCTTCGTTGCTTTTAGTGCGTAAAATAATTTCACCAAGAAAACCTGCCAAAAACAATTGCGTTCCTATTATCATGGATGTAATTGATAAATAAAAATGTGGTCTTTCTGTAATTAAACGGCTGGTTTTATGAATGAATAATTTATCGATTCCTAGATATAAAGCTAATAAAAATCCAATCATAAACATAATGGATCCTAATAAACCAAATAAGTGCATCGGTCGTTTTCCAAATCTTGATAAAAACCAAATCGTAATTAAATCCAGAAAACCGTTGATAAAACGATCCATACCAAATTTGGTTTCGCCATATTTACGGGCCTGGTGAATTACAACTTTTTCGCCAATTTTATTAAAGCCGGCATTTTTTGCTAAAACCGGGATGTATCGGTGCATTTCACCAGATACTTCGATGTTTTTTACAACCGTATTTTTGTATGCTTTTAATCCACAGTTAAAATCATTCAATTCAACTCCGGAAGTTTTTCTGGCCGCCCAGTTAAACAATTTAGAAGGGAGATTTTTTGCCACAACAGAATCGTAGCGTTTCTTTTTCCAGCCTGAAACCAAATCAAATTTTTCTTTGGTAATCATTTCGTATAATCCTGGAATTTCGTCCGGACTATCTTGCAAATCGGCATCCATGGTAATAATGACATCACCTTTTGCTTTGGCGAAACCAGCATGCAAAGCCTGCGATTTTCCAAAATTCTTCATGAAACGAACTCCTTTTACGTTCGGGTTTTCGTTTGAAAAACTTTCAATAATATTCCAAGAATCATCCGTACTTCCATCATCTACAAAAATGATTTCATAAGAGTAATTGTTAGATTGCATCACTTTAATAATCCACGAATAGAGTTCTTGAAGTGATTCCTCCTCGTTTAGAAGCGGTATAAGTATAGATAAATTCATTTATTTTTTTATTCTTGTGTAGTTTTGCTTTTGAAAAATGCTGCGAAAATTAATCCGAAAATGGCAGTGATTACAATTGCAAAAACAGATCCTTTCAATAATTCTAAAGTCGAATATGGATTGCTTAGTTTCATTTTTGCAATAGTTTCATTAATGGCTGATGCCGGAGTTCCAAATTTTTGCATCATTCCAACTGTATATTTAATCATTAATTCGCTTAAAGTGTCTTTCGCACCCGGATCAATAACATTAAATAAAATAATATTAAAAAAAGTCGAAATCAGAATTCCGATTACTGCAGCAATAAAATAAGTGGTAAAAGCTTCTTTAAAGCTAAAAACACCATTTAATTCTTTCTTTGTTTTTGAAAGTAAAATGATAGAAATAGTTAAACTAATAGCGATTCCTAATAATCCCATCCACCATGCTGTGAATAAATTTAAATCAACCGCATATATGGTCGCAGTTATTAAAGCAGATGCAATTCCAATCATTGCACCGTAAGTAATCCCGTTCTTTTTTATAACTTCATTAATCATATTTCTATATGTTTTAAAATTAATTCACAAATATAGCAATTCCCAATATAATCGGGGATAAAAAAAGCTTTTTGAATTTTACTAAAAAAAACGAGCTAAATGTTTGTTTATTAAAAAAGAATTGTAAATTTGCACACTCAAAAATAATTAAATTTTTAAACAAAAAAGAGTAGTCTTTGTTTACACCTTTTTCTAACCATGGAAAAGCTTCAAAATAAAAATGCTCTAAACAATAAATAAAAGAAAAGATGAAAAAAGGAATTCACCCAGAAAATTACAGATTAGTTGCGTTTAAAGACATGTCAAATGACGAAGTTTTTATCACTAAATCTACTGCAGATACAAAAGAAACAATTGAAGTTGACGGAGTTGAGTATCCAGTTGTAAAAATGGAGATTTCTAGAACATCTCACCCTTTTTATACTGGTAAATCTAAACTTATCGATACTGCAGGACGTATTGACAAGTTCAAAACTAAATATGCAAAACACGTTAAAAACTAATAATTGTTTTTATTCATATAAAAGCCTTCCAATTTGGAAGGCTTTTTTTATACATTTAAATTCCACATAAATTTTCGCCACGAATTCACGAATTAGTTTTTATGTTTAGGTATTAAATAATTCGTGAATTCGTGGCGAAAAAAAACAATTGTATTTGTCTTTTTGTATAGCAGCATGCTTTATCGAACAAATAAAATATTTGTAACTTTGACCTCGATAACCAAATCAAGATTTTAACAAGTACCAAATTTTTTTATTTATGAATTATATTCTTTTTGACGGTCCAGTCCGGAATGCTTTATTGCCTTTTACTTTTACAAGACCAGTGGCTGATATTTTAATCGGAATTATGACGATTCGTCAAAAATGGGAAGCGCGTTTGGGCTCAACCATAACAACTATTACTGAAGATTATTTATCTGTCAAATTTCCGATGGTGGAAATGGAGGAAAATGTGATGATAAATGCGGCGTATTTACCAAATGATACGCTTGCTGAAATGGTTTCTGATTTAAAAGAAAATCAGGCAATCTTTAAAGGAGAGGATGTTATTGCTTTTTTTACAACGGAAAATCAGGAAGAAGTTGATTTCGATTCGTATGAAATTATCCAATATAATGATGATTGTTTAACAGTTGAACACATCTGGGATATTTTTTCTAAAAATGATGCTGCCATTCGTGCTGATTTTGCTTTCTTAACAGAAGATAGAAAATCACAGGCAATTCCAAAAAGTGTAAATGTTATTGCTCCGGAAAATATATTTATTGAGGAAGGAGCAAAATTAGAGTTTGTAACGCTTAATGCTTCAACGGGTCCTATATATATAGGTAAGAATACTGAAATTATGGAAGGAACCGTAATTCGTGGTCCTTTTGCTCTGTGCGAAAATGCACAGGTAAAGCTGAATGCTAAGGTTTATGGAGCAACAACTGTTGGTCCGGGGTCAAGAATTGGTGGTGAAGTAAAGAATTCAGTTCTTTTTGCTAATTCAAATAAAGGACATGACGGATTTTTAGGTGATTCTGTTTTAGGTGAATGGTGTAATATTGGTGCGGATAGTAATAATTCGAACCTTAAAAACAACTATGAGGAAGTGAAATTATGGAGCTATGAAACAGAAGGTTTTGCTAAAACAGGACTTCAGTTTTGTGGTTTAATGATGGGAGATCATAGTAAATGCGGAATCAACACAATGTTTAATACCGGAACTGTAGTAGGAGTGAGTGCTAATATTTTCGGAAGTGGTTTTCCTCGCAATTTTGTTCCGAGTTTTTCATGGGGTGGAGCAGCTGGTTTTACTACTTATGTAACTAAAAAAGCTTTCGAAACGGCTAAATTGGTTATGGGACGTAGAAATATTGAATTTGATGAAACAGAATCTGCAATCTTGGAACATATTTTTGAAGAAACGAAAAAATGGAGAAAAGATTAATTAGATAATTAGTCAATTAGAAAATTAGATAATTTTAGCAAACCCGACAGGTTTTAAAACCTGTCGGGTTTTGTTTGCTGTGGATTTGGGGAATTATCTAATTATCTCATTGTCACATTTTCTAATTCTTGAAATTATCTAATTATCTAATTGACAAATTGCCACATTTAGAATTGGTACATTATCTAATTAAAATCTATCTTTGCACCTTCAAAAAAACACTTGCTAAGAAGTCTAAAAATCTAAGCAGTCTAAAATCTAAAAATCTAAATGATTACAGTTAACGATATTTCGGTTCAGTTTGGTGGAACTACATTATTTAGCGATGTTTCTTTTGCTATAAATGAAAATGATAAAATTGCCCTTATGGGTAAAAATGGTGCGGGAAAATCGACACTTCTAAAAATAATTGCTGGTCAAAGCAAACCTTCTACTGGAAGTATATCGACTCCAAAAGATGCTGTTGTGGCTTATTTGCCTCAGCATTTGTTGACTAAAGATGGTTCGACTGTAATGGAAGAAGCATCAAAAGCTTTTGGTGAGATTTTTAAAATGAAAGCTGAAATCGATGAAATCAACGAACAATTAACGGTTCGTACTGATTATGAAAGTGATGAATACATGAAATTGATCGAAAGAGTTTCTGACTTAAGTGAGAAATATTATGCGATCGAAGAAGTAAATTACGAAGCTGAAGTTGAGAAAATTTTAGTTGGTTTAGGTTTTGAACGTGAAGATTTTACGCGTCAGACTTCTGAATTTTCAGGAGGATGGAGAATGCGTATAGAATTGGCTAAAATCCTTTTGCAAAAACCGGATTTGATTTTGCTGGATGAGCCAACCAATCATATGGATATTGAAAGTATTCAGTGGTTAGAAGAATTTTTATTAAATCAGGCTAAGGCTGTTGTGGTAATTTCGCACGATAGAGCATTTGTAGATAATATTACAAATCGTACTATTGAAGTGACAATGGGAAGAATTTATGATTATAAAGCGAAGTATTCTCATTATTTAGAATTAAGAAAAGACCGTCGTATCCACCAACAAAAAGCGTACGATGAGCAACAAAAGATGATTGCTGATAACAGAGCTTTTATTGATCGTTTTAAAGGGACATTCTCTAAAACAGATGCGGTTCAGTCTCGTGTGAAGATGTTGGAGAAGTTAGTTATTGTTCAGGTTGATGAAGTGGATAACTCTGCGTTAAAATTGAAATTCCCGCCGGCAGCGCGTTCAGGACAATATCCAGTTGTGGTAAAAGATTTGTCTAAATCATACGGAGATCACGTTGTTTTTAAAGATGCTAATATTGTTATTGAAAGAGGGCAAAAGGTAGCTTTTGTGGGTAAGAATGGTGAAGGAAAATCGACTATGATCAAAGCGATCATGAAAGAAATTGGTATCGATGAAGGAAGTGTAGATATTGGTCATAATTCTCAAATTGGATATTTTGCCCAAAATCAGGCTTCATTGTTGGATGAAAATGCTACGATTTTTGAAACTATTGATGCAATTGCTGTTGGAGATATTCGTACTCAGATTAAAAATATTTTAGGAGCATTTATGTTTCAGGGTGATGATATTACCAAGAAAGTAAAAGTGCTTTCTGGTGGAGAGAAAACGCGTTTGGCAATGATTAAATTATTGTTGGAGCCTGTGAATTTATTAATTCTGGATGAGCCTTCGAATCACTTAGACATGAAGACTAAGGATATTATTAAAGATGCGTTGCGTGATTTTGACGGAACATTAATCTTGGTTTCTCATGACCGTGATTTTCTTGACGGGCTGGCGACTAAAGTTTTTGAATTTGGAAATAAAAGAGTGAAAGAACATTTTGAAGATGTTGCCGGTTTCTTGGCGCATAAAAAAATGGATTCTATGAGAGAGATCGAAAAATAATTTTTCAATCTATATGAAAACAAAAAAAGCACAAGTTGATTCTTGTGCTTTTTTTTTTGTAGAAAGAAATCACGAAATTAAATTCTAATTCCAGGGGGAAGCAATTCTTTGTACTTTGGATTTTTCTTGATAAAAAGTACAATTTTTGGATGAATTGGCATTAGTTTGAATTTTTTTTCGATCACAATTTCCATGATACTTTTTAGTAATGCATTAATCAATTCTTGATTTTCAAAACCTTCGGGAGTGTTGATCTTGGTTAAGAAAATTTTCTTTTCCTGAAACGAATACTCAACAGAAATTAGTCCTTCAGGGGTTATGGTCTCAAATTGTCTTGCAAAAGTGTTGTCTTTGATTTCCATAATTGTTTCAATAGGTTCCATAATTTGACATGTTTTTGTAGGTTAAAAATGTTAATATAGATTCGGGTTTTAAATCGTTCAAAATTCTGTGGAAGAATAATGAATACGAATAATTTGGCATGCAAAGGTAATCATTTGATTTTCAATATGAAATTATTTTTTTAAGTGCAGGTACGGGCGTGCTTTTGTAATTTTATTTGCTTTAATGTCTATTTATGGTGTAAGATTTGCTGTGCATATTAGTAAAAAAAGTAAATTTAACTTGAAATTGAAAACTGTAATTAAAATTCCTTTTCTGTCAAATGAGTAAAATTCCTGTATATTTTATGCCTGGTTTAGCAGCTAGCTCAAGCATTTTTGAAAGAATTAAATTAGACGAAGCTGTTTTTGAAATGTGTTTGCTGGAGTGGGAAATTCCGCAGCCTAAGGAATCGTTATCTGATTATGCGCTGCGCATAACCAAAAATATCAAACATGAAAATCCAGTTTTGATAGGAGTTTCCTTTGGGGGAATTCTGGTTCAGGAAATGGCGAAACATATTCAGGTTCGGAAAATTATCATTATTTCCAGTGTTAGAAGCAATACGGAATTTCCAAGAAGAATGAAAATCGGAAAAACTACAAAGGCGTATAAGCTGATTCCGATGAAGTTGATTTTGAATATTGAAAACCTTGCAAAATATTCTTTTGGAGAAAAAATCAATAAACGTATTAAGTTGTATGAGAAGTTTCTGGCGATGCGTGATCTTAATTATTTGCAATGGGCTGTTGAAAATGTTATTTTATGGGACAGAGATCAGCGTGATGAAAATGTAGTTCATATTCATGGAGATAAAGATGATGTTTTTCCGATAAAATATATTAAGAGCTGCATTATTGTAAAAGGAGGAACGCATGTTATGATTCTTAATAAATATAAATGGCTGAATCAGAATTTGCCTTCTATTATATTGGAGGATTAAATTCTAATTTTAAAAATTCCAAATTCCAATCCTTGGATTTCTTGGAATGGCTTTATAAGCTCCGTAGTAATAATCGCCAATCTTTGTCGAGTTACGTGTGTGATTTCTCCCTTCGGTCGAAATGACAAAAAGTGTATCAAAAAAAAATCCCAAACACCATAAATTGGAGTTTGGGATTTTAAATATTGTGATTTAAAGAAGTTTAGATTTTCTTCATTTGCTCTTTCATCATTGTGATTTGCTCTTTTAGCATGCCTTGTTTGTCTAATTTTTTAGCTTCATTCAATAAATTAGTAGCTTCAAGCTTTCTTCTGCGTGACATTGCAACTCCCGCAAGGTTTAATTTAGCTACAGCTAAATCCATATCCATAGATAAACCAAGTTCGATTGCTTTCTTGAAATGTTTCTCTGCCTGATTGATATTAGTCTGAGATAACATGATTCCGTGTAGGTAATTAAAATATCCTTGTTGTTTTCTAACTAATGCCGATTCCGGATTTTTGATGTATGCCAGCCAGTTTTTAGCTCCTTCGAAATCTTGTTTTCTTAATTTTAGGAAGGCTAAAAGGATAAATTCGTTTTTGAAATAAAGAAAAATAGGAATTGCTGTCAATAATATAAGGAAAATACCATTCCCGATATTACTCTCAGTAAATTGCCAAACGCCAGCAACTACAAGAAGTCCGGCCAAAATAAGCTTAATATTTTTGTTAAACATAATAGATGTATATTTGTGCTTGCAAATATAGTAAAATGAATTAAAAATATTTTTATTAAAGTACTTGCCAGAAAAAAAAGTCTTTGTATATTTGCACTCGGTTTTAGAATAACGATATTCAAAAACAGAAAAGAGATATTAGATACCATTTTAAAGATACAAAGCAATGAGCAAAAGAACGTTTCAACCATCGAAAAGAAAAAGAAGAAATAAGCACGGATTTATGGACAGAATGGCTTCTGCGAATGGAAGAAAAGTTCTGGCGCGTAGAAGAGCAAAAGGAAGACATAAATTAACTGTTTCTAGCGAACCTAGACACAAAAAATAATGTTTGTATAAACATACATAAGGCGATTACTTTTTTAGTATCGCCTTTTTTTATACCTTGTCGGTAAAAAAGCTGCAACGTTCTAGTTTAGAATATACTACGAATGTTTTTTAAAGTACTTTATATAACTACACAATACAAATACAATGCCTAAAGACACATCAATAAAATCAGTTTTAATAATAGGATCAGGTCCTATTGTTATTGGTCAAGCTTGCGAATTCGATTATGCAGGATCTCAATCTGCACGTTCTATTCGTGAAGAAGGAATTGAAGTTATCTTGATAAACTCAAATCCAGCGACTATTATGACCGACCCAACCATGGCCGATCATGTATATTTGAAACCATTAACTACAAAATCGATTATTGAAATTCTGAAGGAGCATCCACAAATTGATGCGGTTTTGCCAACAATGGGAGGACAAACAGCTTTGAATTTATGTCTGGAAGCTGATGAAAAAGGAATTTGGCAGGATTTCGGAGTAAGATTAATAGGTGTTGATGTAAATGCTATTAACATTACTGAGGACAGAGAGCAATTTAAACAATTGCTTCAAAAGATAAATGTACCTACTGCACCTGCAAAAACAGCTACTTCTTTCCTTGAAGGAAAAGAAATTGCTCAGGAATTTGGATTTCCGTTAGTAATTCGTCCTTCGTTTACATTAGGAGGAACAGGAGCAGCTTTTGTTCACAGTAAAGAAGAATTTGACGAAAAACTAACCTACGGATTAGAAATGTCGCCAATTCACGAAGTTTTGATTGACAAAGCTTTGTTAGGATGGAAAGAATATGAATTAGAGCTTTTAAGAGATAAAAATGATAATGTGGTGATTATCTGTTCGATCGAAAATATGGATCCAATGGGAATTCATACCGGAGATTCGATTACGGTTGCACCGGCAATGACTTTATCGGATACCACTTTCCAAAAATTACGTGACTATGCTATCCTCATGATGCGTAGTATCGGAAATTTTGCTGGAGGTTGTAATGTACAATTTGCAGTTTCACCAGATGATAAAGAAGATATCGTAGCGATTGAGATTAATCCTCGTGTGTCTCGTTCTTCTGCGTTGGCATCAAAAGCGACTGGTTACCCAATTGCTAAAATTGCTTCTAAACTGGCTTTGGGTTATAATTTAGATGAATTACAAAACCAAATTACAAAATCGACTTCGGCTCTTTTTGAACCGACTCTTGATTATGTAATTGTAAAAATACCACGTTGGAACTTTGATAAATTTGAAGGTGCTGACAGAACTTTAGGACTTCAGATGAAATCTGTAGGTGAGGTAATGGGAATTGGACGTTCGTTCCAGGAAGCTTTGCACAAAGCTACACAGTCATTAGAAATCAAAAGAAATGGTTTAGGTGCTGATGGAAAAGGATATACCAATTATGAGCAAATTATCGAGAAACTGACTTTTGCAAGCTGGGATCGTGTTTTTGTAATTTATGATGCGATTGCAATGGGAATTCCGTTGAGTCGTATCCATGAAATCACAAAAATCGATATGTGGTTCTTGAAACAATACGAAGAGCTTTATACTTTAGAAAAAGAAATTTCGAACTACAAAATTTCTAATCTTCCAAAAGAATTGTTGCTTGAAGCAAAACAAAAAGGTTTTGCCGACAGACAAATTGCTCACATGATGAATTGTCTGGAAAGTGAAGTTCACACTTTACGTATGGACCAAAACATCAACCGTGTGTTTAAATTGGTTGATACTTGTGCTGCAGAGTTTAAAGCACAAACACCTTATTACTACTCGACTTTCGAAGCTGAGATTGAAAAAGCAAATGGCGAACGTTATGTAGATAACGAAAGCGTTGTTACCGATAAAAAGAAAATCATCGTTTTAGGTTCAGGACCAAACAGAATTGGACAAGGAATTGAGTTTGATTATTCTTGTGTACACGGAGTTTTGGCTGCAAAAGAATGTGGATACGAAACAATTATGATCAACTGTAATCCTGAAACAGTTTCGACTGATTTTGATACAGCTGATAAATTATACTTTGAGCCTGTTTTCTGGGAACATATTTATGACATCATTCAGCATGAAAAACCAGAAGGTGTTATTGTTCAGTTAGGTGGACAAACAGCTTTGAAATTGGCTGAAAAATTATCTAAATACGGAGTGAAAATCATCGGAACTAGTTTTGATGCACTTGATTTAGCAGAAGACAGAGGAAGATTCTCTGACTTATTGAGAGAATTACATATTCCTTTCCCACAATTTGGAATTGCTGAAACAGCTGACGAAGCTTCTGCTTTAGCGGATACTTTAGACTTTCCATTATTGATTCGTCCTTCTTATGTATTAGGAGGTCAGGGAATGAAAATTGTAATCAACAAAAAAGAATTAGAGGAACATGTTATCAATTTATTGAAAACAATTCCAGGAAATAAATTGCTTTTAGATCATTATTTAGCCGGAGCAATCGAAGCGGAAGCAGATGCAATTTGTGATGCTGATGGTAATGTTTACATTATCGGAATTATGGAGCATATCGAACCTTGTGGGGTTCACTCTGGGGATAGTAATGCTACATTGCCTCCTTTTAACTTAGGAGAATTCGTAATGCAGCAGATTAAAGATCATACTTATAAAATCGCAAGAGCTTTAAAAACAGTAGGTCTAATCAACATTCAGTTTGCGATTAAAGATGATACAGTTTACATTATCGAAGCAAATCCAAGAGCTTCAAGAACGGTTCCGTTTATCGCAAAAGCTTACGGAGAGCCTTATGTGAACTATGCTACAAAAGTAATGTTAGGCCACAATAAAGTAACAGACTTCGATTTTAATCCACAATTGAAAGGATATGCGATCAAACAACCTGTTTTCTCTTTCAGCAAATTCCAAAATGTAAACAAGGCATTAGGACCTGAAATGAAATCGACTGGAGAAAGCATCTTGTTTATTGATGACTTAAAAGATGATCAATTCTACGAGTTGTACTCAAGAAGAAAAATGTATTTGAGTAAATAATCTCAAACCTGATATAAAAAAGCTCCATGAAAATGGGGCTTTTTTTATGCCTTTTTTTAACTTGTGTTTGATAATGAAATATTTACCTATATTTGATAAGGACCGATTTAACTCCGTCATTTTTATTGTAATTATTTCTAAAGAAAAAACATGAAATCACTTTTTATCCATCTCTTGTTATTTGTCATTGTTTTTAAAGCCGAAGTTTTTGGGCAGAAAAAAATAAATGAGAAGTTCAAAAAAGAAACCATCAGTAAAATTGATTTATTACTACAGGAACATTATGTTTTTCCAGATAAGGCTGAATTAATTGTTAGTCATTTAAATAAAAGTTTAAAGGAAGGGAAATTTAAAAAACAGGAGCTACTTGATTCTTTTGCAGTTGCTTTAACTAAAGAAATTAGAGTAGTTAATGGTGATAAGCATTTAGGTGTCTGGCCTGCTTTTGTTCCAGTAAAGGAACAGGAAAATTCAGGTGATGATTACCAATTGTATTTGAAAAAATATACAGATACCCGAAAACAGGCTAACGGTTTTAAAGAGGTAAAAGTAATTGATGGAAATATTGGGTATCTAAGCATTGACTTTTTCCTTGCAGAAACAAATAAAACTATTGATGCCTATATGTTTCTTCTGGCAAATACGGATGCTATAATTATTGATTTACAGAATAATGGCGGAGGTAATCCTAAAACGGTAAATTACTTATGCAGTTATTTTTTGAAAAGTGATTTATTAATTAATACGCTTTACTTTAGGGAAGGAAATCGTAAAGATGAAGTGATTACCCATGAGGTAAATGGAAAAAAAAGGATTGATGTTCCTTTATTTATAATTACTGGTCCGAAAGCTTTTTCAGGAGCAGAGGAATTTAGTTATAATATGCAAAGCCAAAAAAGGGCTGTATTAGTGGGAGAAGCTACCGGAGGAGCGGCAAATCCTGGAGATGTTTTTAAGATAAATTCTGATTTAGAAATCTTTATTCCAGTAGGAACCGGGGTAAATCCAGTAACAAAGACAAATTGGGAAGGAATCGGTGTACTTCCGGAAATTAAAACTTCAGGAGAAAATGCCTATTCTAAAACCGTTGAATTAGCTGCTCAGGCTGCAGAAATCTATAGAATTAAAAAAGCAGCAGAATCAAAAAAATTATATGATGAATTAGAGGCTATTGCTAAGCAGCAAGGGCAATCATTTTCAGAAAATAATGTTGAAAAAATGGAGCACCAAATAACAGAAATTTTTAGAAAAGGAATTGATTTAGGTTTGTTTAGCGAGGGTGATATTAATTTTTTCGGTTCTCAAAATATCAAGAAAAATCCTTTAATGGCAGAATGTATTTTAAAAAGCAATACTGTTTTATATTCCAAATCTCCAATGACTTATTTGGCCTATGGCGATATGCTTGAGCTTAATGGCAAGAAAAAGTTGGCTCTGAGTAATTTTGAAAAATCAATAGTTTTAGCAGAAGAGCAAAGAGCTCCCTATTTAGAGGGGTTGAAAATGCGATATGAAACAGCAAAAAATAGTAAATAGAAAAAAGCTCCAAATTTTTTGGAGCTTTTTTCGTTTTGGTATTTGGAAGTTTTTGTCGTTATGATTTTAAGATATTATTCATTAGAAAATGCCATATTATCTCGGGTATTTTTTTGTACCGAAATAGCACCGAATAATGCTAATAAAAATGCAAAAGCATAGAATCCTTTTTCACTTGGTAAAATAGTTGCGTTCCATAATCCGACAGTCAATAATACAATTGATAAAAGAGTTCCGAACCAGCAAATTCCATAATATATATCTGTTACCGGAAGTTTTTCAAGTCTGTCTCGTACACTTTTTTGTAGTGAAACTACAGCAAACAGACCAAACATTAAAACTGTAAAATAGTATCCTTTTTCATTTAGCAGCATTTCAGCTCTGGCAAGTCCAACTATAAAACCAACTGTTCCAGCTCCAAGAGCTACCCAAGATGCCGCAATAAAGGCATTCGATGTTTTTTGTACCATATTTATTATTTTTGGTTAGATAACAAATATAGCTAAATTCAATTCACTTTAAAATAAATCAATTATTATTTTAGTAAGTTTAATCCTTCAATGTTTTAACAAAAAAAAGCTCCAATTATTTGGAGCTTTTTTTATTAAAAGTAAGATGTATTATTTATTAGTATTAATCAATTGCTGTAAAGGCTTCAATTGTTCCATGTCAATTTTTGACTTTTGCAAAACCGACATTAAAGTCATGATGTTATTTGGATTCATATTTTTTCCTAAAACACGAACTACCGCAAAACCATTTTCTTTTCTATTAGCAAAAACGACAAACTCTTCAATGTTTTCATCTGTACCAACGTAGCTTATAGAAGCACCGTCTTTCCCCGAACCAAAAGACATTAATTTTTGGTATTTTGGATCTTTCAAAATAGCTTTAACTTTAGTTCTTTCTGTTTCAAATTGCGCCTGATTTGTAGCATTAGCTTTGAACGCCAATATGTTCATTTTGTCAAATGATTTTAAAGCTTCAGTTTGTTCTGCAGTTAGCTTCGTTTTCTCTATGTTTAGGATACTTGGCGAAATATCAAGAGCGATAAAATCTTTGTTATCGGTATTCTGTACAAAATATTTTTGCAATGAAGGTTCAGAATTACAACTTACTAAAGTTAGTAATACTAAAAGGGCTGTGGTAAAAACGTTAAGTCTCATAATTATTTTTTGCCTTTAGTGGCTTTTTTTAAGTCAGAACCACCAGGAAGTTTCATCTTATCTGTTAGTACTGAAATTTCGTTGATGTCAAAGTTACCCGTTAAAGATAATAAAACGGTTTCGTCACCTTTAGCACCGTCAACATACATCAGTAATTCTCTTACCTGAGAGTCTGTCGCTCCAGATTTTACTGATATTTTTACGTTTCTGCCACCGTCATTGATTCTCATTAATTCTTCTAAACCGGCTGTTTTTACATATTTATCTGCTGAAGCTTTCATATCAGCTTCGATTTTAGGATTTTTTGTCGTAAACACTTTTAAGTATTCTAATTTTTTAATCAGACTGATGTATTGTTGCATTTCTTTATCAGAAGCGTCAACTTTTACTTTGCTCATTAAATCGAACATTTTTTTGTTTACAATTACTGAGGTTACATCGTCCTGACCATCAAATTTATCAAATGCTCCCTGAGCATAAAAAGCGGTACTAACGAATGCGAATACTAATGTTATGATGAAATTTTTCATTTTGTTTATTTTTTTGATTGATTTACTGTTTAAAAATTTTGTCTTTTGATTGTTCATATTCCTGAATGTACTGTACACTTTCAATACCTACATTCACATTGTTCGATAATAAAGCCAAAGCTTTTTGCGTTGCAGCAAGTGCTTCTTCCGGATTATCATAGGTTCCTAATTCTGATTGTGCTACAGTCTGAGTTGTAGTTTTTTGACTTGCAAAATAAAAGGTTCCTATTCCTAGTAAAACAACAGCTGAAGCTGCAATTGATAACCACGCCACATTTCGTTTTTTAGTTTGTAGTGGAATCTCTTGTGTCGTTTTTTGTTGTTTTACCTGAGAGAAATAACCAAACATTGGTTTGTACTGCTCTAAATGCTGCGCAACATTCGGAGAAGAAAAATATTCTTTTAATTCTTTTTCTTCAGCAATAGTAGTTTCTCCCTGAAAGTATTTTTCTAATATATTTCCTATTTTATCTGATTCCATAACTGTGTGTATTAACCATTGATTCTCTTATTTTTTTTCTCGCTCTCGAAAGTGCTACCCTAATAGCCGTTTCATTCATGTTGACAATTTTGGCAATTTCATCAAATTCATATTGCTCAACATCGCGAAGCTGAATTAATATTTGGAGTTGCTCGGGCAACTGATTTATAATTTTTTCAACCCATTCCAGACTATTTGAATCTTCCAGTTTTTTGTCTAGCTGCGGTTCACGATCTGTATAGTTATTATGAACTATTTTTAAATTTCCCGCTCTTTTAGATTTTAACTGATCGAGACAATAATTTTTGGTCATTGTCATCGCAACAGCCTCAATATTATTATAAGCGTCTAAATTTTCTTTTTTGTTCCATAATTTTACCATTACTTCCTGAGTGGCGTCCTCTGCTTCTTCAGTACTGGTAAGTAATCTTTTTGCCAGACGAAAAACTTTGTCTTTAAAAGGATTAATCAATTCTATAAACGCAACTTGATTCATAATTGGTTATTTGTTGGTTTTTGGTCGGTTATAAGTTATTCGTTTATTGTGATTTAGTTAATTAATCAGTATTTACAAGTAAGCTTATATAGTCAAGACGAGGTACTATTATTTTTGTTACAACGAATTTGTATTTTTTTTAAGAAAAGATAATAGAGTTAAAACTAAAGGTAGTATTTTTACGTTAATAAAGGATTGAATACTACTACACCTAAATATATGAAAACAATATTAAAGAGTTTATTACTTGTATTTCTGCTTGCATTTGCTTTGCAATCATGTGACGATAATGATGATGTTGATGCGCCTGCAAATCTGCAAGTAAATGATTTTGTCTGGAAAGGATTAAATGAAGTTTATTTATGGCAGGCTGATGTGCCTAATTTGGCTGATGATCGTTTTGCAAATCAAGATGCTCTTAACTCATTTTTGTCTGGATATTCTAAGCCAGAAGAATTATTCGAAGATTTATTAAATAAGCCAGTTAGTAAATATCCAATTAATGCAATCGATCGTTTTAGCTGGATTGTTGATGATTATACTGTTTTGGAACAAGAACTTAACGGAATTTCAAAAAACAATGGAGTAGATTTTAGATTGAGCAGAGTCTCTGAGGGTTCTAATGATGTAGTAGGTTATGTCCGTTATATTATTCCTAATTCTGATGCTTCATCTAAAGATATTAAAAGGGGTGATTTATTTACGAGTGTAAATGGTACAAAACTTACCGTTTCAAACTACGAATCGTTATTACTTAATCCTGATAGTTACACGTTAAACCTTGCGGATTATAATGGTTCTGCGTTTGTTTTGAATGGAAAATCAGTTGCTTTAACCAAAACTGTATTAGAAGAAAATCCAATATTAATTAAGAAGGTAGTTACTTCTGGCAGTCACAAAATAGGTTATTTAATGTATAATGGTTTTTATGCTGAATATGATACTAAATTAAATCAGGCTTTTGGGGAACTAAAAGCACAAGGGGCGACAGACCTGGTTTTAGATTTGAGATATAATGGAGGTGGTTCAGTTCGTTCTTCAACACGTTTAGCAAGTATGATTACCGGGCAATTTGAAGGGAAAATATTTTCAAAAAGACAGTATAATTTGAAGCAAATGGCAGGAATGACTGCTGATGATTTGGAGTTTTTAAACGAAAGATTTGTAAAAGATATTGATGGAGCTGCTCTTAACAGTTTAAATTTAAGTACTGTTTATGTTATTACAACTTCTAATACCGCATCGGCAAGTGAATTGGTGATAAACGGATTAAAACCCTATATTAATGTCGTTCAGATTGGGGAAACGACAATTGGTAAAAATGTGGGCTCATTTACCGTTTATGATTCGCCTACCTTTACTAAAACTAATGTCAACCCAAACCATAAATATGCAATGCAGCCGTTAGTTTTTAAAATTTCAAATTCTGCTGATTTTGGAGACTATACAGCGGGGTTGCCACCAACATATGTCCAGAATGAGTCTGTTAGTACTTATGGTGTATTAGGTGATTCAGGAGAGCCATTATTAAATTTGGCGATATCTAAAATTACTGGCTCTACCGCTAAAAAGGTTCAAATTGATGAAAATTTAATCTTGCCTTATGTTACAGATTCTAAGAAAATCAATGGCTATAGAAACGAAATGTATTTAGAGACTGTTCCAAAAGAGTTTCAAAAATTATTAAAATAAACGGAAAAAGGCTTTCAGAAATGAAAGCCTTTTTTACAAAAAAATCCAAAAACAAATTTAAAAATAAAGGTATTTATTAATCGTTGAAGTAAAAACCATTTGGTCCTACACCAACTGTTAATTCTTTTTGTAAATTTCCACTTAAATTGTAGATGTAAGCTTTGCTGTTAGATCCGAAATCGCCACCATCAGCAATAAATATTTTATCCTTGTTTACTGCAAAACCGTAAATTGAACCACCTACAGGAAGGCTGACAGTTGCAATTGCTGTTGTTGAAGCAGCCGTTGCAGTAGTACTAATTGCGTATACTGACTTGTTTGAAGTATAATAAATTTTATCATTATAAATGTCTAAGTAACCAGCTCTGTCTAAAGATTCAGGGAAAGTAATTTTAGTAACCGACTTATCAGATAATTTTACTTTTACAATTTCACTTCTATTATCACCATAAGGAGCTCTCAAAACATACAAAATTCCGTCTTTAGCTTCCATGCTGTCTCCACTAGTACCAATGGTTATAGGAGTTTCTAGAGCTTTTGTAGCTGGATTTACTACTAGTATTTTGTCGTTATAAGAATCTGTAATGTATAATTTATTGTTTTCCAACAAAATTCTGTTTGATGTTGCACCTAATTCGATTTTAGATTCTACTTTATTGGTAGCCAAATCAATTATTGCAATATAATCATCAGTATTCCCGGTTGTCGGATTGCTATAAGAATAAGTATTTGCATTTGTTACATAGGCTTTTCCATCTTTTACAACTCCATATCTTGGGTTAGCAAGGCCAGTTTCAACTTTTGCAATTAACTTAAAACTATATCTGTTTACAACGTTAATTACGTTAGATCCACCAGCAATAACATACGCATTATCTCCATCAAAAAAGATGTTTTGAAGAAAAACGCCTGCAACATCGGTAGGATTTGCAGTTTTATAAACATCAGAGGTGAAATTTGCTAAATCATCACTTGCAAATGAAACTGAGCCACCGCTACTATTTCCTTCATTTAAGATGAAAAATCCATTCTCATAAGCTCCTTTAGGGGTGTTATCATCATTGTTGTTGTCATCGTTCGAACAAGAAACAAAAAGCGATACGCTTACTGCTACTAAAAATAATCTGGTTAACTTCATTATATTAAAATTTAAGGTTTAAGTACATATTAAAATTTCTTCCTGGCATTGGTCTGTTTTCAAGACTTTCATAATTTTCATTCCAAAGATTTAAAACCTGGAAGCCTAGTTTGAAAGAACTCAAAAATTTAAAATCATAGTCGATTCCGATATTAGAAACCATATAAGCATCTACAATTTTATTTGGGTCATTGTCGGCCTGTGTGTAAACAAAACCGTTATACAAAAATTGGTAATAAGTCGAGATATTATTTCTGGAATAAGAAACGGCTGCGGTAACTTTATTAAAGGGAACAAAAAACAGCTGTTTGTCAGTCGCTATATCTTTAGAAACCGTATAAGCATAAGTTGCATTGGCTCCAAAATAATTTTTGCCATATTGTTTTTTCCAACTCAACAAAGTTTCGGTTCCGTAGGTGTTGACTTTATCTGTGTTTTGCGGTGTCCAGATTCCGTTGCTGCCAGGAACCCAGCGCAATAAATCTGTAATTTTGATGTAGTAGAAAGTCTGCGTAAGCGAAATATTTTTATAAGTAAAAACATTTCCAATTTCTGCCTGATATGAACTTTCAGGTTTCAAATCAGGATTTCCGCCTTCCTCCCAATATAAATCGTTGAAAGTTGGAATTCTAAAATTTCGGGACAAATTCAATTTTAAATTATATAATTTTCCAAATTGATAAGAAGATCCCAAAGAGAATAAAACAGGTGATTTGTAGTTATCGGTGAATTCTTTTCTGATTCCAAACTCATTTTTCCAATCTTTCGAAAAATCTTGTTTTATCAATAAGGCAGCAGAACTAATTTCTCTGGTATTATCACCAAAACCACTTCCAAATCCTTTGGTTCGGTTGTAATCTAAAATTCCGTTGACTTGTGTCGATTTAAAAAGGGTATATCCTAGATCAGCTTTTGCAATAAAACTTTCTGTTTTTCCGAAAGTGTATTGATTAAGAGAATTATCAGGGTAATATTGATAATTTTCAAAAATATAAGCAGTTTTGAAATTGGTTTTGAATTTTCCAAAATCACCATCGTATTCTAATAAATTTCGATTGAATCCGTTTACGTATTTGCTTTTGGTTTCATTTTCAGTTATTAACGAGGTATTACGATCTGTGTTAGAAGTTTGACTGTATAATTTTAAACTGTTTTTAGCGTCAAATTTATACCCCAAATTGGCACTCATGGTAATTACATCGTATTGCCCGTTTTGGTTCCAGCGCTGTTCGCCTTTCCAGGTATATCGATTAAGATACTTATAATCGTTCGTCGAACTATTTTTAGAAAAACCTATCTGTGCACTCCATTTTTCGTTCGAAATATTAGTTTTATAATTGATTCCGATAGTATTAAAACTTCCATAATCCAATTTCAGATTATTTTCGAAACGTTTGTAAAAGCTTAAATCGTTATTCAAATGTACAGTTCCACCAATAGCACCGCTTCCATAAATTACGCTTCCCCCACCAGCTTTTACACTAACAGAATTATAATCAGAACCTGAAATCGTATTGAAATCAGTACTTCCGTTCATTTGAGAATTTATGTTGATTCCGTTCCAGATTACGGCTGTTTGAGAAGATGTAGTTCCTCTAAAAGCCACTGTCGAAAGCATACCTCTTCCGTATTCTTTGAAATAAATAGTGGAGTTGAAGTTTAAAAGATCCGTTAATAAAGCCTCATTTTTATTGATAATAGAATCATTGAGTTTTAAAACAGATTGTGAAGTCGAATATTTTTTCAGGTTAGAATCAGAAACTACAACAGCTTTCAAATTTGTAATGGAGTCGTTCTGCGCCGACATAATCTGGCACAACAATAGCAAGTAAAAAGCGAAAAGTTTTTTTAAAGTCATAATTTCTACACTCTTTTTCCCGAGAGTTCGATATTTGTTATAAAGGCAGGTCTCCTGGCTTGCGTCTTGTTGTTTACCTTCCCACTCGCCGGAGCGAGCAGTGGTTTTGTAGTTAACAACAAGCATTCTTTTCAGAACTTAGCTTACAGTTGCGGGTACAGCTCAAGATTTTACTTGATTCCCTTTTAATGCGTTTTTAAAATTAAAACACAACCTTAAATTTCGGGCAAAGATAAAGTTAAAAATGTTGAATTATCAAATTTGTTTTACTTTTTAAGTCAAATTCTAAACAAAACTACTCTTAGAGCTCAATTTTAATGACTTCACCAAAATCTGCTTTATTTTGAAAAGCATCTTTTAACGGTAAGGAGGAATGATGGCATAAGATACTTCTTATGATTCCGGCATGACAAACAACTATGATGGGCGAATTGATTTGTTTTGAAGTTAAATGTGATAAAAAAGCTTCAGTACGTTTGTGTAATACAACAAAAGACTCCCCATTTGAAGCAGGGACATTTACAAAATCCTCCATCCACGGATTGAGTTGTTCAGGCAGAATATCATTCCAGTTTTTCATTTCCCAATCACCAAAATCCATTTCCATTAAACGTTTGTCTTCCTGATAGGATATGGTTTTTATACTGTCCTGAATATATTGAGCCAAAATTACACATCGCTTCAGCGGACTTGAAAAAATAATCGCTTCCGTAGGTAATTGCAAAAGAATATTTTCAAATATGGAATCGAAAGGTTCTGCTAAATCAACATCAGATTGTCCGTAACAAATCCCTTTTTCGCAAGCAGTTTCGGTATGGCGAACTAGATAAATTTCCATATCAAAAGAAAGCTTAGATAATAAACAACTTCGCAAATCTGTTGCGTTGCGCCCAGGCAATCTCCTGTATAACCATCAATCCATTTCTGGAAGTAACGTGCCAAAAAGTAGCGAGTTATAAAAACAGGAATTAAGATAAATAAAAATTCGTACTGAAAATAAGATAGTACAAAAAGAGGAATTAATCCGAAGAGAAAAGCTCCGAAAACTTCTTTCCAGCTGTGTTTTTTAGCAATTGGTTTACTTTTACTTGAAGCATCATCACGAGAATATTCATGTGTAAAAATGATTGAAATCGCTGCCAGACGACTTAAAGCATGAGCTGAAATAAACAAAAGAAAAACCTTAAGAAGTCCATTATAGCTTTCGATTTGAAAAATAGAAATTGATTGGGAAAGCAATTTGAATTTCAATAAAAATAATAAAACCAAACCAATTGCACCATAAGCACCAATGGCACTGTCTTTCATTATCATTAAGATTTTTTCTTTAGTCCAGCCTCCGCCAAAACCATCACAAACATCAGCAAAACCATCTTCATGAAAAGCGCCAGTTGTTAGAATAGAAGCGATAATTGCTAAAATAACTGCAATTTCAACAGAAAGAAATTGAGCGAAAATATAAAAAGCCAAAAAAGAAATGCTTCCTACAATCCATCCAATAAAAGGAAAATAACGTGTAGCCTTATTTAAATAATCAGGATTATGATCGATGTTTTTTGGGCATGGAATTCGGGTATAGAACATTAAGCAGGTAAAGAAAATATGTAGTTCTTTTTTCATTTAAGAATGTTATTTTTAATTGGCATTGAAATTTGTTATTGCCATTGATATTTATTTCTTGCTAACCCCAGCACTCTCAAAACTAGCCATTTCGTTCAAAAAAGCTTCCGCCGATTTCAAAATAGGAAAAGCAATTGCGCAGCCCGTTCCTTCGCCCAGACGCAAATCTAAATTTAAAATTGGTTTTGCATTCAAATATTGAAGTAATTTTTGATGTGCCTGTTCAGCAGAGCAATGGCAAAAAACAGCATTTTTAATTATAGAAGGATTTATTTTTGTAGCAATTAAAAAAGCGACACTGCAAATAAAACCGTCCACTAAAATCAGCATTTTGTTTTCAAACGCAGTCAGTATTCCGCTTGCCATTTGTATAATTTCGAAACCTCCAAAATAAGCAAGTTGCTCTTTTAAATCGGCCTTACCGGAATAATTTTCGATTGCTTTTTTTAGAAATTCCTGCTTCTGTAGTAATTTTTGATCTTCAACTCCTGTTCCTTTTCCGACACATTCTTCGATAGAAAAACCAGTTAAAAGACTCATTAATACAGAAGCTGTAGAAGTGTTTCCGATTCCCATTTCACCAAAACCAATACAGTTTGAACCTGTTTTTGCAATATTTTCTACAATGGTTTTTCCTTTTTCAAAACACAATTGCAATTCGGTTTCGCTCATCGCAGGCGCGTGTAAAAACGATTGGGTTCCCTTAGCAATTTTGGCATTAATTAGATTAGCATTTGTCGGAAAATCATAATTTACGCCTGAATCTACAATGGACAATTGAATATCATTCTGTTTGCAGAAAACGTTTATAGCTGCACCGCCTTCCAGAAAATTGCCCACCATTTGGCGTGTTACATCTTGAGGATAGGCACTCACACCATGATTTGCAATTCCATGATCAGCTGCAAAAACAATAACATTCGGATTTATAATTTTCGGATTTAAAGTTTCAAAAACCGTAGCCAGCTGAAAAGCTAAAGTTTCCAAAGTCCCTAAAGCACCTACTGGTTTGGTTTTACCGTCTATTTTTTCTTGTAATTCTTTGCTGAAATCATTTTTATTTTCAATCTCAGTTTGAGATTTTAACTTTAAGTCAGAAATATAACTTTCCGTTACATTTTTAATTTCTGAACAAATAGGAGCTTCGGATTTTTGTTTCCAATGCAATTGTTGCAACATCGGCTGATTGTTGTAATTCGTTGCTGGTTTTCCTACGCAGAAATAACCTAAAGGCTCAATATTTTCAGGTAAATCGAGTATTTTTTTAAACTGGTGATAATTTAAAATCGAAACCCAGCCCATGCCATAGCCCTGATCGGTAAGGGAAAGCCAAATATTCTGAGCTGCACAAACCGAACTAAATTTAACCGCTTCATTACTGCCAACAGTTCCAATCGTAAATTGATTTAAAACAGAACGGTCGTAAGCGATAATAAGTCCAATTGGAGCTTCTTCAATAGCTTCAAGTTTCAGGGATTTATAGTGTTCTTTTTGTTCGGGGTTATCGGTCAGTGATTCGGCTTTTTTATTATAATCCAAAAACAAATCTTTGATAGCCTTTTTTACTTCTACAGATTTGATGATATAGTAGCGTGTGGCATCTGTAAGCCCAACAGATGGTGCCCAATGCCCGGCCTGTAAAGCTTTTTCGATCACTTCATCAGGAACTTCATCAGTAGTAAAATGTCGGGTATCACGACGCGATTTTAAAATATCATCTAAATAGCTCATAAATTTTCAATGTCAATAACAATTACAAAATTCAATGTCAATTGCAAAAAAACAATTGCAATATCAATTTCAAAAATTAATCTGGATTTATGTAAAGTTAAGGCAGTGCCTTGGAATTTGGAATTTAAAATTTGCAATTTCTTTGTTTTTAGTATTCCATTGCCATTGAAATTGATTTTTGCTATTGAAATTGAGAAGGTTTAATTTTTACCGGAATTCCTGAAACCATCAAAACCACTTCATCTGCATTTGCTGCCAAAAACTGATTCATCCAGCCTTGCAATTCTGTAAATTTTCTGCCAATATGCGTTTCGGCATGAACGCCCATTCCGATTTCGTTGGTAACAATAATTAGTGTTGCGTTTTCCTGCTTGGCCATCGCAAGAAACTCTTTTTTTGCTTCTTCCAAACTTAAAGCAACATCATTTTTAGTGTCTACAAAAAAGTTAGTAAGCCAAAGTGTTACGCAATCAATCAATGCCACTTTTCCTGAAAAATCAATTTCGCTTAAATGTTTTTCCTTTTCAATATTGGTCCATCGTTCGTCGCGTTCCTGTTGATGACGGTCAATTCTATTCTGGAAATCATCGTCCCATTTTCTGGCCGTTGCTACATAGATTGGTGTATCCGAAAGTTTCAATGCTAAATTTTGGGCATAACTGCTTTTTCCTGATCGTTCGCCGCCGGTAATTAAGTAAATCATTATAATTGTTAATTGTTAGTTGTTAATTTGTAGTAGGAACTGGTTTGGAAACGAGTTGATTTTTTGTGGTTTTGATAATACTTCTAATTAGTTTTAAGATTGTAATGGCATCGTTGCTAATGTTTTCAAATTCTTTATCATTTAAATAATCAGTAGCTTTTAATAATTAGTAGGGGCAATGACGACAATCATTCCCGCAACAGCTACCGCGTTTCAAATGAAACCAACTAGTAAAGACAGTATTGCCGTCTTCTTTATAATAATCAATATCCTCGATAAGTTTTGCAGTTTTTGGTAAAGATATGGCTTTATTTTGAAGTGCTTTTTTAGGTGTCATTGTTTCTACATAAGCATCAATTTTGTCTACGCAGGCTTCTTTAAAGCAGGCAGGGCAAAGGCAATCTCCTCCTTCAGAAAGATTAAAAATGGGAGGATAATCATTACACCAACATTTGTTTTCAACAGAAATATCCCCGCATCTAAAAATAGTTTCGCAACTCGAACAAATTTTGGTTTTTGTGGTATTCATATAAAGTAAAAAATGAGTTTGTTGAGATTTGTAAGAATAAAGGTAAACAAAAAAAATAGAAATTGCCTTACCTTTGTCCTCATCAAAAAATTTAATTTTGAAATTTTAGTGTTCAAAATCTGTGCCGATATTGGTGTTAACGATTTCAAATCACAAAATAGTATAACCAACATATGAAACATTTATTACCTAAAACGTTTTATGTTTTGTCTTTTTTTCTTCTTGTAAGTTGTAAAAAAAATGAAACTACCGAAGTTGCAAAATCTACAATTGCTAAAAATAGTATCGAATATGCTTCAGGGCTTTCTATAGTAAAACAGGAAGGGTATTCTGTTGTAACGGTTACCAATCCATGGCCAAATGCAAATAAAAAGTTTACTTATATTTTAAAGGAAAAAGATGCTAAAGTTCCGGATAGTCTTCAAACCTACACAACAATCAAAGTCCCGCTGGAAACGGTTGTAGTTACATCAACAACCAATATTCCGTATCTTGAAATGCTGGATGTAGAAAATAAATTAGTTGGTTTTCCGCATACCGATTATATTTCTTCTGAAAAAACGAGAATATTGATTGATAAAGGTATTGTAAAAAATGTTGGACAAAACGAAAAATTAAACATTGAGCAGTTAATAGATTTGTCACCAGATTTGATTGTAACTTTTGGAGTTGACAATAACAATCCGATGCTGGATAATTTGAAAAAAAGCGGTTTAAATGTGATGATTCAAGCGGATTGGATGGAACAATCTCCACTGGGAAAAGCCGAATGGATTAAACTTTACGGAGCCTTGTTTGCTAAGGAAGATAAAGCAAAAGAACTGTTCGATAAGATTGTTGAAAGTTATAATCAGGCTAAGAAATTAGTAGCTGATAAGCCTGCTACAACAACAGTTTTATATGGTTCTATGTACGAAGACGTTTGGTATGTGGCAAAAGGAAACAGCTGGGTAGCGCAATTTATGAAAGATGCAAAGTCTAATTATTTATGGGCCGATTTAAAAGGTACCGGAAGTGAAGGTTTATCATTCGAAAAAGTATTAGACAAAGCCAAAACAGCGAATGTTTGGATTGCGTCAGGATCTTTTCTGACTTTGGCCGAATTAGAAAAAGCAAATCCGCATTACAGTGAGTTTGACGCTTTTAAAAATAAATCCATTTATACTTTAGAAAGCAAGTTTGGTGCAACTGGGGGAACCATTTATTATGAATTGTCACCAAGCCGTCCAGATCTGGTTTTGAAAGATTATATCAAAATCTTTCATCCGGATTTATTGCCGAGTTATGAGTTTACTTTTGCATCTAAACTGAATTAAATTGGCAAACAAAAAACGAAATACCATTTTATTTATCATTCTGGGTTTAGGGCTTCTTCTGATGTTTTTTGCGAGCCTTAGTTTAGGTTCGGTAAATATTCCGTTCAAAGATGTTTATGCCAGTTTAACCGGAGGACAGGCGAGTAAATCAACCTGGGAATATATTATTATCAACTACCGTTTGCCAAAAGCAATTACAGCAATTTTAGTTGGAACCGGACTTTCAATCAGTGGTTTATTAATGCAAACATTGTTTAGAAATCCGCTTGCAGGACCTTACGTTTTAGGATTAAGTTCAGGCGCAAGTCTGGGTGTGGCTTTTGTAATTCTGGGTGCCGGATTTTTGCCGTCTTTTTTAAAAGTTATCGCCTTATCATCATACGGAATTGTTTTGGCTTCGACCATAGGAAGCACACTTGTTTTATTGTTGGTTTTAGTGGTTTCACAACGCTTACGTGACACGATGGCAATCTTGATCGTTGGACTAATGTTTGGAAGTTTTACCACGGCAATTGTTAGTGTTTTAACTTATTTTAGTACAGCAGAACAGCTTCAGAAATTTACTTTTTGGTCGTTAGGGAATCTTGGAAACCTTTCCTGGAAATCAATAACCGTTTTATCAGCCAGCGTATTTTTTGGTTTAGCTTTAAGTGCGGGCAGTATAAAACCTTTGAATGCTTTGCTGGTTGGAGAAAATTATGCCAGAAGTATGGGCTTAAATTTACGAAAAGCACGTGTGATCATTATTTTTGCAACCAGTATTTTAGCCGGAAGTATAACTGCTTTTGCAGGCCCGATTGCTTTTATTGGTCTGGCAGTTCCGCATATAGCAAAACTAACTTTTCAAACCAGTAATCATATGATTCTGTTTTGGAGTACATTGCTTTTTGGAGCTATTATTGTATTATTCTGTGATATAGTTTCTCAAATGCCAGGATTTGATGTTACACTTCCTATAAATGCAATTACGTCTATAATTGGCGCGCCGGTAGTAATTTGGTTATTAATAAGAAAAAGAAATTTTCAGTAATCTTCAAACCTTAGTATCTCAGAACCCTAGTACCTTTAAAAAAAATGAAAACAATACTTGAAACTTCAAATCTAAGCATTGGCTACAAGTCCAATAAAGGAACTGTGACTATTGCAGAAAATTTAAATTTGAGTTTAAATTCAGGAAAACTCATTTCATTAATTGGTGCAAATGGAATTGGGAAATCTACTTTATTACGAACTCTAACTGGAATTCAGCATCCATTAGGAGGAAATGTTTTCCTGAATGAAAAAAACATAGCAGCTTACAATCCGTTAGATTTAGCGCAGAATTTAAGTTTGGTTTTAACCGAAAAATTACCGCCAAGCAATCTTTCTGTTTTTGAATTAGTGGCGTTAGGAAGACAGCCTTATACCAATTGGATTGGGACTTTAACCTCAGAAGATATAAAGAAAGTTCAGGAAGCAATGGCATTGACCCAAATTGGACATTTGGCTCAAAAAAGACATTTTGAAATCAGTGACGGACAATTACAAAAGGTTTTAATTGCGAGAGCTTTGGCACAAGATACACCCTTAATTATTTTGGATGAACCAACAACACATTTAGATTTACTACATAAAGTTTCACTTTTTAAACTGCTAAAAAAGCTAACACAAGAAACGCAGAAATGTATTTTGTTTTCGACTCACGATATCGATTTGGCAATTCAGTTAAGCGATGAAATGATCATCATGACGCCAGAATTTGTGGTGCAGGATGAACCTTGTAATTTAATCTCAAAAGGAAGTTTTGAAACTTTGTTCAAAGACGAACATATTATTTTTGATGCCGAAAAAGGGAAGTTTGTAATTACTTAAGATTGTTGTTTTCAAAGCGTACTCTGTAAACATGAAGTAAGTTTTCCAGCTCGTAATTTTTTATATTAAAATACTCAATTTCAATTCCCTCATTATTAAATATTAGATAATTGCCTGATAGGCTATCATTGCGTACTTTATTCCATGGAACTAACTTTTTATTTTTCAATTGAATTCCTTTAGAGTTAATTATGATTTGAGGATTTCTATCTCGTAATTTTTTAAGGAGATCATAAATTAAGCAAAAACAAACAGCAGTGGAAAGTAATATCATCCAAATATTTTCGAAAAAATAATAGATTATAGCAAAAAGTGATAAAGTATAAATTACCAAATTAAATATTAGCGCTGAGGTTGCATAATAAACGATTATCTCTTGAGGAACGGTATCATCGTCTTCGAATCTATCCTTCTCAAGAAATTTATTTTCTAATAATTTTAGTTTTGATTTTTGATCTTCACTTTTAAATTCAGTTTTTTCAAACCAGCTTCCACTTTGCCAAATTAATTTATCTTCAATTGCTTTTCGCTTTAATTCATGAACGTTTCTTACGTTTTCAAATGCCCAAATTTTCCATTTATTTACAAAATAGCTCCAAGAGAGCCAACCAGATAAAAAACCTACAATTAAATTTATGGGAATACTCCATCCGGGAACTATTTTCAGATAAAATAACAAAAGCCCTAAGCTTATAGTTGCTATGATGATCACCGTTGGCAAGTGAACAAGTCTTGCTCTACCGTTTTTTAAAGCTTCATTAACGGTAACTGTCTTATCCATAATTAAACCTTTTTCAACCCAATCTGTCTCTTAGCTTCACCAACCACAAAAGCCACAGAATTAGCAATATTAAAACTTCGAATTAACTTCGACATCGGAATCGTTAAATGGTTCTCAAAACGAGCTAAAACTTCTTTGCTTAAACCAACACTTTCTTTTCCAAAAACCAACCAGTCTCCATCCTGAAAATCGGTTTCCAAGTAGGATTTATCAGCATGTGAACTCATCAAGAAAACACGCGACTGATCCGGAATCTGCTGGATCCATTCTTCTATGTTTTGATATTCGGTCACATCAAGATGTACCCAATAATCCAAACCGGAACGTTTCAGATTTTTATCATTAATCACAAATCCAAAAGGATGAATTAGATGTAAGCGACTTTCGGTGCCTACACATAAGCGTCCAATATTTCCAGTATTATTTGGTATTTCAGGTTCTACAAGAACAACGTTCAGCATCTTTTTGAGTTATGAGTTATGAATTATAGGTTAAGAGTTTCAAGCTTTTAATAATTATCTAATTGACACATTTTCTAATTATCTAATTTAAAATCGGAAACTTCCAAAACCTCACCAGCTTTTAAGTTTTGCAAATATACATTTCCTATTCGAACGCGAACCAGTCTTAAAGTCGGAAAACCAACAGCTGCAGTCATTTTCCTAACCTGGCGAAACTTTCCTTCATTTATAGTGATTGAAGCCCACGAAGTTGGACCATGACGTTCATCTCTGATTTTTTTGGCTCTTACTCCAAAATCCGGAATTTCAGTAACAATAAAAGCTTTGCAAGGTTTGGTTTTGTATTTTCCGCCGTCAAAACCAATTTCGACTCCTTTTTGCAGTTCTTCAATTGCTTCTGGAGTTATTACGCCATCAACTTGTACATAATATTCTTTCTCGACTTTTTTGCTTCTTATAAGCTCGCTTACTTTTCCGTCTGTGGTAAGCAAAAGCAATCCTTCTGAATCTTCGTCTAAACGGCCAATTGCCATCGTTCCTTCAGGAAAATTGTACAATTCACCCAAAAGCTTTTTCTTTCTTTTTAGTTCGTAAATAAATTGGCTTAAATAGCCGTAAGGTTTAAAAAGAATGAAATGTTGATGCATATTGTAGTTTTTATGCAAAGATAGTTTTGTTTCAGGAGTATTTCCAATTAATCCTTAAGTTGGGTTTTCATCTTCTTCAGCCATAACAAGACAAACTAAATCACAGTTATACCAAATAAGATTAATAGTGGTCCTTAAAGAAATCGTGAAAATAACTTCCAATTAAAATATAGGCAGAAGCGATGCAAAGTTTTATTATGATAAACTCGGCATTTGACCAACTCGTTTTTGTTTTGAAAAAAATCATAATTCCTGATTTATTTCTGTTTGAAAATTATGCGGTACTAATTTACTGTTATTTTGATAATTATTGCGTTATGTGTTTTAAACGCAGTTTTAAAATTAAATAAAGAATCCAAAAGCTATGTTAAATGACTTAGTTTTAAAATCTAAAATTCGTAATATTATGTAGTAATGAAAAAACAAAACACCATGGAAAATAATAATCTAGGCTCAAAAAAAATAAATGGGGCACAAAAAAATATAGACGAATCGAAAGGCAAAAATGTTTCTCACGATACAGAAGTACATGAATCAGAATTGAAAAAAGAAATTGTATCCGATACGAAAGGAAATAAAGAAATCGTAGATCGGGCTAGAAATGTAAATGAAAAAATTGAAGAAACTTCAAAGCAAATCAATCCGGATAATCCAAATGCCAATCGTGGTGTCTCGACAGAAGAAGAAGCTAAAAAAACAGTTGAGAATAAAGATCGTAATTCAGATGTTACTCCAAATCGTTATCCTAATTCAAATCCGGAAAGTCATGAAGACAGAGGAAATATGAAACTGGATAAATAATTTCTATTCTTCTAAATAATGATTTTTCTGCAGAAATGATTCGATTTTTCCGAAAATAACATTTGATTAGCGTACAGCGTTAATCTTATTCTAAACTTCCTTTTTGATTGCATAAGCCATCAGGATCTTCGTAAATTGTAGCTACAAATTTAAATTTTAAGAATATGGCACTTTTAGAAAACAAAGTTGCTTTTGTATCCGGCGGTGGTTCAGGAATTGGTCGCGCTGTTGCAGAGGCTTATGCTCGCGAAGGAGCAAAAGTAGTACTTTCAGATATAATGTAGAACATGGTGAAGAAACGGTTAAAGCAATAAAGGAAAGTGGTGGAGAAGCTTGTTTTGTAAAAGGTGACTCATCGAGTGCGATTGATAATAAACATATGGTGGAAGTTACAGTTTCAAAATACGGACGGTTGGATATTGCGTGCAATAATGCCGGAATGGGCGGCCCTGCAAAACCAACGGGAGAATATGAACCAGAAGCATGGGATAAGGTAATTGCATTGAATTTAAGCGGCGTTTTTTATGCTTGCCGCTATCAGTTAGAGCAAATGGAAAAAAACGGTGGAGGCAGTATTGTTAATATCGCTTCGATTCACGGGCAGGTTGCCGCTCCACTTAGTCCAGCGTATACCGCTTCTAAACACGGTGTTGTTGGACTGACGAAGAATATTGCTGCCGAGTATGCATTAAAAAATATTCGTTGTAATGCCGTTGGGCCAGGGTACATTGAAACTGCTTTGCTAAAAGATAACCTAAATAAAAGTATGATGGAGGCTATTGCTGCAAAAGCACCGATGAACCGATTAGGAACTTCCGAAGAAATTGCTGAATTAGTTGTATTTCTAAGCTCTGAAAAATCGTCTTTTACAACAGGAAGTTATATTATTGCAGATGGTGGTTATACTGCTGTTTAAAATTAGGAATCAAATGGAATACAAAACGGCTGTCTATTTAGGACGGCCGTTTTTTTATGCTAGTAATCCAGTAATTTTTTAAAAGTATCAAAATCGGGTTTTGGTGCTATTTCAAAAAAATAATCCAATTGCCAACGCTGTGTTTTTTGAGCTTGTTTGTTTGTCGTTTCGTCCCATGAAGGATAAATTCTGATAGCTCTTTTTCCATCTTTGGTTGCTGTCGAAAAAATTCCTTTTTCTAATAACACCGCTTTCGGGAAAATAAACTGACCAAGAAGATTTTCTTTTCGAACACTAATGAAGACAAAATCAATCAGATCGGAGGAATCAAAAGGCTCAATAGTTCCTAATCTGCTTCGTTTCCATAAAGTGACAAATTGACCCGTTTTTGTGGGAGTAATTTTGGCTTCACGGTAACAAATAAATTTTTCATTGAGATAAAAACGATAAGCACTGTAATCAATGCTTTCACTTTCCTGCTGTGGTTGCGAACAGTCAAAATCAAAACAATCATAAACCAGTTCTTTGGTCAAAAGCAAATCTCTGGGTATAGATTTGTGATTTGTCCAATGGTTTTTTACGATCATTTTGTGAAGACTCGCTTTTAAGCTTGTTTTCAAAATTATTGTAGGTTTAGGGTTTGTGTAGGTTTTTGGGTGTTAAATATATTGTTTTTTATTTAAAATGAAACATTTAATCCGAAATTTAAGCCCCATTGGAACTGATTAAAAGATTGACTGTTCAATGGATTTACGTAATAATTCATAGCTGGTTCTACAAAAACATTTGTTTTTTTGTAAATACGATATTGTACCGTACTGCTTAATGTAGAGCCATATACGAAATCATTCGCGTTTATATTTTCTCCCAGAGAATTTCCGTCTATAGCAACATTGTTAGAAATCAGTTTCCCTACAAAACCTCCTGTATTTAAACTAATGGAAGCTTTATTTTTAGAAAAAACGGCATACGAAACTTCTAATGGCATCTCTACATATCTTAAGCTTTGGTCTAAATTGCCACTCTGAACATTGTTGCTTGTCAATGCATTTTTAGTTGAATTAGAAACCAATACATAGCCTTCGCTACTTGCGATTTGAGGAACAGTAGGGTTTTTTATAAAATAATCACCAGTGGTCAGGAAAGCATTGTTGGCCGTTTTAATATAAGAAACATTAGCAACACTCTGGCCTAATTCGTTGATTTTGACACCAGAACCAACTGCCCATTTTTTATTGATTTTATATTTAGTTTTAACACCGTACGTACTACTTTGTTTAGAGTCGTTTACGTTGCCTAAAGTTTTGTCATTTTTATAGTTTTCAGAATTGGCAATTCCGGCAAAAACTTCAAGAGCCCATTTTTCAGCAGTTGATGAAGTTTTAGATTTTTTTTCATTTCCTTTTTTAACTTCAGGAATTATGCCTTTTTCTAAATTTTGAAGTTCTGCCAACTGAACAGAATCTTGTTTGCTCAAAACGTCGCTGAATTTTGAACTGCTTTTTGAAGTATTGTCAGCAATCGCTTTTTCGGTTTTAATAGTTGTTGGTGCAGCTTGTTTTTTATTGTCAATTGCCGCTGTTTGTCTATTGTTTGAAACTGAATTTGAAGTTCCTAAAGCAACACTGGCAGCATTTGAATTCGGTTGATTTTCAAAAATAGAATTGGGTACCTGATTTTTTGAGAACGAATTAAATTGATTTTGTTTTCCGGTCTTAAAAGTTTTTTCTGCTACAGCTTGATTTCCATTTCTTTTTTCAGGGTTAAAGCTTTGATTTTTCGAAAAAGAATTGAATTGATTTTGATTTCCAAAAGTATATGTTTTTTCAGCTACTGCCTGATTTGCATTTCTTTTTTGAGAATTTAAATTTTTATTTTTGGAAAATGCTGAATTGACTTCATTTTGCTTTTCAGAAATTCTTGTTTGTTCAGCAACGGCCTGGTTTACATTTATTTTTGCTGAATTTAATTTTACATCAGAGGAACCATTGTTATTTTTAGAATCAGCTTGAGCAACTGCAGTTTCTTTTGTTTGAATTTCTTCAACAGTATTAGGGTTATTTTTTAAGCTATCTTCAGAAGAATTTTTCCCAATTTCAGATTGCTTTTCGGTGCTGTTTTCTTCGGTAGAAATTGTTCGGGTAGTATTAAAATCTTTTTTATTCTCGTCTATAACAACACTGTTATTTCCTCCAGCACCATTAGTAATAGTCTGAATTCCATTATTTGAGCTAAAATGTAAAACAGAAGGCAATAACAAGCCTAGTAACAGGCATGCCGCTGCTGACCACCAAAGAATAGCTCTTTTTTTCTTTTTAGGTTGGTCCAGTTTTTCTTCAATGTTTGCCCACAATTCAGGAGGCGGAATACTTGAAAAGTCTTCCATTGATGAAAAAATATCTTCTATATTCTGTTTTTTCATGCTATTTTAAAATTTTTTTTTATGCTCAAAATCCTTTTTTGCAAAATCCCTTTCGCCCGGTTTAAATTTGATTTTGATGTTCCTTCTGATATTTTTAATAATTCGGCTATGTCTTTGTGCTTCATTTTTTCAAAAACATACAAGTTAAAAACGGTTCGGTACTGATCGGGTAAATCCTGAATAAATTCTAACAGTTTTTCTTGTTCTATCGGAATTGCATCTAATTCTTCCTCCTCTATAAAATCAGTATCAGGATCAAAAACATCTAAAAAGAAACTTTCTTTCTTCTTTTTATTTAAAGTTTCGATAAGCTTATTTATGAAAATACGTTTTAACCAGCCTTCGAAGCTTCCTTCAAATTTGTACTGGCTTATTTTTTGAAAAACAATCACAAATGCTTCCTGGAAAACATCCTTGGCATCATCTTCATTTTTCATATATTTCAGGCAAATACCATACAAGACAGGAGAGAACAACTGATAAATTTTCAGCTGTCCATCTCTGTCATTTTGCATGCATTGTCGAATATATTTTTCTAAATCGTCTTTCAAAAATGGTTTAATTTGGTTTTGCAAAAATAGTTTTTATAAACTTAAAAAGCTACCTTTTATAAATACTACACTTAGTATACTTTTTATTGCTAACGATTGTTAAGTTTTGATGGTCAATATTTTATATGATATAAGTATTGTTTTCAAGAGAGTCAGATTGTGATCTGGCTGTCAGGAAAACAATACTTTTTTGGTTGATCTATATTGTTCAAATTTCTACATCATTTTAGCATAATAATTCAGTAGAAAAATATAGTCTTATTATTTCAAGCTTGTGATTTTATCCTGAATAGTTTTTTTGAATAATTTTACTTCTGAACTTTGATCAGCAGTATCGTTAGGGTCAATAAAAATTTTGGTAACTACTGCACCTTGAGTCAACTGAAAATAAATACCTCCCTGATCTGCTGAACCTGGTGTTCCGTATGTTTTGGTTTGTCCCTTTAAGTTTAAAATTTCAGTTGGTACTTTAGTTAAGAATAAAGTATAATCGTCTTTTTTTGCTATGGTAGCGTATTTATATTGGTTGAAATCATACTTACCTGCTACTACATTTAGAAAATTTAGAATATTGTAATTGTTTATCTGAAAGAATTTCTGACAATCTGTTCCCGTACATTTATCGTTATAACTTCCAATTACAATGTTATCAGAAGTCTCTGTTGTTCTGTTAAAAATGATAGGTTTTGATGTTTTTGGAATCAAAATAAAATCTGATGGATAAGTAGGGGACGATGATATTGTTTCACCTGCTTGTGGCCCTTTTTCGTAAAAATTAATAACCATCTGACAGCTGTTTTCAACTATACTTGTGATTTTTATGGCATAACCATTAGTAGGTTTTACTCCGGCAAAAATTCCGACTAAGTATTTTTGAGTAAAATCGATGTTAGGATCGCTTGGAACAGTACAGGTATTTTCGTGTTTAGTAAAGTAGTACTCCATTTTTTCAGTTGAGTTTACTACTATAGCGGCAGGAGTAGTAGGTAAATTTTTTACGGCATAATTGCATAAAAGTGGAAACCCCGTAAAAGCTACATTTGTGTTTACTCCACAATCTACATTATCCAGGTCATCATTATTAAGAGAGCAGGCACTAAATCCAAAAGCTATAAACAAGCTTAACATTAATTTTTTCATCGGTAATATTTTAATAGGTTATACTTAGTAGATGTGTTTTTTTAAAATGGTTGCGTGTAGCATTCCTTTTTTAGAAATATTTTAATTGAAAATGTTGATTTAATTTAAGATTACTAATTATTCGTGAAATTTTAATTTTAAAAAGTAAGTACTACGTATTATTGCGTACTTTTACGTAAAAAAGAACTAAGTTATGTTTGATTTTCTTCCGTTTTTATTGGCTTTTATTGTAGCGTTGTTTCTAGGGATTTACTTAGGAAGAATGTTGTTTTCAGCTAAATTTCAATCAGAAAAAGTGAGTTTAGAGGAAAGATTAAATGCCAATACGAATCAATTGCAGTTACAGAAGGAACAATTTGAAAGTGAAAAAAGAAATTTTGAAAAGTTACTTCAGTTAAATAATGTAGAAAAAGAAAGTATCCGAACTGAAAAAGACAGTCTGGCAATTCAGCTTTCTAAAAAAGAAGTAGATTTTGAAAATTTGTGGGAACGTCATAAAGAACAAAAAACGGAAATAACGGAGCTTCAGGAAAAATTTACTAAAGAGTTTGAAAATTTAGCCAACAAAATACTTGAAGAAAAGTCGGCTAAATTCACTGAACAAAACAGTGTGAACATGAAGAATATCTTGTTACCCTTGCAGGATAAAATTCAGGGATTTGAGAAAAAAGTCGAACAAACGCATAAAGAAAGTATCGATTATCATGCGGCCTTGCGTCAGCAGATTGTAGGTTTAAGTGAGATGAACGCGCAAATGAGCAAGGAAACCTTGAATTTGACCAAAGCCTTGAAAGGTGATAGCAAGATGCAGGGTAATTGGGGTGAATTGGTTTTGGAACGTGTTTTAGAGAAATCGGGTTTAGAAAAAGGACGTGAGTACGAAGTACAGCAAAGTTTTACAAATAGCGAAGGAGCTCGTGTTTTTCCTGATGTCGTTATCAACCTGCCTGACGGCAAAAAAATGATTGTCGATTCTAAGGTTTCTTTGGTTGCCTATGAAAAATGGATCAATGAAGAATCTGAAATTCTAAAAATTGATTATTTAAAAGAACACGTCAATTCGATTAGAAGACATGTAGAACAACTCGGAAATAAGAATTATCACGATTTGTATCAAATCGAAAGCCCGGATTTTGTTTTGCTTTTTATTCCGATAGAACCGGCATTTGCAATTGCATTGAATGAAGATTCGGCCTTATACAATAAAGCATTTGACCGAAATATTGTAATTGTAACGCCTAGCACATTACTGGCAACTTTAAGAACAATCGACAGTATGTGGGCCAACCAAAAACAGCAGGAAAATGCTTTTGAAATTGCCAGACAAGCGGGAGCTTTATACGATAAATTTGAAGGTTTTGTTGCCGATTTGGTTCGAATTGGAAACAAAATAAAAGACACCAAAAATGAGTACGACAATGCCATGAATAAATTGGTAGACGGAAAAGGAAACTTGATTTCAAGTGTCGAAAAATTAAAGAAAATGGGAGCAAAGGCCAAAAAGTCGCTTCCGGAAAATATTATTGCAAGAGCCTCAAATACAGAGGATAATCAACTACTAAACTAAAATATTTACCGACTTAAAATACCACAATCATATGACTACAGATTTCAAATCCGTTTCTTCATCGAAAATAAGTATTTCCGAATTAATGTTGCCTTCGCACACCAACTTTAGCGGAAAAATTCATGGAGGTTATATTCTTCAATTACTGGATCAGATTGCTTTTGCTTCTGCCTCAAAATTTTCCGGGAACTATTGTGTGACAGCTTCGGTTGATACCGTAAATTTTTTAAAACCTATTGAAGTAGGAGAATTGGTTACCATGAAAGCCTCGGTTAATTATGTTGGTAGAAGTTCGATGGTGGTTGGAATTCGCGTTGAAGCAGAAAATATTCAGACAGGAGCTGTTAAACATTGTAATTCGTCTTATTTTACAATGGTTGCCAAAGATAAAGAAGGTAAAAGTGTGCAAGTGCCCGGACTTATTTTGTCGAATTTAGAAGAGGTTCGTCGTTTTAGAAAAGCAATTAAACATAATGAAGCCAAAAAAGAATTTCAGGAACATGAAAAAATTGCAAAAGTAAATTCGATTGAAGATTTGGCAAGTTTGGATCAATATAATGTACTTTTAGAAATTAGTTAAAAGTAAAAGTTTAATTTAAATCAGATCAAAATGGTAAAATTTGGATATACAATTTTATATGTAGAAAATGTAGAACAGTCGATTGTATTTTATGAGAATGTGTTTGGTTTTTCAAGAAAATTTATCGCACCTGGCAATGATTATGGCGAATTAATTACAGGTGAAACTACACTTTCGTTTGCGTCAAAGAAATTGGCAGGGGAAAATTTAAAAGATGGTTTTGTTGAAAGTAACTTAGATAATAAACCTTTTGCAATAGAAATTGGTTTTATTACAGATGATGTTCCGGAGTTGGTACAAAAAGCAACCTCTTTTGGAGCAGTACTAATAAAAGAACCAACACAAAAACCTTGGGGTCAAGTTGTGGCCTATGTTAGGGATTTAGATGGATTTCTAGTGGAGATTTGTACTGAAATGAAATAGTTTAAAAAAGTATTTCACAAACAACATCTCACATTTTACACCACAAAAACATTTCACAAATATTTAGCATATTGCAGCAACTAATAGCTGGAAATTTTCGTAACTTTAAGTATATAGATATGTTACTAAAATTTCACGGAGTATTGCCATTCGATTTTTTAAAAATCTGATTCTTTTTTTAGTTAATCCCACTAAAAAAAACCGAATGACATAATTGTTTAATTGCTGACGATTATGAAAAGAACTACATTATTAATCTTGCTTTTTTCTGCATTTTCTTTATTTGCTCAGGAAAAATTTACAACCAATACGGCAACTGTAAATTTTGAGGCTTCAGTACCATTATTTGAGGAAGTAAAAGCAGTAAATAGATCTGTTGCGATTGTTTTGGAACCTAAAACAAGCGTTTTCATCTGCACCGTTGTTGTCAAAGATTTTCGTTTTAAACTGGACTTGATGCAAGAACATTTTAACGATAATTATATGGAAAGTAATCGCTATCCTAAAGCGATTTTTAAAGGTAAAATTGCAAAATTTGATTTGAAGGATATCAATGAAACTGAAAAAGAATATACGATCAAAGGTAAATTGACTGTTCGTGGTAAGTCAAAAGAAATTGAAGTGAAAGCCTATTTGAAAAAAGTAAACGAAGGCATTCAGATTCATTCTGATTTTCCAATTGCGATATCTGATTTTAATATTCAAATACCGAATAGAATTGCCGAGAAAATTTCGCAAACGGCAAATACAGATTTAATTGGAGTGATACGAAACGAAGATGCGATTCTTTTAACACTAAAATAAATTAGGAAAGACTCGTTGAGAGCGTTGCTTCAATATCTTTATATTGAAATTCAAAACCTGCTTCCTGTATTTTTTCAGATGAAATTCTTTGCCCTTTCAAAACAGCAATACTCATTTCACCTAATGCAAGCTTGATAAGAAACTCTGGTATATTGGGAAGCCAAATGGAGTATCCATATAAATGGGCCAGAATTCTTGACAGGGTTGCATTTGTAGTATTATCAGTTATCGTGGCGTTGTAGGGACCCTGCATTTCAGTGTCTACTATTGCTTTTAAGTAAATTTGGCACAAATCTTCTACATGAATCCAAGGTAAATATTGTTTTCCGGAACCTAAAATGGCACCAAAACCAGCTTTAAAACCAGGAGCTATTTTTTTTAGAAATCCTTCATCTTTTCCAAGAACAATTCCCGTTCTGATTTTTACTGTTCTAATTCCCAATAAAGCAATTTGATCAGCAGCATGTTCCCATTTTTGACAGGTAGTGCCTAGAAAATCATTGGCGGGAGGTGTATTCTCTGTACAAATTTCCTGACTAGTAATAGCACCATAAATACCAACCGCAGAGGCAGAAATAAAAGCGACCAGAGTTTTATTATTTTCTTTTAAAATAGAATAGATAAGTTCAATGGGTTTAATACGACTTTCCAGAATTGCCTTTTTACGCCTTTTAGTCCATCGTTTCTCTACAATTCCTTCACCTGCCAAATGAATAATATAATCGGCATTCAGAATGGCATCTTTCTCGATAAAATTATCTTTTAGATTCCATTTATAGTACGTAATCGATGGTGTATTTTCTCTGCTCGAACGGCTTAAAATAGAAACCGTAAAACCACTTTCGATAAGAACATCTGTAAGATGCTTGCCGATAAATCCAGTTCCTCCGGTGAGTAAAACATTCTTAGCCATTATATTATAATATATTTAACAGTGCATCTTGTTTAACGATAAGTAAAGGTACTTAAACATTCCTTACCTTTAAGGCAAATTCTAAATTTAAATGAAATGGCTACTAAAAAGAAGATAATCAATAAAGAAGATATCGTTTCAATGTACATGAATGAAGTTTTAGAAAAGGGGCAAAAACCAAAATCAGTTTATCATTTTGCAAAAGAAAATGATTTTACAGAAACGGAATTTTATGCTTTTTTTGGAACACTAGAAGGCTTAGAAAAAGAGATATTCAGACTCTTTTTAGTCAATACAGTTGATTTGCTGCATAAAAATTCGGATTATCAGGAATATGATATGAAGAATAAAATGTTGAGTTTTTATTTCACATTCTTCGAGATTCTGACAGCGAACAGAAGTTATGTTCTACAATCATTAAAACTAGATAGAAATCCATTAAAAAATTTAGTACAACTGACTTCCCTTCGTGAATCATTCAAAGAATATGTTGCTGAAATCCTGACAGACGATTATAGATTGGAACAGGAGAAATTTCAAAAATTTCAGGAAAAAGGAATTCAGGAAAGTGCATGGCTGCAATTGATGATGACCATAAAATTCTGGATGGATGATGATTCTGCCGCTTTTGAGAAAACAGATATTTTTATCGAAAAGTCCGTTAATGCATCATTCGAACTTATGAATGTAGCGCCATTAAATCATTTGATAGATTTTGGAAAATTTCTGTTCAAAGAAAAAATATACAGCAAACAATGAAAACAATCGATTATATACCAACATCAAAAATAGAAAGAGCTGGAAAACTGGTGCAAACCGGAGCTAAAATAGGTGTAAACTATGTTAAGCATTATGCCGAAAAAATGGTTAATCCAGACCTAACCCGAGACAAATTAAACGAAAATAATGCCGAAGATATTTACGACGGATTAAAAAGCCTGAAAGGAAGTGCGTTGAAAGTCGCTCAAATGTTAAGTATGGACAAGAACTTTTTGCCTCAGGCTTATGTCGAGAAATTTTCATTATCGCAGTTTTCTGTTCCGCCACTTTCGGCACCATTGGTTTTAAAAACATTTAAAACGAATTTCGGAAAAACGCCTTATGAAATCTTTGATGAATTCAATGCTAATTCGGTCAATGCGGCAAGTATTGGTCAGGTGCATTTGGCTAAGAAAAATGATAAAAAACTGGCAGTTAAAATTCAGTATCCTGGCGTTGCTAATAGTATTTCTTCAGATTTGGCTTTGGTGAAACCTATTGCGATCAGAATGTTTAATTTGCAAGGGAAAGATTCTGATAAATATTTTAAAGAAGTTGAAGACAAACTGATTGAAGAAACCAATTATTTATTAGAATTAAAACAAAGTCAGGAAGTTGTTGAAGCCTGCAGTAAAATTGAAAATATAATCTTTCCGAATTATTATCCGGAGTTCTCATCAGAGAAAATCATTACGATGGACTGGATGACGGGAATTCACCTTTCTGAGTTTACGGCTAAAAATACAAATCAGGAAGTAGGAGATAAATTGGGTCAGGCACTTTGGGATTTCTACATGTATCAAATTCATGTTTTGAAAAAAGTGCATGCAGATCCGCATCCCGGGAACTTTTTAGTGAACGAGCAAAATCAGTTAATTGCTTTGGATTTTGGTTGTATGAAACAAATTCCTGAAGATTTTTATGTGCCGTATTTTGAGTTAATCAACAAAAATGTAATTACAGATCCAGCACTTTTCAATCAGAAATTATTTGAATTAGAAATTCTTCGTCAAGATGATACACCTTCAGAAATAGAATATTTCACAGAGATGTTTCATGATTTGTTGTCACTTTTTACAAAACCGTTTAAAGATGAGACCTTCGATTTTGCCGATGAAAGCTTTTTCGAAAGCATTGCTAAATTAGGCGAACGTTTCTCAAATGATACTGCCCTCAAAAAAATGAACGGAAATCGCGGTTCTAAGCACTTTATTTATATGAATCGAACTTTCTTTGGTTTGTATAATTTAATGTTTGATTTGAAAGCGAAAATTGTGGTGACGAATTATTTGAAATATTAAAAGATAGTTTTTTTGTTTCAGGTTTCAAGTTGACAAGATTGCGTTATAATCTCTTTGCGACCTTTGCGTAGAATTATTGCGAACCTTGCGGTTAAACCTGAAACAAAAAAAACTTATTTCAAAATTCCTGCTTTATAAGTTGCAATCGCCCGATCCCTCGCAAAAGCGTGATCAATCATTGGTTCATTATATCCCAAATCAAATTCCGGAATCCATTTACGAATGTAGATTCCTTTTTCGTCAAATTTCTTTTGTTGAATTTCGGGATTGAAAACTCTGAAGTAAGGTGCTGCATCGCAACCTGTTCCAGCGGCCCATTGCCAGTTTCCAACATTGGAGGCCAATTCGAAATCTAATAACTTCTCAGCAAAATAAGCTTCGCCCCATTGCCAGTTGATGAGTAAATGTTTGCATAAAAAACTGGCGACAACCATGCGAACGCGGTTGTGCATGTAACCGGTTTCATTCAGTTGACGGATTCCTGCATCGACCATTGGGTAGCCTGTTGTTCCGGAACACCAGCGCTTAAAATCATCTTCGTTATTACTCCATTGAATACCATCATAAGCCGATTTGAAATTATGATTAACACAATTCGGAAAATTAAATAAGATCTGAATAAAAAATTCTCTCCAGATTAATTCGCTCAAAAAAGTTTGATTTTTTCGGTTTGCCCAATTTACTAATTTGCGAATGCTTACAGTTCCAAAACGCAAATGTGGTGAAAGATAAGAAGTACTGTCTAAAGCTGGAAAATCTCTGGTTTCTTTGTAATTGGCAATTTGTGTTAAGTTATGCTGAAGGACTTTTATTGTGCTTCTTTCAAAACCTATTTCGCTTAATTCTGGAAATATAAATTGATTTTTTGCAAAATTATCGAATAGTGATTCTGAATTATATTCTGATACTCCACCTGAAAGATGGTATTTCTCGAGCCATTTATTTTTGTACGGAGTGTAAACAGTATAGGGAAGACCGTCTGCTTTTGTTATTTCTTTTTCTTCAAAAATCACGTGATCTTTGAATGAAAAAGTTTTAATCTGATTTTCTTTCAGTAAAGAAGAAATGGCTGAATCACGTTTAATGGCAAAAGGCTCATAATCTTTATTAAAGAAAACCTGTTGAATATCATATTCTTCTAAAAGTGATTGCCAGACTTCACTAGTTTTCCCTTTTCTGATTAAAATAGAAGAAGAAATTGTCTGAAGCTGTTCGTTTATTTTTTGAAGCGAATCGTAAATAAAACTTACCCGCGCATCATTTTTAGGAAGGCTCTCCAAAATATCATCATCAAAAATAAATAATGGAATTACAGGAAAGTCTGATTGTAGCGCATGAAATAATCCGGTATTATCTTCTAAACGCAAATCACGTCTAAACCAGAAAAAGGTAACTTTTTGTTTTGCCATTTTAATCTTTAGTGAAAAATATGTTTCGTGTGTTTAATATTAATCGATTTGATTTTCAACTAGTACTTTTGAATTGAATAGTTCTTCGATTTTATTATGGCGATAATCAAAAATCGTTTTCAGTTTACTTTTTACAACCAGTTTATTCATTATTCGGCCCAAGAATCCTAATGGCAGGGCATAATGTACGATGTCAGTCATTTTTGTTCCGTCTTCTGTTGGTTCAAAAAAATGTTTATGGTGCCATAAGGCGTAAGGTCCAAAACGCTGTTCGTCTATAAAATATTGATTTTCTTTTGAAACGATGATGATCGTAACCCAATTAATTTTAATGCCTAAAAGAGGTTTTAAAGTATAGGTAATAATCTGGCCGGGATACATACGTTTACCGTCAAAATCCTGAATTTCAAAACTCATATTATCAAGTGTTATGGTTTGAAGATTTTTTGGGCTGGAGAAAAAATCCCAGCATTCTTCGACACTTGCATTTACATGTTGAATGGTTTCTATTTTGTATACTTTCATAAAATCAATTTACATTTTGTAATATTTAAAAGGAACAAATAACATTCCGAAACATTCTCCTTCTTCTTTTCCTAAATGTTTATGGTGAATTTTATGTGCTTTTCGTAACCCGATGAGATACTTGTTTTTAGTGTTTTTAAACCATTTAAAACGCTGATGAATCAAAACATCATGAATTAAAAAATAGCAAACCCCATATAAAGTTACGCCACAGGCAATGAAAAACAAATAATTAAATCCGCCCTGAACGCCAAAATAAAAAAGAACAATACTCGGAATGGCAAAAATGACAAAGAAAATATCATTTCGTTCAAAAGCGTGATCGTATTTTGGTTGATGATGGTCTGCGTGAAAGTACCACATTAATCCGTGCATTACATATTTATGCGTAAGCCAGGTAACGCATTCCATGAACAGAAAAACACCTAAAAAGATTAAGGAAGAAATCATTTTTTTATTTGTTGAAATATTAAAGTTGCAATTAAAATGACTGAAATTTTAACCTGAAAATATAAAAGATTGACTCTATAAATTATCAGACTAATTTTAGCTTGTAAGTTACAAAAGATTGGGCTAAAAGTCCCGCTTTTGTGTAATTTGAAACCCTTATTCGCGAATTTCCAATTTCATAATAAGGCGTATTTTTTAGTTTCTGAAGTAGCTTTTTGTAATAAATGTAAGCTGTATAAACGCCAAATTTTGCTTCCATTGGAAGTTTTATAATTCCCTGATAGGCAATTCTAAAATCTTCTTCGATTTCTTTGATGATTGCCGTTTTAGCATTTTCATCAAAAGATTTTAAATCGACACCGGGAAAATAATTTCGGTTTAAAACTAAGTTATCGTCTTTTAAATCCCTGAGAAAATTGACTTTCTGAAAAGCAGAGCCCAATCGCATCGCTTCGTATTTTAGTTGCTCGTATTTTTGATTGTTTCCTTTGACAAAAATCTTTAAACACATTAAGCCAACAACATCGGCAGAACCATAAATGTAATCTTCGTATTCGGTTTGCGTATTATAAGTTGATTTTATCAAGTCTAGCTTCATGCTTTTAAGAAATGCCTGTACTAAATCATCCGTTATATTATATTGTTTCACGGTATGTTGAAACGAGTTTAAAATAGGGTTGAGGCTAATACCCATTTCCATGGCTTTGTAGTGTTCTTTCTCAAAATCATTGATGAGGTTTTCTTTGTCATAATCATGAAAAGAATCGACAATTTCATCGGCGAAACGAACAAAACCGTAAATGCTGTAAATGCCATCTCTAATACTAGGTGAAAGCATTTTTACGGCAAGCGAAAAAGAAGTACTGTAGCTTTGGGTAACCAATTTGCTGCACTTTATAGAAACGGTGTCAAATAATGATTTCATCTTTTTACGATCTTAGAGATTGGTGAATTAATTCAGCTACTAATTTTCCCGAGATTAAGGCTGGTGGAACCCCTGGACCAGGAACGGTTAATTGTCCTGTAAAATATAAATTACGAACTTTTTTACTTTTTAGTTTTGGCCTTAAAAATGCAGTTTGTAATAATGTATTGGCCATTCCGTATGCATTTCCTTTGTAAGCATTGTAATCTGTTACAAAATCATTTTTGCAGAAGGATCTTCTAAATATAATATTGTTTTTAATTTTTTGCTGCGTAAGTTGTTCAAAACGAGTGATTATTTTTTCAAAATACAATTCGCGAAGTTCCTCAGTATCTGTGATTCCCGGTGCTAACGGAATTAAAAAGAACCCGCTTTCCATTCCGTTTGGTGCTGTAGACGCATCTGTTTTTGATGGGAAGTTGGCGTAGAACAAGGGAGCTTCAGGCCATTTTGGGTTGTCATAAATATCGGCTGCATGCTGATTAAAATCAACATCAAAAAATAAAGCGTGATGTGTAATGTTCTCTATTTTTTTATTGAAACCAACAAAAAATAATAGGGAAGAAGGTGCAAAAACACGATTTTCCCAATATTTTTCTGAATAACTGCGATGTACTTCGTCGAGTAAGGTTTCGGTATGTTGATAATCAGCACCACTTAAAATGATATCCGCTTTTATGGTTTTTCCGTTAATTATGATTCCGGTTGCGGTTTTGTTTTCTACTATAATTTTTTCAATTGCTACATTCGTTTCAATCGTAACTCCTAGTTCAGTTGCTAGTTTCTCGATGCCACGAACGACGTCAAACATTCCGGTTTTAGGATGCCAGGTTCCTAAACCAAAATCGGCATAATTCATAAAATTATAAAACGATGGTGTTTTGGTTGGTTTTGCACCTAGGAATAAAACGGGGAATTCGAGAATCTGAATTAATCGCTCGTTTTTAAATTTCTTCCGAATATCAGTACTTACATTGCCAAAAAACTGATTTAGTTTTAATGCAGTTTGTGGCGTGATTAATTCTAAAGGAGAAACTCCCGGGCGATAAACCAAATCTTTAATTGCAATATCATAATTGCTTTTGGCCTGATTGATAAAAGTTTGTAGTTCTGATCCGCTCCCTTTTTCAATGGCTTCAAAAGTGGTTTTTATTGCTTCAAGATTATCATAAATATTGATGAAGTCATTTATTCCAAAATAAACACGGTACGCCGGATTTAGTTTGATGAGTTCATAATAATCGTCTGTTTTTTTGTTGAAATCACTGAAGAATTTTTCAAAAACATCTGGCATCCAGTACCAGCTTGGTCCCATGTCAAAAGTAAAACCGTCTTTTTTGAATTGTCGTGCGCGACCGCCAATCGATTCGTTTTTTTCATAAATAGTTACCTTGTTGCCTTGTTGTGCCAGGTAACAAGAAGCGGCTAACGAAGAGAAGCCAGAACCTAATATTGTGATAGTTTTTGTCATTTGTTTAACAAATATACAAAAACTTTAAACAAAATAATTATATTCTTTCCAGAGTCTCGTCCATAGAGTAGAAAAGTTTTATTCTTTCTGGTAAAACGGTGTCATCAATGTGTTCTATCATACTACCCATAAGCCAGATTTCATTGTTTTTCTCCAGTAATTTTTGCCCCATTGTTTTTACATATTGATTAATTACGCTACGATCAGGCTGTACGGTCATGAAAGAGACAAACGTAATGTTCTCAAAATATCGGGTAAGATCCTGAAGGTTTTCAATAGGCATACTTTCTCCTAAATAAATGCATTTGTATCCTTTTAAGAGAATTTCATATTGTATGTACAATAGCCCGAGTTGGTGAATTTCATTTAGGGGTAACGAAAGAACAAAAACACGATCTGTTTTCGCCGGTTTTAAGATTTGGAGACTCTCGGTATAAATTAAAATCTTTTGTTTGATCAAATGAGATATAAAATGTTCGTTTGCCGGACTAATAGTTTCAGATTGCCATAGTAATCCCAGTTCTTTTAATAAAGGAAGAAAATGGTCTTTGAATACTTCGCTAAAAGTTTTTTCTGAAATAAGCCAGTCAAATGTTGTAAAGAATAATTCCTGATCAAAATTCATCATTGCCATCTTAAAGGATGTTATGGCGTAATTTTGAGAATTCTTCTTTGAAATGATTTCACGAACCAGGTGTGGAATTTTTTCCTCCGGGTATGTCGCTATTTTAGATATTTTATATCCGTACTCGTGTAATAGCGTTATGTTTAATAGTTTTTGTAAATTATGTACATTATAAAGTCTGATATTGGTATCAGTTCTCATGGGTTCAAGAATGTTATATCTTTTCTCCCAAATACGAATGGTATGCGCTTTTATTCCTGATAAATTTTCAAGGTCTTTTATGCTAAAAACGGTCTTTATGTTGTTTATCATTATTGCTATTTTGGATGAACAAAAATAGAATAAAATCTGAGATTACATTTAAAACCTGATTAAAATGATAGATTATGAGAAGTTTGTAGTATCATACTGATTTAATTTGTCTAAATACAAGATTGTTTTGGAGCTATCTTTACTTCTGTTGTACATGGTAACGAATTTTGCGCCATAAATAACTTCGCTAAAAGTATAGGAAGTTCTGGCTGCCACGGTGTTACTGAACATGTCATCGAATGTGGTAATAAAAACTAAAATTTCGCCATGAATTTTTTTGAAATCTTCTTCGGTAAAATTATATAGCGGACTGTTTTCTGTTATGGGATGTACTAAGGTCCAGCTTAAAGATAATGCGTTGATGCTGTCAAGTTCTAAATCTAAGGTGTAAAATTTGTTTGTTCGTTCGCCATTTTCTTCAATGCTCATTCCGAGAGTTACTTTTGCTTTTGCATCTGTAAAATTGGTATTTTTAAAAGGTACCAGACGAATCATTAAGCCTTTGCCTTCACCATATGGTGCAATTAGGGCATTGTGTGAGAATTTTAGAAAAGCAGTTGGTTTACTGAATCTTCCAAAGAACAAACCTGTTGCAATAGCAAAACTTAATAAACCAATTAAAGCTTCTGCCGCAGATAACGCACTGGTTAAAAAACCACTCGGACTAATGTGCCCATACCCTACGGTTGTGAAAGTTTGTGCGCTAAAAAAATAGGCTTGTCCAAATTGTATTAACGCACTTTGTGTTGGCGCAATTCCATCGAGATGCTCAATTCCGATTCCGTAATAAAGCAAGGCAAAAACAAAATTGATGGCAATATAAAAACTGAATAAAATAAGCATAAATTTCCAGTTAGGCATGTCGATCATGGTGTGGTACCAACTAATGCGACGGAGGATGTTCATTCCTCTTTTTTCGATATTTGGGGTTCCGTTTTTGTTTACAAATCTACCGCCGTAACTGTTTGCATTGGTCCCGAATCCTGAATTTTTATCGGTTTGTGCCTGGTTGTTTATTTTTTTAAGAAGTGCCATTCAAGGTTAGTTTAAAGAGCAAATGTAACGATATCTTTTATATGAAAAGGCTATGGTGTTAAACAGAAAAGCAATCAATAAAAAGTAGCTTTTATTGATTGCTTTTTGATTTTGCCAACTTTTTTTGTTTATCTACAAAACGTTGCTTTGTTTTTTTTGGCGCTCTGACTTCCTAATTCAATAGCTTTAGCGAAATCTTTGCAGCAATTCTTTTTATCTCCAATTTTATTATATGCCAAACCTCTTAAGTTGTAAGCTACATAATCTTTTGGATTTAACTCGAGTGATGAAGAACAATCTGCAATGGTTTCTTTAAAGTTCATTAATTTGTAATTGACATTGGCTCTTCCTGTATAAGCATCAGTATTCATATCATTTAACTCTAGTGTTTTGTTAAAATCGGCAAGAGCTCCTTTTAAATCATTGAGATTGTATTTTGCCACACCTCTGTTTTGATACGCTTCGACAAATTTAGGATCCATGTTGATTGCTTTTGTGTAATCGGCGATGGCGCCTTTTGTGTTGCCGGCTTCGGCTTTTTTCATGGCTTTGTCAAAATAAGCCGTTGAAGATTGTGCCCAGGTTGAGCAGCTGATCATAATAAATGATACAAGTAATAATTTTTTCATAAACCAATTTGGGATTAGTTAGTAGGTTAATTTATTCTGAAACGAATTTATGAAAGTTTTATTTGTAGGGGAAATTCTTTTGTGAAATAATCGTAATTAAATTTAAAAGATTATTTTTTCTCTGTTCCCAGTAAATATAGAATCACTCCCGGTCCAGGTTTTACTCTGTGAATCTGCCAATTATAAGTTTCTGAATTGTGTAGATCTTTTACAAGATCTTTCATTTCTTCAACTGAATAGGTTCTTAAGGAAGAAACAATTCCATCCCATAAAACAAATAGTGGGACAATCGGAATGAGATAAGTAAAAATAATTCGGCCGATTTTAAATGGTCTGATGAATGGCGTAGTTAATAAAACGCTGAGCGGAGAAAATACCATTGTCAGAATACTTGGAAAGCTTCTTTCCTGAGCTTCGAAAATAGCAATTGGCGCCTTTGAATTTATTGCATTTTGAAGAATTTGTTTGGCATCGTTTGGCCTGAAATGATGAAAGGAAAGAAACTGTGTTCGGAGCCCTTTTAGTTCTAAAGGAACATTTCGTGCATCAACCGGTTTGCTGTAGAATTCAAAATTATCCGATTGCTTTTTTGTGTATTCAAAAGCTGGAATATTGGGGTAAAAATCAGTTAGGATGATTTTTAGGTCCGGAATTGCTTTTTTAAGTTCCTGGTTTAACCAAATCAATCCGCCGCCGCCGCCCGAGCCAAGATCAATTATTGTGTTAGTGTTTTTTGATTTTAGTACATCTTCTATTAATGGTGCAATAGGTTTGTACATTCCGGTTTTGTTGGAAAGAAACTGTAGAAAGTCTGTCCCGTAGTTCCTTAAAAAATCAGGAAACCATTTTTGATCTTCAAATTCGAATAAGTGTATTCTTCCCATAAATATTATTTTTTTAATAGTACGAATGGTTAATTGAAAGGGAAATTTACAAAATATATTTCAAAATGTCTTATGAAAATGAGTCCCTAGCCCTGATGGGAGGGAAAATCCTTTTGTGCCGGGGTTCGGCTCAAAAGAGTACTTCACATTATACTTATTTTTAATCGGAGTTCAGTGAACTTCGTTTGGAAGGGACAGCAGGAAATAGCTGCTAAAAAAAAACTAAACTTTTAAACAACCACGAAAACCTCTTGCTGCATAATAAGATTCAGCACCATTATGATACACGAAAGTTCTGCCATAACGGTAATCAGAAAATAAAGCGCCGCCTAGTTTACGGACCTGCGGAGTTGTAGCAATCCAGCTTGATGTTTTGGTGTCAAAATTCCCTAATTCCTGTAAATTTCTGTATTGTTCTTCGGTCAGGAGTTCGATGCCCATTTCTTCGGCCATATCGATGGCGCTGTTTTTAGGTTTGTGTTCTTTTCTAGAATCCAGTGCTTTGCGGTCGTAACAAAGACTTCGTCGTCCTTTTGGGCTCTCGGCCACGCAATCGAAAAAAATGTATTCATTTGAGTTTTTGTCATAGCCTACGACATCTGGTTCGCCGTCGGTTTTTTCCATTTCAAGAAGGGACCAGAGTTTTGTTGGATTTGCTTCTAATTTCTCCTGAACTTTATTCCATTCAATATCGTTGTGACGTGTTTTATTTTTTTCAAAACGCGTTTTCAGGATGCTGATGATTTCTTCCTGATGTTCTGGTGATAATTTATTTTTGCTCATGATGTTTTATTTGTGTGGTTATTTTTGTCTGCGAACCATTTCGTTAATCCAGATGGGTGCGAAAGGGGATGTACAGCCTTTAGAAGTTGGGTAATCTCTATAAATTCCTAATTTTTCTCCAATAGCAAGAGCGCGCTCACGATACTCCGTATGATTAATTCCGATTTGTGCCAAAGTGCTATTCATTGTCCATTGTACTTCAGGAGCTGCTGTTGGCATCTCTTTTTCTATTCGGTCAAGAAGAGCTGGTATGTCGACTAATTCAGGAATACGTGTTACGCAACCGCTGGTAAGGCTCCAGCCAGCACGTGCTTGCATAACATCAGCTGTATGCATCCATTTTTGGCGTAATGTTTCTTTGTCTGCGTATTCTTTTATGACATACGAATAAAACCAATCGGCAATGTGAGTGAATTTTTCTGATGAAACTATTTTGGCAATTTCGTCGTTGGAAAGCTTTTTTGGATCGATAATTAAAGCTGCTAAAAAGCGAGCTTCAACGTTTCCGGTATCCCAAAGTTCAAGTGCCAATTCGTGATTGGTTTTTAACTTTTTCGCGATGTTTCGTATGTCGCCCATTTTAACACCAAACTGATTATCTCCTGCACCACGTTTCTTATTTTGGGCACGCATTTTTTCATCGCCTAATGCCTCAAGTTGTGCTAAAATTTCTTTTGACTTCATTTTGATTTCGTTTTGTATTGTAAAGATAATTAATCGTTTAATCCTTTTCCATCAAGAATTTGTGGAATAGCTTTCTCTACTCTTGCTTCGCGGGTTTGGGCTTGTTTTGGCTGAGAAAAATGCAATAAATAACCTCTTTGACGTCCTGGAGTTAAGGCTTCGAAAGCTTCTTTTAATTCAGAATCTTCGTCTAACTTCTTTTGAAATTCATCAGAAACCGGAAATTCTGAGGTCTTTTTTAATTCGACCTTTAAACCTGCTTTTTCTATTTCGATCGCTTCGTAGATGTAAGCTTTTAAAATGTTTTTTTGCTCGACAATTTCTTTAAGATTCGTAAATCTGATTTGTCTCGCTGCCTGAACATTCTCAGATTGCTGAATCAATATTTCTTCCGTATCTTTTAATAAAGCGCCTTTAAAAAATAAAAAGGCGCAATATTCTTTAAAGTCGTGTATTAAAACAATATTCTTTTTTTGGTACGTATAACAGGGAGTGCCCCATTTTAGTTCTTCTGTCAATTGACAATCAAGCGCAATCTTTCTTAGTTGTTCCAATTCTTCCTGCCACTTTTTGTCTTTAAAATAAAAATCAACTTTAGGATTCATGCTGTTTGTTTTATAGGTTAAACTGAAATTGTTTTTCTATCCGCAGGTCTAAAATACCACGATAGTACAGTTAAAACAAGTAGTAAAGTTGGGCCAAAATAAGCAATGGCTTCGTCGCCTTTGGCAAAGTGTGATATAATCGCACCCGACATAGCGAAGAAGAAACCTGCGTATGCCCATTCTTTTAGTAACGGTAATTTCGGAATTAGTATTGCGATAACGCCTAGTAATTTCCAAACCCCTAGTATAACCAGAAAGTAAAGTGGATAGCCTAAATGCGCCATCATATCCACTTCTTCTTTAATTTGTAATATCTGCACGATTCCCGTTGCAGTCATTCCTAATGCCAGCCATAGTGTGGCAACCCAGTATATAATTTTGTTTCTTTTTGTCATGATACTTTATTTTAGTTTGCTAACGATTTCTTGTAATCTGTTGTGGGCCATATTGATGCCTTGTTTAAATGGAAGCTGCATCATTTGATCTCTTAATGCATTTGATTTGTAAACAATTTGCATGGTCAGTTTGCTGGTATTTGCTGTGATTGCTTCAAATTCCAGAAACTCTAATTGCACTGCAAATGGTGAATTTTCCATTTCAAATGTTCGGGTGATTTTTTGGTTGGGGATATACTCATGGATGGCGCCGTTGATCTGTAGTACTACATTTCCTTTTGCATCACTAGTTTCAAATTGATAGCCGCCGTGTTTTTTGTTTTCCAGTTTTAAAACTTTGGTTCCCATCCATTGTTCTACAATTCCGGGTTCTATATACGCTTTGAAAAGCAGGGAAACAGGTAAGTCGAAATCTCTTGTAATGACGAGTTCCTGTTTGCTGTCTTCAGCATTTATTTTTGTTTTTAATTCCATATTGGTTTAGTTTTCTGGTTTATAGTTTTTCATTATGTCCTCAAGTTTATTGAATCTGTCATCCCACATTTTTATGAAAGGTTCAATGAATTCAGCAACTTCTCTCATTCGTTCTGCATTTATGGTATAATAGACTTCTCTGCCGTTTTGTGTTTGCTGAAGTAATTCACATTCGGTCAGGATTTTTAAATGTTTGGATACGGTTGGTCTTGCTGTGTCAAAATTGGATGCGATCGCTCCGGCTGTCATCGAATGCGAAGTCACCAAAAGTAAAATAGCTCTTCTCGTCGGATCGGCTATAGCCTGAAATACATCTCGTCTTAAATTCATTGTGAAGTTATTTGGCTACAAATATATGTGAAGTTATTTGGCTACGCAAATATTTTTAGGATTTTTTTTGTAATTGATTGTATTTTAGTAGTAAAGTCTTTGTTCTGATAGATTGAAAGGAGAACTGGAAAAGTGTAGTTCTTGAAAACTTTAAAAAATTACATTGCTCTCTAATGATTATTTGTGCCCTGGAAGTAATAAAAGCACGATCCTTTCAAGATGGCGAGTGTACCATTTCTCTGCATGACCTAAAATAAAAAAAGGTTGAGTAAAATAAATTACTCAACCTTTTGTGACCCGACTGGGGCTCGAACCCAGGACCCCATCATTAAAAGTGATGTGCTCTACCAACTGAGCTATCGAGTCATAATTCGATTCTTGAATGGGGGTGCAAATATAGGAAGTTTTTTTTGGTAATACCCAATAAATTTAATTTAAAAAGCTTGAGAATAGTAGTTTTTTTTTAACTCGTTGTTTATTAGAAATTTCGAATCGTAGTAAATTCTTTTCTATAGGTACTTGGCGTTTTTCCTGTTATCTGTTTAAAATGCTTATTGAAATTCACAAAATTCTGATAACCACTTTCATAGCATACATCAGATACTGATAGTTTTTCATTTTGCAAAAGTTTGCAGGCATGCCCTGTTCTTAATTCGTTTAAAAAACGGGTAAATGATTTTTGAGCTCGTTTTTTAAAGAAACTGCAAAATGCCGGTGGTGTCATGTGAGCGACAGATGCAATCGTTTCTAAAGAAATGGGTTTGGTGAAATTCATCATTATGTATTTATACACCTGATTCATTCTTTCGGTGTCTTTTTCATTATAGGAATGGAAATATCCTAAACCGGCAAGCAGCTCATATTCATCAGTATTGAGCATAATATTTACGATCTTAAGAAATTCAATTATTCGCTGAAGTCCTTCAGTTGCTTATTTTGCAGAATTTCATAATAGAGATACACGTTTATACGCTAGTATAATGTTTCCTACTTCCCCTTGGGAAAATGCTTCGCCGGGTTATATTTATGATTGGAGCGCAAGCAGCAATATGACAGGATATAATTACAGAAAATTAACGGATCCAGCTTATCTTTCTGCAGAATGGGATGGCGCGCAGGATTTTCCGATTATGCGTTATGCTGAAATTTTACTGATTTATGCAGAAGCAAAAAATGAGGAGAGTGGTCCGGATAGCTCTGTTTACGATGCAATTAATGACATTAGAGATCGTTCAGGAATGCCAGCAGTAGATCAGGCGATGTATAATACGAAAGAAAAAATGCGTGAACTTATTCGAAATGAAAAACGTATTGAATTAGCGGGAGAAGGGCAGTGTTATTTTGATAGTCGCCGTTGGGGAATTGCTGATCAGGTAATGAAAACCATTTATGATATTACAGGTAACATTGCACAAGAGCGTGGTTGGCAGGCCAAATTTATGAAATTGCCCTATCCGCAGGCTGCGGTAGATAAGAACCCGAATTTGAGTTCGGCACAATCAGAAAAAGGGTGTTAAAGAAAAGACGATCAACAATTTGTAAGTTGTTGTTGATTGGTTTTGGTTTCCAATAAATTGGTGGTTTATGTAAGAAGCACTGTCCTGTGGTAGGACAGTGCTTTTTTTTCTAGTGTAAATAAATAACTGGATATAAAAAACAAATCCCTTTTTACCTGTTACAGTAAAAAGGGATTTGTTTTAATAGCAACTCAAATAAATGAGCCTAAATAACTTTATGATTGAGGTTTCAGCTAAAATTATTTTTTGGTTGTATAAGGGATTTTCATTTTAATTTCCCAAGTACCGGAATCATTTATTTTTACACCCCATCTTATGTATGCTCTGTTTCGAATTTGACCAGTGGCAGGATCGATATAATTCGTCCAGTCTTTTACTCCATTATCTGCTTCAAAAGCTGCTTTATCTACCGTAAAAGCATCAGCTGTTGTTAAATAATACATTAAGTAAGCATCATTACCTTGGTAATTTCTTGCATATTGTGGAAATGGAGGAGCAGGTAAACCAAAAGTAGTGCTTTCTGAATCCAATACGACACCTATAGTATTGTCATGGTAATTTTGCAAAGGTTCAGATCCACTAATATTAAAAACTACTTTATTAGGATCAAGAGCTGCTCCATGACTATCGGCAATAATCATTTTTACGTTTACAGCCATTTTAGGTTCATCGCTTATTTTTACAATTGTGATATAAGGATCGGTCCCATCTAATACACCCGGAACTTTCGGATCACTATCATTTAAAACAGAGTAGGTATAACCTGTGTCATAAACTCCTCCTCCTTTGCCTAATTGTAATCTTGAACGCATCTCCGTTTTGAATTCTACAGGAACAAAAGGTCCCATTTTTACCCACGTAAACTTGTCTAATTGACGTTCGCCCCTAACATTTTTAGCATTTACATTAATAATGAAATCATTATTAACAACATTTTTTGAAGCTTGTGTGAAGACAAATTCACCACTCACCGGATTCATTATAATAGAAGGCTGCGGGCTCAATTTTAATTTTTTCATGGCCAGCTCCAGCGTAGTATCTGTTTTAGGATCAAACGGAGCGGTCCAGGTTAGAATTTCATGTAAGTCCTGCAATTCAGTAGTTGGTTTACCATCTTTGTCTGTAATACCGGTGATTGACCATTCCATAGGATAGGTCGATCCTTCTACAGCTGGTGGCGTTGAAGAATAAAATACGCCACGAGGTACGGTTATTGTGTCTTGTAGTGAATGTATATTATCACTGATATATCCTACTTCGGGCTGCTCACACGATAATACAAGCAGGGTAATCCCGAATAAATAAATTATCTTTTTCATATGTACTTATGTTATTTTTTTAATTTTCTTAGAAATAGCTTCAAAAAATCAATTTTGGCATTCCATTTTTGTTCTGACATTTTCCTATAAAAACGATGGTTTAATCGGTATAATTCGAAAAATGATGAGACCCTTGCAGTACATGAATTACTCCATTGGTAGAAATTAAATTGGAAGTTCTGACAACAGTATTAACATCGTCATTGTTACCGTCTTCACTTGGGTTAGCCCCCCAATAGTCGTCATCTCCCTTAAAAGTATAATATACATATTCAGGAAATTCATCTAACTGATCTCCATATTCATCGACAGGTTTAAGCGAAAGCATTCTTTGCTCTCCATTATGTGCCGTATAAATTTTTCCTTCTTTTACCAGTTTACTTCGATCGAGACTTTGATCAAAAATGTAGCCTCCCAACATCCCTTTTAAATCTTCAGTAGGTATATCATCGATTCCATAATCCTGATTCTCCTCTATGTCCCTCATATAATAAATATAATTTTTTATAGATAAGTTATTTGGAGCAAAAAGAGTTGTTGACTCGGCGTTAACTACGTCAATCATTCCTGCTTTTTCAATTAATAAAGCTAAGGTGTCTAATTGTTTATGTGATTTTAGAAAATCATAAGTTGATTTTCCAACATTTTGATCGGCCAAACCGCCATCTATTAGATAGTCATCGTTTGAACAGGAATACAAGGTAAACAGTACAATTATTATAGATATATATTTCATGTTTTGTGTTCTTTAAGATTAAAAAATTACAGTTTTCCTTTCCAGTAATCTGTTTGAATAATGGCTGGATTAATTGAAATTATTGTCGGATCAACTGGCCAAAAACATCCTTGATGAGAAATTCTGTCTGGATTCATCCAACTCACTCCTGCGTAGTAATTCATTCTGATTCTGTCAAATCCAGATTGTCCTTCTCCCACAAGTTCAATTGTACGTTCATCAAAAATGGCTTTGGTTAATGATGTAATATCTGTTGCACCAGTATAATTAGGTACATTTGCTTTAGATCTGATTGTATTTAGATCTGAAACCGCAGCTGTAGTATTTCCTAATTTCATATTGGCTTCTGCTCTAAGAAGATAGATATCTGCCAATCGGAAAATTAGAATATTCGATTCTGAAAATCTCGCATACGGATCAGTTGACTGACCGTCACGCGTTGCCTGCGAATACTTCATCAAAGAGGATTGTTCATTGGAGTCGAAATCACTAAAAAACAATTCTTTACGCTTGTCATTATCCCGATCCGGATTAGAATTCATCATATTCTTACCATAAAAATCATCATTAATAATTGGAGCATTGGAATTAGGATTTAGAAAAAACGGATCTGTTAATGTTAACCCTGTCATCGTATTGTCTCCTCCGTCAACACGATAAGACTCATTCATTGCAGAACTGATATTGATCTCAAAAAGTCCTGTTTTAGATTGACCAATACACATATCATTAAAGCCATCAACTCCTTCATTTGCATAATCAATAAGTGAAGCATTACTGTTTCCAATTACTGAATTAGCCGAGGCAAGAGCTTGAGCCAGCATCGCTGGATTGCCATGATCTCTACTCGCGTACCAAAGTGTAATATGTGCTTTTAAGGCTTCAGCGCTTGCTTTGTTTGCTGTAATAGCCCATTTAGGAGCCCCTGGAGATGAGTATTTCAGTAAGCTGATTGCTTTATTGGCTGCAGCCAAAGCAAAATCCAGCACTTTTAATTCGTTTTCTCTTGGTTTTGTGACGATATAACCGTCCTTAATCAATTGGTCTGAAGTTTCTATAACTTCATCAACAATAGGTGCATCTCCCCAAATACGGGCCAGATAGAAATAAGATAACGATCTTACAAAAGCCGCTTCTCCCATTAATCTGTTTTTTTCTTCTGTCGATTGGAAAGCACTGTCTGGCATTTCGCTTACGTGTTTTTCTATAGAAAGGGCCCAGTTTGCTGCTCTGTAAAATCCTTTCCAATTACGGGAATCATCTCGATACGCCAAAACATAATTGCCACTTCCTTCGATATAATCTACAATCCAGAATTGACTATCCATAAAAGTCATTCCGGTAAATTCTCCCCATAACAAAAAGTTTGAATCTCTAGTCAGTGCTTCTTTAAGTAAAGCGTAATCTCCAGCTAATGCTGATTCGACATTGGCTTGCGAAACCCAAAAATTTTGTGGAGTAGCAAGACCTAGTGGTTCCTGGTCCAGCATGTCTGTACAGCTAAAAAGGCTAAAAAAGCCAAAAATCAGGACTGTTATTTTACTGTATGTATATTTTTTCATTTTTAATTCATTTAAAATTTAATATCCAATCCAAATGTGAATGTTTTTGATTGTGGATACCCGTTTCCAAGAGTATACCCCATCTCATCTACTTGAGAAGCATCTGCAACTACTTTAGAACGTTGCCATTGATATGGATTTAAAATTGTTCCATAAACACGCACTCTAGAAATATGCATTTGATCTAAAACACGATTTTTGTCTATTGTATAGCCAAGAGTAGCATTTGATATTTTCCAATAATCACCACTTTCTTTCCATAAAGACTGACCACTTCTAAACCTGTAGTATGGTGTAGTATTTGGTCGGGCAGGATATAAAGCCGGGTAATGTACGCCTGCTGCACCATCTCCGGGATTCTCCCAAAATGACAAATCACTCAGATCTTGCAGTCCTGTAGTAGCCCAATCAGTACCTCTATCATAATTATCCAAATATCTTTGTGTAGATGAATCTATAATATCAGAACCAAAAGAGAATTGACTGTAGGCTTGTAAATACCAGCCTTTGTATCGTAAATTTATATTGAATAAACCTGTGAAATCTGGTGTTGGCTTAAATGAAGTATCTAGTTTGTAATCACCGGCTTCATCTAACAAATAATCACCATTATAATCTTTCCATATTGGTGTACCAGGTGCAATAGTTCCCCAGGCAGACTTGCCATGTAGCACTTCACCTGTATATGGATTTACGGGTAACTGACTCAGATAATCTATAATATATTCATTCTTGAATTGTACAGGAAGAATTAATGGCATTCCTACCACATATCCATAATCTCTGCCTCTGTTTGCATCATATCCGTAATAATCTTTGTTCCCATTAGGAAGCTTCGTTACATAGTTTTTGTTTTGACTTATCCCCGTAGTTACCTCTAGTTTCCAGGGATTATTCATCGAAAAGATTTGGAATTTAACCATTGATTCCCAACCGTAATTCATTACTCCCGCTACATTTGATTTGGCCTGATTGAAACCTGAATAAGCTGGGAAAAGTGTTTCAAATAATAGATTCTCTGTTTTTTTATTATAGGCATCAAAAGTTACATTGATTCGATTATTAAACAAATCCAAATCGAAACCAATATCCCATTGTTTTGCATTTACCCAGGAAAGATTAGGATTCCCGATAGTATTATAATCGGTTACCACTCCTGTTGTGCCGCCGTAAGTAGAGACATTCATAAGGTTAGACCACAACGGGTTTCCACCGTACCCTAATCTGTAAGATCCATATCTTAAAAAGTTCTCGTCAATTTCATTTCCATTTACACCATAACTGGCTCTTAGTTTTCCATAACTTATAATATTTTCACCCCAATTTTTGATGAAAGGTTCATCAGAGAAAACCCATCCTAACGCTACAGAAGAGAAATTAGCATAACGAACATCTTCACCAAAACGAGAAGAACCATCCCTACTAAAAGCAACGTCAATCATATAACGATCTTTATAACGATACCCTACACGGCCAAAATAAGATAATAAGGCATTTGATTCTATACTTGTATTACCATTAATCTGATCCTGCGTATAACGTTCGTTAATAACCTTGATAGCATCTACTCCAAATCCTTTGGCGTACATAAACATATTTTCATATTTATTATAATCCGTTTTTTGTCCTAGTACAGCCGTAATGGTATGTTCACTAAATTTTTTCAGGTAGTTAACATAAAGATCTGAAGACAAATTTTTACGGTTATACAAAGCATAACTGGCAAAACCATCGCCATCTTCACGCACTGTTGAAGGCTCATAATAATTTTTCTTTTCAGAACTATACACATAATTAAATTGGGCATTAACAGAAAAAGCAGAAGTGAAATCATATTTCATAAAATCAGAAAAGGTCACTTGTGTAACTTCATCAGTATTTAGCTTTTCAGATAATTCTCCTTGAAGTGATTTAATTTTAGCATCTGAAACATAAAATAAAGAAGAATTTAAGTTTGAAGGGTCAGTAGGTAATGTGTTATTAAATTGAAAATTTCCGCCATCAGGATTTCCCTGACCAGTTTGATTTTCAGTTAGCACTAAATTCACACGAAATTGATTGTCAAAATTCTGCCCAACTTTAGAATTGATATTTCCTGAAAAAGTATAACGCTTAAAACCTGAATTTTTAATAACACCCTCTACATTATCATATCCTAATGATAATCTATAGTTGGTCGATTCTGATCCGCCTCTCATACCTAAGTTATACTTATTAGAAATCCCGGTTCTATAAAATAATCCCTGATAATCTACTTTGTTATTAAAAGCCGGATTCAAACTGTCTGATAAAACCATTGGAATATGTGATGTTTGTAAGTCATCAGATTTCCACCATTTGTTTACCATGGCCATCTTGGCATTTCTTTCGGCAGATCCAATATTCATTGGTACTAAATCCGGAATAGGGGATAATCCTGTGTTTAATGAAAAAGTAAATTCTGGTTTATCCAATGCCCCTCCTTTTTTAGTGGTAATGATAATTACCCCATTAGCACCTCGTGATCCGTAAATAGCGGCTGCAGAAGCATCTTTTAAGAAATCTATTTTCTCAATATCATTTGGATTCAAAGAAGCTAAAAAGTCTGTGTTGGAAGTATTGTATCCTGCTAAATCTTCTAAAGAAGTCTGTACTCCGTCAATTACATAAAGCGGGCTGCTGTATCCTGAAGACATACTTGTATTTCCACGTATAACCAAAGAACCTCTTCCTCCGGGAGCACCCGTTTGAGTTGGTGTTTGTACTCCGGTTGCCAAACTACCAATGATAGAAGAAACACTAATTACCGGAATATCCTGTAAGTCTTTGCTGGTAATAGTTGATACTGCTGCATTTACATTCTTTTTATGGACTTTTTGATATCCAATAACAACAACGTCTGTTAAATCGTTTTGAGCAGATTTAAGTTTAATGTTGTAATTTTTTTGAGTACCAACAGTAATCTCTTTGTTTTGATAACCTACAAAAGAGATAAGTAAAACATCTCCTTCTTTTGCAGCTATAGAAAAACTTCCGTCTACATCAGTAATAGCTTGTATGGAACTGCCTTTTACTTTAACAGTTGCTCCTGATAAATTTTCACCTAATTCACCCAAAATTTTTCCAGTGATGGGATTGTCAATTTTGGATGTGATTAGTTTTCCTTCGGGTTTTGATTTCACAGGAAGTTTCATCAAAATATCTTTCTTTGAATCAGAAGATAATTTTGATGTATTTCCAAAAGAAGAAATAGTAAATAAGAATGCAAAAAAGAATATTGCTTTCTTTTTCATCAAAAGAAATATTTTTTTTTGTTTGGTTAATAGCCCAGCCGGAGCCGGGTCAAATTGGTTTCTCATAAATTGGTTGTTTAAGTGGTTTATAAATATGGTTTAATTAAATGTTTGATGTAATAACAGTTCGCTCTATTGGCTCGTTATTGGCGATTTTAATTAGGTTGAAATCAAAAAATAGAAGCATGGTGAGTACTGCTCATTTTTGATATTTATTTGTTTAATTATTTTAAAAAAAGGCATAGGAAGGGCAATAAGTAAACCATTTTTCGGTTTAACTTTCTTAAAATCAGACAGTAAATAGAGATGGTTATTTTGGCTGTTCTTACTTTTTCATTGCCCTAATTTTTCTCCTGAAAAACCAACCTTTTTTATTTAGGTTCTCCTTTCTCAGGCTGTAAACTTTCTAATATTGGCGTTTCTAAAGTTCCTACTGAAGTTTGTACTTTGTCATTTTTCTGTTCAAAAATTACAATATCATTAGCACCTTTTTTCAACCAACATCCTGGGAGATATAAAGTTTGTTGAGGTCCAACACTCCAATATCGGCCAATATTGATTCCATTTACAAAAACGATTCCTTTGCCCCAATCGCGCATGTCAAGGAAAGTGTCACCTACTGTACTCAGATTAAAAGTTCCCTGATAAACTGTTGGTGCTCCAACTTTTGCGTTATTTTTAGCATCGGTTAAATTTGGAGCGACATCCATTGGTAGTTGGTACATGTTCCAATCTCCGGTGATTGTTTGTCCGTTGATAATTACAGGTGAAATAATTCCTTTTGTACTATTTATAATGTCTGCTCCGTAATTAATACGTCCCATGTTCTCGACAATAATATCCAAAGTGGCATTAAAAGGAACATCGATCGTACAATCGTATTTTTTGTAGTAACGATTCAGTTCAGCTACTTTTACTCCATTCACATATACAATTGCATAATCACGAAGTCCTTTTAACTCAAGTGTTCCACTAATAGGCTGTTTGAATTTTTTACTGTACCAAACGTAGCCATGTCCTTGATTTAAATCCTCAAAAGTTAAAGGTGAATCTGCATTAACTGGTTTTACTTTATTCTTTAAATATTCGAGACTAACGGCTTTGGTTAATTTAATGTTTGGAATAGAAATTACCGGAATCTTTGTAGGGACTGGTGGTGTTTTAGGATTCTTTAAGATATCGCGTAATGCAATGTATTTTTCTGTTCCCCAACCTGCCTCGCTTATTGGAGCATCATAATCATAAGTAGTTAAGTCTGGCTGAATATCATGATTCCCATCGTAATTAGCTCCAGAGGTAAAACCGAAATTAGTTCCTCCATGCACCATATAATAGTTGAAAGAAACCCCTGCATCAAGATATTTTTGAGTTTGTTTTACTACACTTTCGGTAGAAACTTTCGGGAATTCTTCAGCCCAATGATCCAACCAGCCTGGATAAAATTCAGCCACCATATAGGGACCTTTTCCATCGTTATATTTATTGACAACTTCTTTTAGTTTAGCTACGTCATCTTCACCATTTACTGTTGGTAAAGCTCCCGGAAGGGCACCGCCTTCAAATAACCAGCTACCATCCGAAGTAAAGAAAGGAACGTTAAAACCGACATCTTTCAGTTGTTGAAAAACGGCTGCACTGTACTTTTTATGTTCTTCTAACGGAATATCTTTTCGTTGCGCTACATAGGAACCGAATTCATTTTCACCCTGAACCATAATTATTGGGCCTCCATTACTAACCAATAAATTTTTTACCTGTCCATAAAGTGCGGTAAAGTAAGATTTTGTCGCAGCTAAATATTGAGGATTATTACCACGAATAACCATTCCTGGAACATTTCGTAAAAACCACGGATATCCGCCAAACTCCCATTCAGCGCAAACATACGGTCCCGGACGTAAAATGACATACAAACCTTCTTCCTGAGCAATCTTTATATATTCGGCAATATCTTTATTACCCGTTTCAAAATCCCAAACACCCGGCACAGTTTCATGGTAATTCCAAAAAACATAGGTTGCCACGGCATTTAGTCCCATGGCTTTCATCATTTGCAAACGATGACGCCAATACGGTTTAGGAATTCGTGCATAATGCATTTCTCCGCTATGAATCTGAATAGGTTTTCCGTCTAAAACAAAATTACCATCTGTAATAGTAAAAGTATGTTTAGTTTGTCCTTTTGCGTTTACCGCCAGCAAAAGAAAGAGAAATAGGGTAAAAAGATTTTTTTTCATGTAACTATTTAATTTAATGAAACCAACGAACCATTGGTTGTTTATTATTTTCTATTTAAAATCAAAGACAATTTTCCCTTGAGAAATTTCATTGTCTTGTATTGAAACGGAATTGATTTTTTTGTTTTGAGATAGGACTGTACACTGTCCATAAGTTTAATTTGGGTTTTTGCTCTTACCAAATTCTGATTTTCATATGTTGTAGCGTAATAACTATCATTATTTAAGTAATCTCCCAAGAAACGACAGGCTTGCTCGAAAAGAATCAGGGGTAAACTTAGATGGATGTTTTTTGCTTCTTTCTCCGACATAAAAGAAGAGGCTACATTTACATAGGCTTTCATAAAGGCCTCATAAATTTCTATATCAAAAGATACTTTTGATAGATCCTTTTCTTCTTCAGTTGCTGTGTTAGTTCCTGTTCTTAAAGTGTCACCTATATCGTGAAAAATACTTCCCGGCATTATGGTATCAAAATCAATCATACATAGTATATTTTTGTTTTGATCAAAAAGCATGTTGCCTATTTTAGTGTCATTGTGTACTACTCTCAGAGGTATTGTTCCTGTATTTATATCACTAGCAACATTCTGTATGTTTTTAAAATTAGATTCTAAAAACGCAATTGATTCTTTTGCTTCTAATAACCTTTTCGGAGAAGCTTTTTTTATACTTTCCTTAAAGTCAGAAAATCTTTTTATGGTATTATGAAAGTCCGGGATTGTATATTCCAACTCCGAAACAGGAAAATTAAGCAATGCCGTATGAAACTTTGCTAAATAAGCACCCACCTGACTAGCAACCGCATCTGAGTCAATTCGATCTAGGACCAAAGAAGGGATATACGTTGAAAGCTGCCAGATCGCTTGGTTTTGTTCCGAATAAAAATGGCCATTTTTATTTTCGATAAATGTCAAAGTAAAAAAACCGTTTGCATTTAGATAGCAAGTAGTTTTGATCTTATTGTTCAACAAAGCTTTTATGTTTGGGAACACGATCTGGTTGATCTTTTGCAAAATATATTCAGCATCGGCAGTCTTAATTTTATAAGTGCTATTAATCAAGCCAATATCGATGACAGTGTAGGCAATTATAGGTTTGTCCGGATAAAAATCCTGAAAGACAGTTTGAATTAATTGTTCCATACTATCATTTGATGAATGCCGTTAGTATGCGTTTTTTTTGTCTCTATTTCAGCCAAATCTTTATATGTTGTATAAGTAAATCCAGCCTGTTGGTGGTTTTTATTTGAAATTTCAATATTTGATTTTTTAGTTTGTAACTTTTTAAAGGTTCCGTGTTGTGTTACAATAACTACGGCTAATTCTGCTAATTTTCGCTTCATCTACTTTGGTTATGCTTTATTAATATAAATCTTTGGTTGTTCTATTTTAGTTTATAGGATAATTTAGAAGTAAAATCTTGTTATTGAAGAATTTACTCTTTGTTTATTTCGAGTATTAATCTTAAAAAAAATAAACAAATTAATAATAATTCCCTCCCTTTTTTAACAAATATTAATCTTCAAAAAGGCCTGTTATTTTGGACTTTTTCCCATATTAAAAAAAATGAGTAAAAAAGACTTTATTTAATAATTATATGTTTTCATAAAAAATCTAAAAAACCATACTTAATTGCTGTTTTATTTGTTTTTAAATTAAAAATATGAACTAGTTGTTCGTAATTCAATGACTAAACTATATATTTTTTTTAAATAAAAAAAGAAAATTTAAAAAAATGTGTTCGAACACATTAAATTTATGTGCACGAGCACATTAAATACGCCAAATAACAACATTCAACCTTTTTTTCTGGTTTTTTAACTTTTTACAAATAACAAGAAAAAACTTTCTTTGTACTTGCAGGAGATTTTTTAAATGAACGGTTAGAAAAAGTATATTCGTAATGCGAAGGTTTTTACTGAAATGGGAAAAAAAAGTTGATTTTTATTATTTTTGATGTTCTAACTAAGAGTGAGTTTTGTTGTTTAGTGATTGAGAGAATGAAGGAGAAAATCTTTATCGGTATTTTGAAGGATCAAGCACAAAACCTGGGGAGGAAATGTCAAAATAAAATAAGAAATTTGCAATCTAAGAATTTGAGATGACCC